>CAYVNI010000213.1:0-11378 GCA_964452815.1 uncultured Sulfurovum sp.
AAGGGGTTGGCACAGAATAGGTGTTGCCACGGTATTATCCACAATAGTAAGCAGTTGATGTCTATCAGCAATCTCAATAATTTTTTCAAAATTAGGAACATCTATACTGGGATTTGAGATGCTCTCAAAAAAGATACATCGCGTTTTTTCATCAATTAAAGTCTCAATCGCCTCTGACGAATGTACATCAAAATAGCGAGACTCAATTCCTAATTTTTTAAGTGTTTGAGAAAAAAGTGTTACTGTTCCTCCATAGAGTTGGTTGGAGACTACAATGTTATCACCTGCTTCTACAATATTTAAAATAGAGTAGAAAATAGCACCCATACCACTGGCAACAGCCAAAGAAGCACTCCCTCCTTCAACCTCAGCAAAACGTCTCTCCAAAATCGCATTGGTAGGATTTCCCACACGGGTATAAACGTTGTCTGTTCCCTGTTCTAAGTTAAAACTACTCGCTGCAAAATCAGCACTTCCAAAGTCAAATGCCGTTGACATATAGATAGGAATACTCATGGTCTTTTGTGCGTCTTTTGTATACCCTGCATGAAGTGCTTTTGTTGCTTGTTTCATTATCTTTCCTTATTTTTATAATATAATTTTTATTATATCCTAAAGGATTATGGGTAAAGTTTATAAAGTTTAAATTATTAAAATATTTTAGGAAGGCATTCCAAATTTTTGAGTTATTAACTCTCCATCATCATTAAAATAGAGATAATAGAGCTTATCTTTTACAACACTAAGCCCTGCAAGGTAACGCAATGCTAGATTGGCTTGAAGTGACGCGATGTGCATTACAATGGGTGCTGTAATCCCTCCTGGTTTATGGTTTGAGATATTAAAAACCCCAAAAGAGGCCTTTTCAAAAAAACAGACTTGACCATTAAACTCCTCCACAGAGGCGTATATCCAAGGTCTATTTATGCTTTTAGCATAAGCATCTATCTCTTCTCGTGTCTGTAGATTGTCCGTAGCATCCAATATAAGGTCATAGGAGTTTTTCAACTTTGTAAAACTCTCAAAATCCATACAGAAAGCATCTGCCTGAATAAAAGGATTTTTTGATTGTATCAGCTCAACTGTCACCTCTGCTTTTAGCAACCCCTCATCTTTTAAGGTAAAGGCAACTTGTCTATGAATATTATGTAGACCAACAGTGTCAAAATCTACCACATCTACCCTGCCAATACCAGATGTACCCAGTGCCATAGCAAGACTACAACCCAACCCACCTGAACCGATAATAGCAATACTCTTATTTTCTAATGAAGATTGAACCTCTTCACCCCAAAGTTGAATCTGTCTGCTAAAATAATCTTCTCTTTTTATCATTTTCATAATGAAAGTGTAGCGTAAAAAATATAAAAAATATAATATCAAAAGCATTAAAATAAATAATAAGATTATTAACTAATAATTATAACTTATTTATTAATATATTATTTAATAAATATTTCAGTCACTTTTAGTAGCTTTTTCAGTTAGAATAATCATAAACCACTCTTTTAATTTGTTTAATTCATTTAATCTCTGTTACTATAAATAATAATTCTAATAATTTAAGGAGAAAAAATGCTTAAAAATATTTTAAGTGCTATAGGTGCAATTGTAGTAATTGCTTTGATTTACATGATGGTTTCATTTGGAGGGATGATGGGCAAAGTATCTAGCCTACACCCTGATGCAATGGGTCATTATATGAATATGTTTGAAAAAGTTCTTGAGACTGGTAACAGTGCTGAAGCGATGATTAGAAAAGTAAAAATTAATGATGATGTATCTACTGAAGATGCCATTGACAATATGCGTTCAATTGCTGAAGAGAATAACTTTTTGGTAGTTGGTGATGCTAAAATGGCAATTAAAAGTAGTATTAAAGCTCCTGATGGAAAAAGATACATTAGAATCTTGTCGTTTTGTGCCCCTGCAATTGCAGAAAAATTCATCGGTTTCTCTGAAGCATTTGGTGCATTTATGCCTTGTAGAATCCTAATCGTTGAAGATGATGAGGGTAACAGATGGTTATACACAATGGCAATGGAGCTTATGCTTTATGGTGGACACCCACTTCCTGATGATATGTTAGAGATGGCTGAGAGTGTTCGTGGTCTTATGTATGGTATGATGGATGCAGCAGCTACTGATGGTGATTATGAAGCACCATAGAAGCATAGAAGTTTGTAATCAACTTTTTTAGACCATGTTATAGAACATGGTCTTTTTTATTTATTTTATCTTTTTTTTGGAGCATAAAACTCTGGCTCAAACCCCTCTCTAAACAGTTTCATAATTCCACCTTTTAAATTTACAACATGATAATTAAGTTTTTTTCCTAAGAAATTGGAAATCATTCCTGTTCTACTGCCTGTTCTACAGATAAGTGCAAATTTTTCATCTTTGTTAACTACGGCATTTAACTTTGCTAAAAAACTCTCTATATTATAATTTCCTCTTTCATCGAAAAAAGTTATCGTATACGAACCTCTTACAATCCCTGTCTCTATCCACTCGCCTTGTGTTCTAATATCTATAATTTTTAATTTTGTATCTTTTATAAATGCTGGTGTAGCTTCTATGTTGATAACTTCTGCTGATAGGCTTGAAGCCACAAGGAGAACTCCTAGCACTGTTTTTTTGAGAATTTTCATTCTGGTATCCTTATAAAATAATATGTACTCTAAGTTTAACATATAATCGTGAATGATTTGTAAACTAAGAACAAGAGACCACTATTTGGGTCTCTAAGAGAGTAAATATTAATGTAAAAAGTGTCGAACAGTCGTAAAATAGAGAGAGATTCCATGCTCATTAGCAGCTTTAATAACCTCATCATCACGGATACTTCCACCAGGTTCAATTATCGCTTTAACCCCTGCTTCTGCTGCTGCATCTATAGAGTCACGAAATGGGAAGAACGCTTCACTTGCCATCGCAGCACCACTTACATCTATGTTCAGCTCTTTTGCTTTTTTCAAGGCACATTGAGCAGCATCTACTCGACTGGTCATACCCATACCCACAGCCACCATCGCACTATCTTTGACATAGACCACACAGTTTGACTTGGTAAGTCCTGCCACTTTCCAAGCAATCTCCAAATCTTTCATCTCCTGTTCTGTCGCCGTCAGTTCTGATTTTTTATGAGCGTTATATACTTCATTCTCACAGATACAGTCAGAATTTTGGTAGACAAATCCACCATCTACGTGTTTAAAGTCATAGCTATCTTTAGACATTACCAATTTCTCTCCTCCCTGAGAAAAAAGTTTTAGACGTTTTTTCTTGGCAAACACCTCTAACGCTTCATCTGTAAAGTCTCCTGCCATCACCACTTCCAAAAATATCTCATTCATCTTCTTTGCTAGTGCTTTGTCTACTATACCATTAACAGCCACAACCCCACCAAATGCAGAGATAGGGTCACAACGTAGTGCTTCAGTATAAGAGTCCAACAGCGTACCTTTTAGAGCAAATCCACACGGATTACCATGTTTAACGATACAGACAGCATTCTCATCTCCAAAACTTGAAGCGATTTTTAATGCCCCATTGACATCATTGATATTGTTAAATGAAGCTTCACCTTTAACCTGATTGAAGTTATCGGTAAAGTGGTTATCAAACTCATACAATGCCCCTTTTTGGTGTGGATTCTCTCCGTAACGTGTCTGAAAAGATTTTTTACCTGTAATAAACTGATACTCTCCAAATCCGTTGTTAAATCGACCATTCATATAGTTTGCAATCATCGCATCATACGAAGCCGTATGCTCGTAAGCTTTTATCATCAAATCTCTTCTAAACTCTAGGCTATCAGCATTATTTTCAAGTGCTTCTATAATAGAATCATAATCCAAAACATCCGTTACAATCAGCACATCATTAAAGTTCTTTGCAGCAGAGCGAACCATTGTTGGCCCACCAATATCTATGTTTTCAATAATCTCATCAAAATCTTCCGTTCTCTCAATGGTCTCTTTAAAAGGATAGAGGTTCACACAGACAAGGTCAATCCCCTCAACACCCAACTCTTTTGCCTGTGTCACATGGGCTTCATCAGCACGTTTATGTAAAATACCACCATGCACAAAAGGGTTAAGTGTCTTTACTCGCCCCTCAAAACACTCAGGAAACTTAGTAACCTCATCAATCTCAATAACCTTTACACCTGAATCATTTAACTTTTTATAGGTTCCCCCTGTTGAGATAATCTCCCAACCCATCCTCTCTAACCCTTGTGCAAACTCCACAATGCCACTCTTGTCACTAACGCTTAATAATGCTCTCATTATTACCCTTGAAATTTTTTCAAAATTATAGCAAAAGTGTGGTTAAGTGTCTCATCATGATTATTTACTTAAAGAGGATAAACCTCCGATATCAATCAATATTACTAAAGTATACTCAAAGCCTTTACATTTTAAGTTTTTACTAAGTCAATAGAATATAAAATTAATTAATATATTTAAAGGGTAGTTATGAAAAAAATATTACAGATCTTATTTGCGTTAATACTCATTCTAATACTTACATACATCACTTTTATCAATACCTTTACAACCATTCAAAATAATTTAATATCAAAAGCCAAAATACTTTTAAAAGATAACAATATAACAGGAATTAATATAAAGATAGAAGGGGAAGGTCTAAAAATACAAAGAGTTCTCGTCTTGACAGGGAGTGTCTCAACTTATAAAAAGAAAATAGATATAGGAAGTCTCACTCAAAATATAGATGGAGTAGTTGGTGTTAATAATCAAATTACCATAGTAAGCAAAGTGGTTCAGGTTCAAGTTGCTCCAACTCCTATACCTACTCCTATTTTTACCCCAACACCTACTGCCAAAGTAACCATAACGTCTAAACAAACCATAGCACCTGTTGTAATCAATATAAAACCAACATTCACACCACTCTCAACACCTGTAGTATTTACTAAAACTACTGTAGAATCAACAATAACAATACCAACCCATAATGAAGTTACAGAACCTATTACAGAACCTATTACAGAACCTATTATAAATATACCAACTGTAGCCACCGTACCCAAAGTTATTCAAAACAGTATCAACGTTCCTATACCTATTAAACCTGTAGCTGTACCAATCCCTATTAAAACTGAAGGAGTTAAATAATGAGTTATCTATTTATGGAAATATTACTATATTTATTGATAGCAAGTCTAATTGGATTTGTACTTGCTTGGACAATAAAAGGTGGGTCAAAAAAAGAGAACAGCGTCGAGAATAAACAGAAACAGACTCCAAATGAAGTATCTGTAGAGCAATCATCATCAACTGATACTCCTAAAACAACAGCCCCTAACCTATTGAAAGAGGCGAGAGAGGGAGGAAAAGACAACCTCTCTCTTCTTAAAGGAATTGGTCCTGTTGTAGAGGAGAAACTTAATAAGTTAGGTATCTATCATCTTGACCAAATTGCGTCATGGAATGCAGAGGAACAAGCATGGGTAGATGAACAGATACTATTTCCAAGAAAAGTTGAACGAGAAGAGTGGACCAAACAGGCAAAAGAGCTTTCTCAATCTTAAAATAGGGGTACATTTACAATCCATAAACCTTTTTAGTGTAGAGTGTTACATATCGTTTAAGGATTTACCCTATGAAAAAAATATTATATTTTCTCCTCCTCTTTACACTCTTTACCCATGCCAAATCTTATCAAGAGCAGTGGCAACAGATAAAAGAGTTAGAGAGGCAAAATCTTCCCAAAAGTGCTTTAGAAATTACCAATATTATCTATCAACAGGCTGTATCCGAAGCCAATGAAAATGAGCTTATTAAAGCACTACTTTACAGAGAGAAGTATCACATTGAACTAGAAGAAGATGGATATGTTAACAGTATCAAAAATATTGAAAACGAGTTAACCAAAGCTCATAAAATAACCACAAAACTTATTTTACAATCACTACTTGCAGAGATGTATGCCAACTATTTGGATAATAATCGTTATAGAATAGAAGAGAGAACCACTATCAAGGATGATAACAGCAGTGACATATTGACATGGAGCATAGAGAGGCTAGTTCAAACCTCATCTAGGCTCTATCTTGACTCTCTCCAAGATGAGGCAAAAGCGATAAAAATAGAAAACTATAAAGAACTCCTTCTCAAAGAGAGTAACAGTGAGGGATTACGCCCTACGCTCTATGATTTTTTAGCCTTTAGAGCATTAAACTATTTTCGTAATCAACGCTACAATCTTACTCAAGCAAAAGAGAGCTTCTATATCGACCAATCCGAAGCATTTGGTAATTTTGATACCTTTATAGAGTATAAATTTAAGACAAAAAATAAAAACTCATTTAAGTATCAATCACTGCTTATCTATCAAAAACTACTCCAATTTCACAAAAAACAAAAAGATACCAAAGCCCTACACCATATCGACTTAGAGAGACTCCAATTTGTCTACCAACACTTTATAGGAATCAAAAAGGATAAACTCTATCTCAAAACTTTAAAGTATCTACAGTCCAAATATACCAACCGTGAAGCCCTCTACTACCTTGCCCTATACTATTTCCAAAATAAAGAGTACAAACAAGCGATAGTATATGCCAATAAAGGTATAAAAAGTAGCAATAGTCTCTTAATCTCACGTTGTCAAAATATTAAAAATCGTATTGAGAGCCAAGTGTTACGCTTAGAGGTAGAGTCTGTAAATCTACCCCATGAGAATATCTTAGCAAAGCTAAACTATAAAAATATAGATAAGATTTACATTAAAGCTTTTAAACTCACGGTTGAAGAGATAGAGGAATTTACTATCTTAGACAGAGAGATACAAAAAGATTATATTGAAAAAATTGAGACCATTAAAGAGTTTAACTTAACACTTCCCTCTACAGATGATTATCAAGAGCATGGCACAGAGATAAATCTAGGAAGTTACGGCTTAGGCTCTTACATTTTTGAAATAACAAAAGATGAAAAGCTTAAAGATAAAAAGTTCAAAGATAAAAAGTTCAAAGATAAACCCCTCTACTCCATATCTACTATCTCAAATATCGCCTACCTCAAAAGGGAAAATAGCTTTGCCGTGGTGGATAGAGACAGTGGTGAACCACTCCAAGGGGTTGAAGCAAAATTTTATAGCTCAAACTATGACCATCAAACTAAAAAACAGATTAAAAAGTTTATCTCTAAGCGTATTAGTGACAAAGATGGTTTTTTAGAGATACCAAAAAATATAAAAGGCTATATAGTAAGTTTTAGTCAAGGAAAAGACAAATTAGAGTTTAATAACCACTACTATAGTAAATATAGAGATAAACCTCAAAACAAAAAGTATAAAGAGGTTCACTTCTTTACCGATAGAGCCATCTATCGCCCCTCTCAAACCATCTACTTCAAAGGGTTAGCTGTAGAGAAACAGAAATATAAAAAAGCAAAAATCTTGGCAAACCAAAAAGTAGAGGTGACACTCTATACTACCAATCATCAAAAGATAAAGAGCCAAACCTTTAAAACCAATGAGTATGGAACATTTGATGGAAAGTTTACTGCTCCTAAAAATGGGATTTTGGGTGAGATGAGAATCGTATCTGATATTAATGGAGCGATATCTATCCATGTGGAAGAGTACAAACGCCCTAAATTTGAGATTGCCTTTAAGCCTTTGACAAAAAGCTACCGATTAGGAGAGAGTGTTAAGCTCATAGGAGAGGCAAAATCCTACAGTGGATATGGATTAGATGGTGCAAAGGTAAGATATCATGTCTATAGAAGAGCCTCTTTTCCGTGGTACTCTTGGTGGCAACCCAGACCAAGCTCATCAGACACACAAATAGCACAAGGTGAGATAGAGACCAATGCTGATGGAACGTTTGAGATAAAGTTTGATGCTATAAATGATAAATCTATAGATGCAGAAGATAAACCAAAATTTCAGTATGAGGTCTCTGTGGATATTACTGATAGCACAGGGGAGAGTCAATCCCATCAAAGAAGCATTAATATCGGCTATGTTGCTATTAATGCGACAATGAATATCGCCAAAGAGCTTAATATAAATAGCCAAAAAGAGCTAACACTTAACACCTCAAACCTGGATGGTGAGTTTCAACCACTAAAAGGGGAAATAACAATAGAGAAAGTAGTGTCTGACAATAGAGTCTATCGAAAAAGATATTGGCAAAAAGTAGACAAACCCCTCTACTCCAAAGTAGAATTTGAAAAACTCTTTAAAAATTACCGATACCAAGAAAAAAAAGAGCTATCGAAAAAAGAGGTTATCGCAACCTTATCCTTTGATACCCAAAAATCTAAAACGTTAACCCTAACAAACTTGGAAGAAGGAGAGTATATTCTCACGCTCCATACAAAAGACAGATATGGAACCAAGGTTACAAAAAGCAGAAAACTTACTATCTATGACACAGCCTCTTCTACACCACCATCGCCTACCAATTTGTGGTCAAAAACAGATAAACCCTCTTATAAAATTGGCTCAACAGCCACACTCTATTTCAAAAGCTCCAATCCAAACAGTTTTATACTCTTAGATATAGAGCAACAAGAGAAGATTATCGTGGAAAAATGGATACAGTTAAAAGATATTAACAGAGAGTTAATCAATATTACCAAAAAGAGTCAAGGTGGTCTCTTTTATCGTATGGCTACTATCCAAAATAACCGTGTAATCTATAAGCAAGGGCGTATAGAAGTATCATGGGATAGCAGGTTAAATATTGAGTTTATAACCTTTAGAGATAAGCTTAAACCCAATAGTGAAGAGGAGTGGAAGATTAAAATATCAGGAGAGAACAGAGATCCTCTTATGGCTGAAATGGTAACCACCATGTACGATGCCTCACTCGATAAACTTTATAGCTCTGGCTTTAACAAACCACAAATACACCCCAACTATAGAGCAAACCGTTATAACTGGTGGATGGCTGAACATTTTGACAGACAAAGAAGCTTTGGTTATTGGGATAAATCAAGTGAGATTCTTAAGCGTAAATTTTATAGCATAAACTGGTTTGGATTACATTATAAAAATAATATTGTAGAGCTTATTAATTACGATATGGTTATGCCCATAGTTGAATCGATGAGCATAGCTTCTCCTGCTCTCATGAGACGAGAAGTAAAAAGAGAAATGGAAGTGAAGGATAACTCTATGGGGCTATTTGGGGAAGTTGCCTTATATTCCAACTCTGCCCCTGTGGATAAAAATGGTAATAAAGTCAAAAAGAGTAAAAATATCCATATCCGAAACACTCTAAAAGAGACCATGTTCTTCAAACCAAAACTTCAAACAGATGGTGAGGGGAATATTATTATAAACTTCAAAACCAATGATGCCCTTACCCGTTGGAATTTTTTGGCATTTGCCCACACCAAAGAGCTTCAAATGGCACTGGTGAAAAAAGAGATAGTCACCCAAAAAGAGCTGATGGTAGTCACCAATCTGCCCCGTTTTTTTAGAGAAAAAGACACCATAGAGTTGAGTGCAAGAGTTGTCAATATGAGTAGTAGAGAGTTAAATGGTAGCTGTGAGTTAAAGCTTATCAACCCTCTAAACGAACAGCCCATCTATCCTGACCAAAACTTCTCTAAACCATTTAGCGTAAGAAAAGGAGCTTCTACTGTGGTAAAATTTACCATTAAAGTACCTAATGTAGATACTGTTCCTGCTATTAAACACACCATTATCGCCAGAGCAAATAGCCACAGTGATGCGGAACAGGTCATCAAACCTATTCTTTCAAATCGTATGTTCGTTACAGAGAGTAAATCCCTCTTCGTCCAAGGGAATGAAGAGAAGAGCTTTACCCTAAAATCTCTCAAAGAGAATAACTCAACCACACTTAAAAATCATAAACTCAGCCTAGAGTTCACCTCAAATCCCGTATGGTATGCTGTACGTGCTTTGCCCTATCTGATGGAGTATCTTCATGAATGCAATGAGCAACTTTTTAGCCGATACTATGCTAATGCTATTGCCTCAAAAATAGCCAACAGCTCTCCCAAAATCAAAAAAATATTCCAAAGTTGGAAGAGTAAAAAAGAGTTAACATCTTCTCTCTCTAGCAACCAAGAGTTAAAATCAGTCATCTTAGAGGAGACTCCGTGGCTACTCAATGCTAAAAGTGAAGAGGAGCAACAACAAAATATGGGGTTACTCTTTGACTTGGTGAAACTAGGAGAGGAGCAAGAAGAAACCTATGATAAACTCATCAAACGACAATTCCAAAACCAAGATGGTGGATGGTCATGGTTTGATGGAGGTCAGTCAAACTGGTACATCACACAGTATATTGTGGAGGGATTTGGAAAGCTCAAAAAGTTGGGGATAGACAAGACCCACACCGAAGCGATGGGAGTGGCAACTGCTTTTATGGATAAAAAAGTATTGGAACGTTATGAAAATCTACAAAAAAGCGTAGAGCAGAACCTAACCAAATTGGAAGATGACCATTTGAGCAGTATTCTTATTCACTATCTCTATGCACGAAGTTTCTACTCTTTTAGGATGAACAAAAAGATTAAAGAGGCTCATGACTACTACCTCAATCAGAGTAAAAAATACTGGACACTCAAAGGGCTATATGAGCAGGGTCTAATCGCCTTGACACTACAAAAACAAGGGTCAAGAAAAGAGGCAAAAGCAATTGTCAAATCACTCAAAGAGAGAGCTTTGGTACATAATGAGCTAGGAATGTATTTCAAATATAAAAATGGCTTCCATTGGAATGAGATGCCAATTGAGACCCACGCCTTGATGATAGAGGTGTTTGATACCATTACCCACGATAAAGCATCGGTCGAACAGCTCAAAATATGGCTACTTAAAAATAAGCAGACCACCCACTGGAAAACCACGAAAGCTACAGCAAGTGCCATCTATTCCCTACTTCATAATGGGAAATGGATAAACAATAACAAGCTTGTTGATATCCACTTTGATAGCAATATCAGCTACCAACCGATAATAGAAAAAGCCAAAGCCTTGGCTCAAAAAGGGACAGGTTATTTCAATGCCTCATTTGCTAAATTTGACAGCTCAATGGCAACGGTTACCATAAAAAACCCAAACTCCAATATCGCATGGGGTGGTCTCTATTGGCAATATTTTGAAGAGCTCGATAAGATAAAAATATTCAAAGAGACCCCACTAACGATAGATAAAAAGCTCTTTTTAATCAGAAACAGTGGCAGAGGAGATGAGCTTATCCCCATAGAGAAACTTCCTCTAAAAGTAGGCGACAAAATCAAAGTACGTATCGAAATACGTGTAGACCGAGACATGGAGTATATCATGCTAAAAGATGCCAGAGCCTCAGCCTTTGAACCCCTCAATGTGTTAAGTCAATACAAATGGCAAGATGGCTTAGG
>CAYVNI010000214.1:0-7035 GCA_964452815.1 uncultured Sulfurovum sp.
TGGCATTAAATATGCCATTCTTATCTGTTTTGAGTTAAGATTTAAGGATTTATGGAAGCAGATAGAGGGAGTAGATATAATACTTATTCCTGCCATGTGGGGAAAACCTCGTAAAAACCATCTTGAAGTTCTCTCACAGGCCTTGGCAATCATGAATCAATCCTTTGTATTGGTCTGCAACTCAGCCAATGAAGATATGGCAAAAAGCTCTGCTATCATCTCTCCATGGGGTGAGGTGACCATGGATGATGAATCCGAAATAATAGAGGCAACCATTGATTTGAAAAAGGTCAAAAAAAGCCGTAGATTAATACCGATGTATTTTAAAGTCGGACATAACCTGCCTTGAAAAAGCTGATGGAATCAATACGATTAAAAACTATAAGTAATATCAGTAAATACCATATCATTATTGGATACAGCATCAAAACGTTTTGAGCCACCTATGTAGTCAACAACCCCGACATTGGCATAGATGCCATCAGCGATATCATATTTGACCCATGCTCTTTGAAATCCTCCTTGGTCGGCATTTGAACCAAAAAGAGAGATAAGATAATTAGCTTTTATGGTAGCATTGGCAAAATCGGAGCTTACACGAAAAGCGTGTTGATAGGCTCTCTCCTCTTTAGGGATTGGCTCTTGTACCAGTTTTTGGTCGTAGTTATGGATTTTTCGCATGGCGACATCATAAGAGATGAGGGTGTCAGCGATGCCGTTGTACTCTAATCCTAAAAGAGCATCAGTTCGTTTGAATTCTTGGTTGGGGATGGAGCCATACTTTAGCCCATCAAAGTGTGCCAGTTCTGATTTTAAGAGCCATGAGCCTTTAAGAATATTAATAGCAGAGCCAAACATATTGACTTTGTCGTGTGCTATTTTACCATTTTCAAAATTTCCTGTATCATCGTGGAGTTGAGAGGCGTAGAAATTGATATCCCATCCTGAAAACTCTGCCCCTATGCTTAATGCAGGGGTGACATCTGAGTAATCTTTGTCATTGGGTAGGCTCTGTTGACGGGGGTTAAACGCTCCTCCTGAGGGGGGATTTTTGGAAAATCTCTGCTCCAAAATTGCCATTGGGGTGATTCGCCAATCATCAATAAAGTAGTCAATTTTTGCCATTGTCACAGGGAGGCGTAAATCTTCGATATCGACCATTCCTGGGCGACGATTGTCCAGAGGGTTTAGCACATCGGTCACTCGAATGGTATCACTTCGCCCCCAAACGACCACTTGACGACCCAGTTTAATGTCGATATTGTCGGCCAAACTTCCTTCGATATAGGCATCATAGAGTTCTACCTCCTCTTTTAACTCATCTAGTTCATCATTTGAGTACTTCTCTTTGCCTCGAATATCATAGATGGCATCATAGTAGGCTTTGGCATTGGTTTTTATTTTGAACCCATTGTTAAATTTATGCTCATAGTCAAGAAGAAGAGAGGTTTTGACAGAGGAGATGTTGTCATGAGGAGTGTCACAACTGTAGGAGTAGGCTATCTGTTCGGTTACTTTTCCTGTAATGTCTCCTAAAATACCTATATGTTTACCATTCTCTTCTTTAGCAGAGTGTATAGGTTCATCATCAAACCCTTCCATATCAAACCCTCCTATCATATCATCGTTAATAGGTTTTTGAACCTCTTTATTCCCACGCTTAGCGTAGGAATGAGGTAGATTGGGAGGTAGATTAGTCTGCTTTTTTACTGTTGGCTCATCATCAAAACCACTCAAAGACTCATCTAGACTCTCTGCCCCAAGCAAAGAGGCAATAAGAATCAAGCTTAGAACTATTCGCATACTATAAACCTTTTTCTAATCTTCTTGTGGTAAATACGCTGTCCTCAATCGCTCCATTTAGGGTAACATTTGAGAAGCTTAAAATAGTTTTGTGCAAGGTGCTGTTCCCTTTTTTGGTGGTCATGGTCATCTCATCTACCAACCAAATACCATTCTCTTGACGTATCTGTTTGAGGTCGAGGTATTTCTTTTTACCATTGGTCAAAAAATTGATGGCACGAACCACCATGTAGTTATCTTTTCTTACAATGGCAATGGTCTTCTCATAACCTGATTCGTCAATAATCGCTTGGTTTCGTGGTGTTGACTCTATCATCCATGCAGGGTGACCTCTCACCTCGGTCTCTTTTAGTAGTTTAAAATCATAATCCTCTAAATCACGGTCGGTCATGTCAAAATAGGAGAAATCAGACCCCATAAAGCTTGAACTTTTGTCAGTAGATGGGATTCTTTTGACTTTTTTAAGTGCAGGAAGATAGAGCCATTGGTCATCATCTTTGGCACTGTCATCATAATCATAGGTCAGAAAAGCAGTGTTTTTAACATCTGCTGGACTCTTAAAAAAGAGCGTTCGGTGGTTATCTTCTCCAAAATCTTTGGCGTATGATTTGAGGTCACGGGTTCTCTGGTTTCCATTTTTATCAATAAGTATCATAAGCATATCTTGTTCTAAGGTATCACCCTCATCTCTGGCATCAACCTTTTCCATAATGGCTCGGGCAGTTGTGTCATTTGCTATGGCTTGTGTGGTGAGGAGGGATGCTCCTACACCAAGTAAAAATAGTAGTTTTTTTGCTTTCATTTGTTTGTCCTTTTTAAGTTATTATCTGTTCAATAAAATCAAACTTTATAGTATATTCTATCCTACTTTATCCAACCTTTTTATCTAATTTTTTTATCCAACCTTTTTATCCAACCTTTCTTTGCGGCTACAATCATAAGTGCAGGAGCCAAAAGAAGGTCAGACAATAGGGCAAAGATAATAACAGAGGCTGTCAAAAGACCAAAATTTTGTACCGAAATCATATTGGCAGCCAAATAGGCAAAGAATCCCAAAGATAGAACCATTGTGGTAATTACCATCGCTTTTCCTGTGGTAGCAAAGGTCTGCTCTATGGCATGGGTTGTCTCCCCACTCTCTAGGTAGTATCGCTTAAAATTGTGCATGAAATGTATGGTGTCATCCACCACCAATCCAATGGCAATCGAGCCAATGAGAAGGGTAAACATATCAAGAGGTATTTTGGCAATTGCCATAAGTAGAAGCCCCATAATAATAGGTGCTAAGTTTGGAATCATACTAAGCAGACCAATACGTACTGAACCCAAAATAATCATCATCATAAAGGTGATGGCAATGGCTGCGATAAAATAGCTCTCTATTGAAGAGAAGATGGCATTGGAGAAGGTATTGATAAGCAGGGGCATCATTCCTGTAATCTCTACGTTGTCCTCTTTGAAGGTAAGTTGGGCTTGATTTTCTACATAATCACGTATTCCTACCGCATAGACACTGTCTGTCCATGGTATTTTGATGGTCACTCGTGCTTTTGAGAATTGTGAATCTACCACATCTTCTAAATCATCTGAACCTGAGTTTTCAAATAAGAGAAGCTCCTGAGAGACAAGGTTGGCATCGGTTGGAATGGTATAATATCCCTCTTGATTTTCATGTAATGCACGGTTGGTCTCTTTGACAATGGTGGCAAGAGAGATAACTTTTCCAACATGGGTATACTCGTCCATATAGGACTCTAGTTTGGTGCTAAACTCATTGAGCAGTTTGAGCTGTGTTGGGTCTACCCAACCATTCTCTTTGCCTGTATCAATGACTACTTCGATGGTGACGGAGCCATTCATCTGTTTATCTATGGTCTCGGTAGAAATTCTGTCTACACTATCAGGTTGGAACCATTTTAAGGGGTTGTGTGAGAGTTGAACTTGTGTTGATGCAACCAGTGCCATTGCTACCAATACCACACTTGATACCAATACTGCTTTGGTATGTTTGATTGGGATTTGTGCTACCTGTTGCATCAATTTATCCATGTTTCCAGAGGTAAGTTTTGGCTTTGATTTGAGCTTAGTGATACTTAGTAGTGCAGGAAGTAGTGTAAGGGTTAAGAGCAGTGAGACCATTACCCCCAATGAGGCAAAGATTCCAAGGTCAGAGATGGGAGCCACTTCACTTCCCGCAAACGAGCCTACTCCAATGGCTGTAGTAATGGAGGTCATGGCAATCGCCAGTCCCGAGTGACCGAGGGTATAAGAGAGTGCCTCTTTTTTGTCCCCATTGGCATCAAACTTGTCAAAAAAGATAGAGAGGATATGTACGGTAGCACCCACCGAGACGGCGAGAAGGAGTGAGGGAACTATCTGTGTTGGTAGTTTAAACATCACTCCTGCCCATGCCATTGTTCCAACCGTAGTGAGAAGGGAGAAAATAATAACCAAGAGTGGATAAAAGACAGCAGAGGCACGTCTAAACACGATAAACAAGAAAATGAGAATAATCAAAAAGGTGATACGCATAAATTTTTGCATATCGGCTTTCATCTGTGTTTTGAGTGCATGGTTGACCGAAGGTGACCCTGCCACATAAATCTCTAACCCTTTCTCTTTTTGGTATTTTTGGGTAATAGCCATGATACTTTCAACCAGTTTGGTATTCTCTTCATCACTTAAAAAGGCTTTATCGGTTTTGGGGAGTGTATTTTTGGAACTATCATCAAAGCCTTCATCAAAAGCATCTATGTCGGAGACTTTTTTTTCACCGTTATGGGAGTAGGCATCAGTCTCGATAACAATGGCAGTCATCTTTCCATCTTCTGAGATAAGTAGGTTTTTGTAGAAGTGAGAACTCATGGCTCTATGTTTTATCGCATCAACTTGCTTTTGGGTCGTAGGAAAAGGCTCTAGCAGATCATCAGTGAGAAGCTTGTCCCCTTCCCCACGGGTATTTCGCACACTGTACAAAGAGGTAACATCCTCAACAAATGGAACAGAGGTCTCTATCTCTTTATGCAATGCTTTGAGTGTGGTAAGAAACTCTAAAGAGAAGATATGCTCATTGCGTATGGCAACTAGAACCCTCTCATCGCGTCCAAACTGATGACGAAACTTATCATAAGTAATAAGAACAGGGTCATCCTCATGCATAAATCCTTCTGTGGAGGTGTCCATCTTTATCTGTGGAACATGAGAAATTGGAAAGGCTAAAATAACTACCAATACCAATAGGACTTTAAAGGGATTGTTATGAATAAATGAGCCAAATCGACCCATTAAGTTCTCTAATTGTTTATGCATACATCTTCTCCATATTTGTGAGTTTAATTACCAATTATATATTCTTAACGTGAACCTAAGATTAATTAGTGAAAAGTATTATAGACTAAGTGGTACATAAAGTCAACATGAGGCAAAAAACTATTTTTAGAAGGTTTTTTGTGAGAGAAATAATCACAATTTATGTTAATTTTAAATAAATACTAATTTTTTAATCTTTTTTTATTATAATTAGACAAATATAATTACACAAATATAATTAGTTAAATACTGCACGATAAAGAAAAAAATGAAGCGCTTCACATTAATAACTACTCCCTTAATAACTACTCCTCTAATAAGCAATCCTGCCATAATGGTTTTTAGTAAGTTACCTTTTTCACTATCTTCTACAAATAAAAAAACTAATCAAGAGACAGACTCTTATACAACAGATTATCTTACAAAACTTCCCAATAAAAATAGACTTTTAGTTGATTTGAAACTTGCAATATCTCCAATACTCTTTTATCTAAATATTGATGATTTTATGAAGCTTAATGAGTTTTATGGCAGTGATATGGGAGATAAAGTATTGATTCGTATGTCCAAAATTTTAAAGGAGATAGCCAAAAAATTAAACTGTAAAATGTATCGAATTTATAATGATGAGTTTATCCTTTATTGTGAAAAATCAGATATTGGGTCTAGTGATTATGAAGGGAGCTTAAAAGCTATAATTTTTGAGATTGAAGAGCAGAGTTTAAATTATCATAAATCTGATTGTATTAGTTTTACAGTGAGTGGGGGACTCTCCTCTTATAAAGATGATAATAACTTTGAACACCTAATTTTGAATGCCAGTTATGCCAGACGTATGGCAAAATATGAACATAAAAAAATTGTGGCATATGAGAATTCAATGGAAGATAGGAGGGGGTATGCCAAAAATATTTTATGTATTAAACAGATTAAAAAGGCAATTTTAAATGATAATATCGTGCCTTACTTTCAACCCATTGTTGATAATAAAACAGGAAAAGTTGTTAAATATGAAGCGTTGGTGAGAATGATAGAGGAGGAGGTTGTTATCTCACCTCTTTTCTTTTTGGAAGTGGCAAAAAAGGCAAAACTCTATTCTAAAATCACAACCATTATTATTGATAAAACTTTTAATACTTTTGAAAAGTTCCCTATGTATGAGTGTTCTATCAACTTAACAACAGAAGACCTTATGAATGAAGAGATTAGAGCTTATATCTATCATAAATTGGCAAACTATCCACACCCCTCTAAGGTTGTTTTTGAGATTACAGAGGCGACAAAGATTAAAGATTTTGACATTGTGATGAAATTTATAAAAAAAGTTCGCTTATTTGGGGTTAAAATCTCCATTGATGACTTTGGAACAGGGTATGCAAACTTCGAGTATATCTTAAATCTTGATGTGGATTATATTAAGATTGATGGGTCATTAATTAAACGCATTGATGTGGATGAGGAGTCGCGTATCTTAACGGAAGCAATTATCGCTTTTTCAAAAAAGCTTGGTACCAAAACCATTGTGGAGTTTGTACATAGTCAGGAGGTTTATGATGAGGTAGTCGCTCTAGGGGCTGACTACTCTCAAGGATACTTTATTGGTAGACCTGAACCGTTTGTTCTTTGTGATGATTAATATTAATCTAGAAAGAAATTGTGAATTGAACTCTCTTGGTTACACTTTTTAGATTTATCATCGATACGGCTAATGTCATCTTCAGTGACATAACAGTTGTTATCTATCTCAACAATAAGACCAATACCTTTTTTTAGATAGAAGTAAGACAAATCATAATCAGACTCCATAGAACCACTTTTATACTCTTTTAGTCTTCCCTCCCACTCTTCGTTTATCTTCGTCTCAATACTCTCTTTCTTAATACATTCAAACTTTAAAATATCATCTTTGTAGGGAATAGAGTA
>CAYVNI010000215.1:0-8396 GCA_964452815.1 uncultured Sulfurovum sp.
ATTTTCAAAACTCCATGTCTCTTTGATGGATGAGTCTCCTGATGAGGAGATAACCCAACAGTATGCTGACCTAAGAATGATAGACCACGATACGCCTGAAAAGATGTTGGAGTTTTATCAAGAGGTGATTAAACCACTTGATAGAATCTATATTGAGATTTTTAGAGAGGATAGCTATGACTTTAAAGAGCATAATGACTTTTCAGAACGAGGCTTCAAGACCATTATGGAGGTACAGAAAAAGAGCATAACAGCTGTGCATAATATGAATGAAGAGTATATATTTGTGGACAGAACCCTACTTGGCTACTACGCGATGTTTGAGAAGATGGAGGCAAAAATTGATACTAAATTTGCTCAGAGGTTAGTGAGATATTAGTAGGGATACCCTTTATGGGTATCCAAATATATGAACCGACAAAAATTACACAGGAGATAAAAGATGTCAATAATAAGTAAAAGACAAGTACTGTTACCACTAAGCTTTTTTATTTTTATAAGTTTTATTATTTTTTTAGCCGATACAGCCGACCATAACTTTGCCTTTAAGCTAATTGGTCATATCCCCTATGGCGACAAAATAATGCATGGACTCCTCTATGGAGTCATGGCACTACTACTCAACTATGGGCTAAACTTTAAAAGCAAAAAAATCTTTGGGTTTAATATGCAAATAGGGGCGATTATCGTTTTAACCTTTGCAGGGCTAGAGGAGATAAGCCAATATTGGATACCAAGCCGTACCTTTGATGTAGGTGATTTTGTGGCTGATGGTGTAGGGGTGATTGGATTTAGCAAAATTTTGACTCGCTCTCACCGAAGATGGATGGGAACAAGATAGGGTTTTATTTTACTTTGTTTTTGAGTGCTTTTATCTCTTTAAAGATATTATCAAATTGGGCTTTTCCTAGCCCTCCTGTGTGTACCATCTGTACGACACCTTTACTATCCATTGCGAGTAAAAAAGGAATCGCACCACTCCATCCTGCTTTTCCTCCCACATAGCTAATGAAATCTTGGTTATTATCAGCAGAGATTAGATGGTAGTTGATTCCTTTATGCTTTGCAAACTTTTCAAGTGATTTGTTGTTTAGCCCTTGTACCTCTAACGCTATAATTTCTAAATCTTTATGTCCCTCTTTGGTCAATTCAATGAGTGCAGGTATCTCAGCCAAACAAGGGGGACATCTATGCCCAAAAAATATCAAAAAAACAACTTTATCTTTAAGCTCATGTATGGCTAATCCACCATCGAGTTCATCTATATTTAAGCTCTTACCTTTGATGGTTGTCAACGTAAATAGAGAACTCTTATCACTCTTTAAATTTTCAATTTTAGGTTTAGTAGATACTTCAATTTTTTGAGTAGTGTTTGAATCATTGAGTTCTGTATCTGTTGCTTTTTTATTTGAGGTGGTCTCATCTGAAAAACATCCTGTAAATAGTAATACTACTAAAAGTGTTAATAGTTTTTTTGTCATATTTTTATCTTTTTTATTTCATTATAACATAAAAATAGCATCATTTACATGGAGGATACCACTTTTGATTACTTTAGCAAAGATACCTCGGTCATTTTTTAAAAGCTTTGGAAGCTTTTTATCGACCTTGGAGAGATGATTACATATGGTACAAACTTGGGTAATCTCCAGTATTACCTCACCTATCTTTATCTCTGTACCTACCTCTAATGAGTAGGGATTAAAATCCATCAAAATATTCTCACCCAATAGACCATAAGAGAGATCAATTCCCTGGTTTTTACTCAAAATATAACTATCATCTGAACTTAAAAGAATAGAGCGTTGAATATTTTTTCCATAAAATTTATCGTCCAAAATTCCACTCTTATCAACAGCAAATGATGCTTTTTTTACCCTGTTTTTTGAACCCTCTATGGAGATAAAAAGTTCTAAAATTCTCCCTACTTTTTTCATCAGTTTAAATATCCTTCTCTACGTCCATCGACGATGCCCTCTTTTAATGTATCCACCAGCTCACCTAACGCCTCTATCCCAGGTATAATCATCTTTACCTCTTGTGTATCAGCACGAACAAATACCAAAGAAGGAGTTAGCCCTATATTAATATTTAAAGGCAGTTCATCTCGTGAATTGTTCATCGTTACCATAACAAAATTTTTATTAATTAATCTTTTTACTTCGTTATTTTTTCTTAAAACAGTATCTAGTTCGTCACAAAATGGACAGTTATCTGAACGTACTTTTATTAAAAGAATCTTTTTGTTTGCTTTTGCTTTTTTGACTGCTTGATGAAAAGTATAATAATGAATATTTGGTTCCCTATTTTTTTTAACAGATTTTGGTAGTGATTTTTTTTGAAATGCTTTAGGCACAATTACCTCTATTTTTGTAATTTTTGAAGGGAGAACCACATTTTTACTCTCTATCTCTTTACTTGATATCTCTAATATGGGTGTTCTGCTTTCTATTTTAGAAACTTTTTGAGAGAGTTCATCATACGCAAAAGAGACATTGTCTCTATGACACTCAGTATAGAGGGCATCTTCCATAAATGAGAACATTTTGGTGCTTTCAAGAATGCTCTCTTTGCTCTCTCCTCTCTCTATCTTTTGGGTAATCGTGTCTCTGAGAATGGTCAAATAGCTCTTGGTATTTTTCATCGCTGTATAGCGTGTATTTATTCCATGAGAGGAGATTAGCCGTTTCCATGAAGTCTCCTCTATTTTTTGGAGTGCCTCTAACCAACGAATGATAGAGCGACCACTTTTTAAAGAAGGGAGACGATTATTAAAAATCATGTCCCCCACAAAAATAATATCTCTATTAGGAATATATACGATAAGATAGCGGTTACTCTCATTAATTATCTTAATAATATTGATTTCAAGATCGCCGAGATAGATAGTCTCATCAGACTCTATATACTGGTCTAGAGGAACAATACGTGTGTTTTGAAAAGCATCGAGACCAATACTCTTTTCAAGTTCAAAAAGGTCTCTACCCTCATATCGTTTATACTCTTTTGGACCAATTAATTTTGCACCTTGCTCTTTATAAAAATTATTGCCTAAAATATGTGGCTCTTCTGCTGTCGTATTTATAAGATATTTAACAGGAAGTCTCTCTTTATCATTCATCACCCGATTGGCCTGTTGAGCATAGCTATAGGTAGGACCACTGTCTATCACCACATAACCCTCTTTGGTTCGGACATAACAGGAGTTAATAATATTCCCGCCATTTATCTCATTAGCTGTTGAGGAGAGTCCAAAAAAGCACTCCACATCTTCTGCCATTTTATAGGATTTAAGATGATAATCAAATCCAAAAACAGCAATAGTAAAAAAAAGTAAACTTATAATATATTTCATTTTAATCCATAACTTATTTTATTAATAGTAATAGGATAACATAAAGTTGATAAATTCTTGGAGGAAGTAGTGAAATATAAATTTTTATTTAATTTTATTATTTAATTTTATCTGAAAAAAGTGAAATTCCACCTCTTTTTGAGGGTGGAGTTCTCAACTACTTTCGACTCGGAACTTTTGCTGAGTCATTCGCATACTCATAGACAAAATCATAAATATGGGGAAGAAGTTTTTCATTAATTGTTTTTCCCTTACAGATTTTTTTTATCTCAGAATTTAATGCTCCCGCATCATAAATCTCTTCCCATTCATCCTGAGAGTGCTTGGCTGCAAAATTACTACCACTCATGTTCTTACATTGTGGCTGAAGGTATTTTCTATACATTTTTTGCCCTTTTACTACCTCTGCAAAGAGTGAACTTACACTCAGAGAGAGCAACAGAAGAGAGAGGAGTAGTATCCTTTTCATATTTTATCCTTTTTTATTCTATTTTGTGAATTATAATTACTAATCGTGGATGCATTGTGAAAATTTACTTCACGAGTGAAATTAAAACCCCCTCAATTAGCCTGTCTATGTCCCCATCAAGGATTCCATCGACATTAGAGAATGGCTGATTGCTTCTGGTATCTTTCACTTGCTGATAAGGGGCTAAGACATAAGAGCGTATCTGATGTCCCCAACCGATGTCACTTTTCTCTATCCCATCTAGTTTTGCCTGTTTCTTCTCCATCTCATACTCATAAAGACGCGATTTAAGCATCTTCATAGCAGTAGCTTTGTTCTTATGTTGACTTCTATCATTTTGACACTGCACAATAATATTAGTAGGGATATGGGTAATACGAATGGCACTCTCAGTTTTATTGACATGTTGCCCCCCTGCACCCGATGCACGATAGGTATCTATGCGTAAATCTCTGTCCTCTATCTCAATATCAATATCATCATCCACCTCAGGGGAGACCATCACCGATGAAAACGAGGTGTGACGTTTGGCATTGCTATCAAAAGGGGAGATTCGCACCAAACGGTGAATTCCGTTCTCCACCTTTAGGTAGCCATAGGCATTCTCACCTTTGATAATAAAACTAACATCTTTTATTCCCGCCTCTTCTCCTGCTTGATAATCTAACCCTTCCACTTTAAAGCCCCGTCGTTCTGCCCAACGCAGATACATGCGATAGAGCATATTTGCCCAATCTTGCGACTCTGTTCCACCTGCACCAGGGTGAATAGAGACAATGGCATTGTTTCCATCATTCTCTCCACTGAGCATCATCTGTACCTCTAGGGCATTAATGGTCTCATCTAAGCTATCTGCTTCCATATAGAGCATCTCTAGGGTCTCTTCGTCGTTTTCACCTTTTGCCATATCAAAAAACTCAAGTGCCTCATAGACCGAAGCAGAGGCTTTTTCATATCGTGCCAATACACGCTCTTTTTTGGTCTTCTCTTGGGAGACTTTTGAGGCATTTTTAGCATCATCCCAAAAACTAGGCTCTTGCTGTAGGTTTGATATATCAGTTAGACGAGCAGTTATCTCATCAGGCTTTACAATATTTTTAATATTCTCTATTTTACTCGTTAGAACTTTTAAAAGTTCTCCATATTCATATGCGTCCATCTATTCTTTCTACTTCTATTTTTATAATCGAATGATTCTAATATTGGCATCACTCTTGAGTTTATTGATAAAATCATTTCCTGCTTTGATTCGCTCCTCTTGTAGCCACTGCATCACCACGGCATTTTTGACCGATGCAAATCCACCTTGACCCTGTCCACCTTTGCTTTTGACATAATAGGCGACAAATCCTTTTCCTGTATTGATAGGCTTGGTAAAGCTTCCTTGGGGAGTGTTTTGGATGAGCTTAAAGAGTTGAGGGTTCATGTTATTGCTACTGGCTAACACAGGCTTTTGTTCAACTCCTTGGGTTTTTCGCATGGGTGTTTTTATCGCCTCTTGAAGTTTTAGAGATGATTTAGAGGAGTAGACAACCAGACTCATCTGTATCGCAGAAGATACCCCTGCAAACTTCTCTTTGTGGGTCTCGTAGTAAACCTTTAGTTCATCATCACTGGGTTGAGAGATAGAAGAGGCGATATATTGTCTAAAAAACTTTTCTTTTTTTAACTCCATGGTCAACTGCTCTTTATACGCCTCCCATGTTAACCCTTTAGAGGTCAAAATCTGCTTCATCTGCTCCATGCTCATGCCACGAGATTGTGCTATCTGATTAATCTTCATATCCACTTCACCTTTATCAATAACAATATTCGAAGATTCAATAACGCCCTTCTCTAGTCGATGATTAATCAGTGCCTCAATGGCTGCTTTTTTTGAAATTTTCTGCTTCTGCTGTACTGCTTGAATTTCCAATGTTGTAATGGGTTCTCCATTTACATCAATGGCAATTGCATCAATAATCTGTGCATGAGACCCCATAAGGCTCAAAAGTAGTAGAGGTAGGATTCTTTTCATTGTATCATTCCATTTTTAATTTTATTGGATTGATTATAGCCAATGAACCCCTTTTTTTAACTTTAGACTCCGCTTCACTCCTCAAAAACTCACTTGCATCATTAGAGCCTATTCACTCTCTTTTATCGCTTTGGTATCCATTGTAAGCATACTGGTAATTCCCAATGCCTCTTTGATTTTACCTTCTATCTCGTCACGTAAAGCATGGTCTTCTTTAAATTTTAATTTAACATTCTCTTTACCTTGTCCCAGTTTCATCTCACCATAAGAGAACCACGCACCTGATTTGTCAACAATATCAAGTTTGACACCATAATCTACCAATTCACCCTCTTTTGAGATACCTTCCCCAAACATAATATCAAACTCTGCTTGTCTAAACGGAGGGGCAACTTTATTTTTAATCACTTTGGCCTTAACACGGTTACCAATCTGTGATTCACCCTGCTTAAGCGTTGCGATTCTTCGCACATCAATTCTTACCGATGCGTAAAATTTAAGGGCATTTCCTCCTGTGGTGGTCTCTGGTGAACCATAACCCATCATTCCAATTTTCATACGAAGTTGGTTGATAAAGATTACTGTGGTATTGGTTTTGTGTAAAACAGCTGTCAGTTTTCTAAGTGCTTTACTCATCAAACGGGCTTGAAGCCCCACTTGCATATCGCCCATTTCACCCTCTATCTCTGCTTTTGGGGTCAAGGCTGCGACTGAATCTACTACGATAACATCAACAGCTCCCGAACGTGCAAGGGTCTCTAAAACATCAAGGGCTTGTTCTCCAAAGTCAGGTTGAGAGACCAAAAGATTCTCTACATCAACCCCTAGATTTTTGGCATAAAGCACATCAAGAGCATGTTCAGCATCAATAAACGCACAGACCTTGCCCTCTGCTTGTGCCGAGGCTGTAATCTGTAGTGCCAAGGTGGTCTTACCCGAACTCTCTGGTCCATAAACTTCGATAACCCTACCAACAGGCACACCACCAATCCCAAGAGCCATATCTAGCCCAAGAGAACCTGTGCTAATTGACGCAATAGGCTCAATATCTTTGTCGCCCAACCTTACAATAGTTCCTTTTCCAAATGTTTTATCAATCTGTTTCATCGCCATATCTAAAGCTTTTTGTTTGTTTGCATCCATAATAGTTAAATCCTTGTGAGAGTAGTTATGGTGATATTTTAATAGAATTTTTTTCATCTAAGGCAAAATATGTCAAATTGTCATGTTTTTTCTGCTCATTAACTATTTTCCTTTAAAATCAATTCACACACCACTTGTGCATGGTCACTTCTAAGCAATAAATTATTTCCATGTTCATGTAGATGCTCATCTAAAACAGCATAATTACTAACATTAAAATGATGTGAGATAAAAATGTAATCAAGCACATTCCCTTTTCCTAAAAAATAACTGGTGGCTTTTCTTTCTGGCTCTTTTGCCTCAGGATGAGGATTATCTATAATTTCTGTGTGTTGATAATATGCATCATAAAGGAGCAGATTTTCTTCACTTTTATCATCATGATACTTATGGTTTGACAAGGCATCAATCGTTAAAGAAAACTCTTTATCATTAAAATCACAAAGTAGAACGATTGGCTTATTTTTAACTCTTTTCATATTAAAGAAGAGTGACGATACCTCACATAATCTTTGTTCTAAAGAGGTTGAAGAGGTTCCTTTCAAGGCTTTTGATACCACCTCTTTTTTATAACTCAAATCATGCTCTCTATTAAAAATATATTCAAATTCATTAAGTCTATTCGATTTCAGATGTGAGACATAGACCAAAACCTCTGTTTTATTAGGAAGAGTAATCGTAGCTTTTATGGGAACTCTTGCAAAAGAAAAAGGGGCTGTAAAATTATGTTTTTTAACACTAGGAATATTTATTTTTACTTTTTGTATCTTTGTTATAGGATATTTCGAAGCAATAGCAACGGTCGTACTAACAAAAGTATTTTTATGGCGTTTTGCTGTATCCACTGTTTCAAAATAGTTAAATCCTAACTCTTTTACCAGAGTTTCTAAAGCATCTCGTGAGAAAACCTCTTGAAACCCAATAATATCACAATCCATTGTCTTTATCTGACTTTTTATCCATGTGGCTTTTTCAAGCCACTCCTTGGTATTGAACTTTTCCTTTTTTGTATACCAAGAGTAAGGTGGTTCTACAAATTGAAAAAGGTTAAATGTTCCTAATTTTATTTTCATGGTGAAAAGTATAGCTTAATAGTACCTTTTTCAATAGAAAATCATAGAAAACAGAATTTTTAGCTCTATTTATGATATTTCTATATCCCAAGTTTCACCTTACCTAGAAACTTCATGAGTTTCTAAAAAATTACCATTCAGATAATTTGTCAAATAGGGATTTGAGGTTAAAGTGTTAGCTAAACTATTGTAGCATAGGTTGTTTTTATATTTTATCTTGGATAAAGTATAATCACTGCTTTTCCCTAAATCTCTATCTCTAAAGATATAAAGCAGTACAACTAAATGTCGCTCAATAAAATTTTTGACCGTTTTATCAAGAATAAACGCTCTCTTAGT
>CAYVNI010000216.1:0-1702 GCA_964452815.1 uncultured Sulfurovum sp.
TTTTTTTTTAGCATATATTTACCTTTCTTTAGTCTCTAATTATACCTAAATATTGGGTTAAAGCCCTTAAAATAACACTCTTGTTCAAGATATGGCTTAGTACTTTTTCATTGGATTGAGGCTTAGCTTAATGGCATTGACCCACCCCTCCTGCTGAGAAGAGCAGATTTTTTCCTACTTGGTTGCTGTTGTTGGCTAGACCGTTGGGGAAGTTTTTGGATTTGGAGTTGAGCAGAAGCCGTGAGGTCTCCACAGCTTGACAAGCTACCACGAAGATATCAGCCTCTATCGTATACTCTTTTTGCATATGCTCTTTTTGGGTGTGGGTATCGACATAGATAGCCTTGGTTACTTTGTTATCTCTCTCTTCCAGCTTTTTGACAAAGGCGTGGGTGAGGATGGTCAAATTTCCTGTTTTTAGAGCAGGTTGAAGGAGTGAAGCCCTTGCACTTCCCTTTGCTCCACTGCTACAGCCGTAACTTCCACAGTAGTTGGAGTAGTAGCAGTTGTCTCGTCCCTCTTTGGGTTGAGATAGGATGGCACGGGGGGTTTTGTAGGCGATGATATTTAGTTTTTTACAACTCTTGTCAATAAGCGTGGTAATGGGATGCTCTTTTAGTGGAGGATAGGGGAAATCTTTGGTGCTTCTTGGCTCATGGTATTTGTGAGAAACCACCTCTCCACTGATTCCCACCAGACGCTCAACTTTTTCATAATATGGCTCTAGCTCATCATAACTGATGACCCAATCGACAACATTTGCCCCTTTTATCGCCCCATAGGTGGACTCTAGCTTAAAATCTACAGGTTTTAGACGATGAAAATAGCCACTCATAAAATTAGAAGAGCCACCGACCACATTGCCATTAAAAAAACTGCTCTCATCACTGTAGGTGGTTTTTTTGACCCATTTTCCCTTTTGTAAATACTCAATCGTATGGTAGGACTCTTTGAGAGAGGGGGTGACGATGTCCCGTTTACAGTAGGCTATCTCATCTTTAGAAAAATCCTCCTCTTTGTAAAAGCCCCCACGCTCTAGCATTATCACTTTTTTACCACCAAGAGCCAAGGTGTACGCCACCCCACTTGCTCCTGCTCCTGAACCGACAATACAGACATCATATTTTTTCATGTTTATCCTTTGTGTAGAGTTGTGCAAACTTTACTTTGGGTTGGGGTTGCCCTGTGTGATGATTTAGCCACTTCCACCCCAATGCATCTCTGTTTCCTCCGTAGATGGGGTCGCTTAAGAGTGCCTCTAGGGTATAGAAGAGTATCAATGCAACCCAGTTTTCAGCTTTTGCACTGTGGGAGACAAAATCTCGTAACGCGTCATCTCTCTGTTTGGGATTCATGGTCAAAAAGTCACGCTCCTCTTGCATCAACAACATTGCCCCCTGTGATAAAAACTTCAAGTCATCCTTCCAGAAAGAGGAGTGGGTGGAGACGGTGGCAAGATAGTTGGTTGCACCAAACTCCAAAGCCGAAGGGGCGTGTAACCCTTTGGGAAAGAGAACCTCTTGCACGGCTTCTATCACTTTAAAAGGTTCTATACGGATAGGAGTTGTTGCCCCTTGGGGAAGCAGAGCCAGTGCTGTTCCTGCTAAGATGGTTGAGCTGATAAATATACGTCTGGTAATTAATTTTTTCATAAGTAGAGTATATCATGATTGTATTGCTTTAGATGTAAGATTTTTTACAC
>CAYVNI010000217.1:0-4363 GCA_964452815.1 uncultured Sulfurovum sp.
TAACCCCATTGAGATAAACAAATTTTGGAAGTGGTTATATCTGCATCAAGAGAGGATTGGAGAGGTCGTTGAGTTTAAAAATGTTAGGGTAAATATAGGCAAATTGAACCAAAAATATAGAAATACCAAGATTCAAATTGATGGCAAGATACGGTGGATAGAGAAGATAACCGATACGGGGAGTGGATTTACCCTAAAAATTAGAGATGAGAAGGGAAAGGTCTCTGTGGTACTTGATGATTTACGGAGACCAAGGGTGTATGGGTATGAGGTTTTTAAGAGGTAAGGAGTTGTAAAATAACAAATCTACCCAAGTTACGCAGGATTTTTGTTTCTAGTTGGATTGTCTTGTGATGAGCATAGTGATTCTATGCGATGATTGAGAAAATTCAAATAGGAATAAAAAGACAAGAAAAAGGAGTGAATAACCCCTTGGCTCGTTTTTTAGGGGTAGAGATACTATTCTACCGTTACGGTCATTGTATCTGTATCTATTCCTCCGTCATTATCTCTGATAGTTAAAGTAAAAGTATGAATTCCAACAGTTAAATAAGGAGTAAATGAACTACTTATTGAATTAGATGTTACCATACCATAATTCTTCCAATTCCAATCGTATTGAACAATATTCCCATCACTGTCACTACTTTTTGAAGCATCCAGAATTATTTCACCACCTAATGTTATAGTTTGGTCTTCACCTGCATGAGCCGTTGGTTTAATATTCTCTTCTCTACCTATGGTTATACTGATTTCTCCTATACCTACAGCTCTATCATTATCTGTAACTGTTAACGTAACAGTATGTTTCCCTATAGAAAAATCACTTTTAGTAAATTCGTCATTTGTACTTAAAATTTGATTACCTTCTTTCCATTCATAACTAACAATATCTCCATCATTATCATAACTATTAGATGAATAAAAAGATATCTTTTCATTTGGTCTAACTGTTATATCATAATGTAAAAAGATAGGCTTAGTATTGTTTATAGAAGATACCCCTATATCTGCAATAGGTGCTAGATTTCTTTCACTTCCAGTGACATTAACAATAATAGTATCTGTATCAATTTGACCATCATTATCCTTAACAGTTAATGTAAACAGATATGTTTTTCCTGTAAATAATCTTTGTGGGGTAAATGAACGATAAGGGCTATTGGAAATATAATTATTTGTAGAATTCTCTGAACTATTATAACTCCACTTATATTCAACTATCTCTCCATCACTATCACTACTCTTTGAAGCATCTAAAGATATTGTGCCACCTAGAGTGATGGTAATGTCAGCTCCTGCATTGGCGATAGGTGCAAGATTTCCCTCTTTGGCAACGGTGACAGTTACAATATCTTTATCTGTAGCTCCATCGTTATCGGTGACTGTTAAAGTGATTGTGTGTTTTCCGACAGAAAAATCTTTTTTGCTAAAACTAGAGCTGTTACTTAAGAGTTTGTTCTCCTCTTTCCACTCATAAGCGACTATCTCACCATCACTGTCTGTACTTTTAGATGCATCCAATGTAACATTTTCTCCAAATTTTATAGAGAGATTAGTTCCTGCTTTGGCTAGAGGAGAAAGGTTCTCTTTATCACTAATAGTGACAACTATTGTATCTGTATCAGTTAATCCTTCATCATCAGTAACTTTTAATGTAACTCTATGTTCTCCTTCACCAAAATCACTTTTTTCAAAAACTTGACTGCTACTGAGTAGAGTTGTTCCTACTCTCCACTCATAACTAGAAATCATTCCATCACTATCTGTACTATTTGAAGCATCAAGTTTAACACTCTCTCCTACTTTCACAGTAATATCATCTCCTGCTTTTGCAATAGGAGGGAAGTTTGGACTCTCTCCATCAATACCTGCACCAACGAGTTCAATAGAGTTTTTTCCTTTATCTGCATCATGTTCTATAGTTATTTTACCATTATATAATTTATTTTCTGTAGGGCTAAATGTAACAGTTACGGCTTGACTTTTACCTGCTTCAACTGTTCCTCTTGTCCAATCTACAGTGTATCCACTTGGAACAGAAATATCACTAATATTAAATGCTATTGAACCTTTATTTGATATATTAAATGTTTTCTTATAAGAGGCATCAATCGGTTTGGTATTGAATACCAATGACTGTTTATCTATAGATATATAAGAGGAGTCCTCTTCACACTCATTTAGTGCATCTTCTGTTCTGTATACTATAAAAACAATTCGACTAAACACATCATAATCTATCCATAAAAAACCATCATTTCCCCAATCTTTTCCCCAAGAGTTGATAATTTTAAACGCATTTCTACTATCATCATATCCGACCACCACAATAGCATGACCACCATAATATTTTTTTTCACTGTAATTTTTGTAGAAAAACTCTCCATTGTATTTTTTGGGAGTTGAAAATCCATCAAAAGTATAAATACCAATAACCAAAGGATTGTCATGTGATAGGTAGTATTTCATATCTTTCATCTCTATGGACTCTATAGGCTTATGTGTTCTAAGTCTTTGATAGTCTAATATCCTTGCACATTTGGCATTTTTGGTTGCTTTTGCTGAGGGTTTGGCATTACAGTTATTATCATTATATGGCATATCTTTCCAAGAAGGAATCCCTATATCTCTAATTCTATCTAAGTTATCAGAAATATATGAACCACCATCACATGAATCAACTTTTACATGGTTATATAAAAATGCTGGACTATAAGCACCTTCATAGTCATTTCCCTCTCCATAATCTGTATCTTTGTCAAGGTGTTCATGATAACTTTTTAGATAATAACCAACAGCCCAAGAAGCACAAGAGCCTTGTCCTCCTTGGTTTCTCACAGGAGGCATACGGTCTGATAAATCATATGATGATGGTAGTTCATTTGAAGCGTAAGATGAGACAGGAGGTAGTGCTACAGGAATATTTAACAGCATCTCTTCTGTAGGAATAAGCCCACCCAATCCTTTTTGAGATTTATCCTCACTATTTTTACCATCTACTAAAGAAGATATCCTCTCTTTAGCACTCTCAATACTTCCTTTATCAGCAGTCACCCTTAATCCACTGCTAAAACTCATAGAGGTCTCATAATCATCAGGTGGAGTCTCAACCATATCTGCCATATAGTTGGAAACTTCCACCCTGTTACTAAACTGTTGACCTGATACTGTTGTACTCTGTTGAGCAATTGTAATAAACTGAACTATCATTTCAGCCCTAGTCATCTTTGCCCCAGTATTACCTGTTAATCTACCAAGCCAATAATCTATACCACTCTCATCTTTAATCGTTTCATCTGAACCATCTCTGGTTTTATTGAGGGTATTTTTATAAATAGTTTCAATAAAATTTTCATTGGACATATCTATCATATTTGAGACATTAAAATATCTAGCCACGGCTACTGAACCCAACATTGCATTTGCCGCTTCGGTCTGATTTGAATAGTTATTTTGCCAATAATTGCTACCTTTTCCCTCTGACACTCTACCCATTAGAGTAACATACAGTTCAGATACCTCTGTTTGTGTCAATTTTATTTCTGCAAAAAGTGTACTACTAAATAACACAATAAAAAGTAACTGTTTGAAAATATTATTTATCATCCTCTATCTCCTTTTATTAATTATTTAAAGTATACTCATTTTCTATAAAAAAGAACAGGAAAAAATTTATGCTAATAGATGAATAAGAAGTAGGTATATCAGTACTTTCAGGGAGATTATCAATCAATATAAAATAACGTTTATTTACCAAGATGTTACAAAAATAGACATAAAAACATCAAACCTCCAAAAAATCAACCCCGTCTTTAGAAAAACATCCCTGTCGCGAATGGTTTAAACAGGCTTAGTATCAAGCAAAACCACCCCTAAAATTCTAGCCCCAATAATACATTATTGACAAAGGATTTTCAATCCTTTTTTAATATAAAATATTATTTAAATAATCCGAAAATTGAGCAAAAAAATAACCAAAAAAATTTTCATCTGTTTTATTTAGTTTTAAGAAAGTTTGTTGTAGGATTTTGGAAACGAAAGCAAAATAGAGAAGTGAAGACCTCAGACCGACTAAAATCAACACCTTCACTTCCAAAGAGATTTTAGTAAAATTTCCGTTAAAATCGGCTTTAATCTGCTCTGCTTTTATCAAGAGATGTTGATATTTGGACTCTTGAAATTTAAAATAAATGAATTTCAAGGAGTCTGTTATGTCTGTAACACCTAAAAACCTACCTAAACGCACCCGAATCTTGGTCAAAGACCTGCTTTTTCAAGAAAAATATCAACTTACCGATACCCAAGTGGATATCATGTCCTATATTTTCAATGCCTTTACTTGGGCGATGAAGATTGAGGG
>CAYVNI010000218.1:0-6848 GCA_964452815.1 uncultured Sulfurovum sp.
ATGCTGTTTCAACACGATTGGCATGGGCATATTGAGTATATTAAATATGTGGTGGAGAATGGCGTATTGCCTACTATTCCCATGAAAGGGTGGGAGTTTCCTCAACAGCCTCTCTACTATTTTATTACAAGTGGTCTCTATACCATTTTTATTGAGAATGGCTTTAGTGACCAAGAGGCGTTGCATCATTTGGGTTACTTTTCACTTTTTTGTTCGGTTATTTTCCTCTACTACTCCTATTTTCTCCTTAAACTCTTAAGTAAAAATCAATGGGTGCATATGGTGGGGGTTATTTTTGTCTCGCTTACCCCTTCATTGGTCTATATGAGTGCAAGAATTAACAATGACGCTTTGGTTATGGTACTCTCCACCCTCTCGCTCTATTTTATTATAAAAAGCTATCAATCAAAGTTTCAAGATGGCTTCTATTTGGCTCTTGTTGGTGTGAGTCTGCTATTTTTTACCAAAGTATCGACCATGACGTTGGAGTTACTATTTTTGGTACTTTTAATCGTGATTTATCTTAAAAATAGAGACAGAACCAAGCAAAAAGAGTTAGATAAAAAGCTCTATATTTATGGAGTAGTAGGGATATTTGTCCTCGGTCTAACACTCTTACGGGTCTATATGCCACTGGATGGTTCTTTTTATGTGGTCAACGCTGCAAAATACCCAGGTCAGACACTTGATGTTTTGGATGCCAGTTATTTTGCTACTTTTAATATTATGGATTTGATAAGCACGGGACAGAGCCATATCAATGGAGAGGATGCTGTTCGTCACTCTTTTATCACCTATCTCTATGGAACAATGTTTTTTGGGGAGTTTGACTATGCCTACTTTATCAATATAAATAGTTATTTAAGTGCTATTATGCCAATGGTTCTATTTTTGGGTTTACTTTATATTGTAGGACTTTCGGGCTATATTATAGCGTTAAAAAATGAACCTATTGTCAATAAAATACTCTTTTTAATCGTGGTAATAAACTTAATAATGATAGTAAACTTTGTGATAACTTACCCCTCTATTTGTCATACTGATTTTAGATTTTTTGTGGCTTCTTTTACTCTTTTGGCATTTGTTTTTGCTCGAGGGTTGGAGTATATTGCTTTTAATCTGATTATAAAAAGGGTGATTGGTACTCTGTTGGGCTTATTAGTGGCGAGTGAAATACTATTTTTCTATTTTTTAATCTAAACATAGGCTATTCCAAGAATACAAACAACATTGCCAATAATCCTGACATTATGAAAAACCGTGTATAATTCGCCATAATTTAACAGTGAGGAAAAATAATGGCAAAAGTAGGCATATTAGGCAGTACAGGACGAATGGGTGAGCATCTTATTAACAATGTTCTGGAGACAGAGGGATTAGAGCTGAGTGTATTGCACGTTTTTGATGAGTTGAAAATATCAGTGCCTAATACTGTTTTGGTAACAAATAGTATGCAAGTTTTTTTAGAAAACTGTGATGTGGTTATTGATTTTTCTGCTCCTGTGGCAACCCAAGAGTTAATGGAGACTGCAATTAAAAACCCTACTCCTTTGGTTATTGCAACCACAGGGTTTACCCCTCATCAACAAAATCTTTTGACCGAAGCTTCCAAAGAGATGCCTGTGCTTTATGCATCAAATATGTCAGCAGGGATTGCACTACTAAAACAATTGGTCGAGCAAGTTTCTCGAACATTAAAAGATTTTGATATCGAAATAGTGGAGCAACACCACCGACACAAAGTAGATGCACCAAGTGGAACAGCACTAACTTTGGGTGAGTTTGCTGCTAAGGGTCGTGATTTAGACTTGGATAAAGTTCGTATCTCTGGGCGTGATGGACAGATAGGAGCTAGAACCAAAGATGAGATTGCTGTGATGGCTCTTCGTGGTGGTGATATTGTGGGACGACATACTGTTGGATTCTATAATGATGGTGAGTTTTTGGAGCTTAACCATACAGCAACAAGCCGTGAAACATTTTCAAAAGGTGCAATCAGAGCAGCAGGATGGTTGGTGGAGCAGAAAAATGGTCTCTACTCCATAAATGACTGTTTAGGAATATAATATGTGTGCCATTGTAGGAGTGTTTGGAACACCTGATGCCTCAAAAATAGCCTATTATGCCCTCTTCTCAATGCAACATCGAGGACAAGAAGCGACAGGTATCTCCTCTGCTGATGGGAATCGTATCCATCTTATTAAGAAAAGAGGTCTTGTAACAGATGTCTTTCGAGAAGATAGACTCAGTAAACTTGTGGGGAGGTGTGCCATTGGTCACAACCGATACTCCACCGCAGGAGATGACTCCATCTTGGATGCACAACCTGTTTTTGCCAAGTATAAACTTGGGGAAATCTCTGTTGTTCACAATGGTAACCTTGTCAATAAAAATGAGGTACGTGATGATCTAATAGATAAAGGAGCAATTTTTCAAACAGGGATGGATACCGAAAATATTGTTCATCTAATTGCCAAAAGTCAAAAAAACAAACTCAAAGCCCGTATCAAAGATATGCTCAGAAAAATTGAGGGGGCATACTGTTTAGCGATTCAGAGCCGAAGTAAGATGTTTGTGGTGCGTGATCGTTTTGGTATCCGTCCACTTAGCCTTGGAAAACTCAAAAGTGGAGGGTGGATTATCGCCTCTGAGACCTGTGCATTTGAACTGGTAGGAGCAGAGTTTGTTCGCGATGTAAAACCTGGTGAGATGCTTGTCTTTGAAGAGGGAAAAGAGCCAAAATCAGAGATGATATTTGAATCCGACCCACATCCATGTGCTTTTGAGTATATCTATTTTGCACGTCCTGACTCTATTATAGATGGGAAGAATGTCTATATGAAACGCTTAGAGATGGGACGACAGTTGGCTAAAGAGACCCCTGCAGATATTGATTTGGTACTGCCTGTGCCTGATTCTGGAGTAGCAGCGGCTAGAGGCTTTGCTGAGGGGTTGGGTGTACCATTTGAGATGGGGATTGTGCGAAACCACTATGTGGGCAGAACCTTTATCGAGCCAACTCAAGAGATACGAGAGCTAAAAGTAAAACTTAAACTCTCTCCTATTCGAGAGCTAATCGCAGGAAAACGCGTGGCGATTGTGGATGACTCTTTGGTTCGTGGGACTACTTCAAAACAGATAGTCAAAATGCTAAAAGAGGCAGGAGCAACGGAGGTACATATGCGTATTGCAGCTCCTGAGATTAAGTATCCTTGTCGTTATGGTATTGACACGCCTACCACAAAAGAGCTTATCTCTGCCCGTTTCTCACCCGAAGAGATTGCCCAAAGTATGAATGCTGAATCATTGGGATTTCTCTCGATAGAGGGGCTAAAGAAATCGCTAGGGGATGACAGAAACTATTCATTGGTTAGTTTTGATGGAAACTACTTTGCAGGAGGAGATGAGAATACTATAGGGTGCAATAGAGGATAATTTTAAAATGCAACTCCTTGAGTATTTTTATGACAGAAATAATGAGCTTAGTAATTATCATCAACGAAAGTTTACTATTTTAGAAACCAATTTAGAAACCGATTTAGAAACCAATAAGTTACTTATTTATGGCTCTCCTCATTCGGGAAAAAGCTCTTTGGTTCTGGATTATCTTATGAATTATGAGAGTGAAGAGATACTCTATATCGATTTTTTAGACCCAAAGTTTCAGTTTAGAGACATGATGCAAGAGGACATAGAGGGGTTTATTCAAGCAAATAGCATAAAATGTGTGGTGCTTGACCACTATGTCCATGAGTATTTTGAAATACTTCCCTTGGTTAATAAGCTCATTATTATTTCTGACAGAGCATATGATTATGGTGAAGAGTTTGGGTACTTGGAGCTTCCTCTCCTTGATTATGAGGAGTTCTTCTCTTTTCAAAAAAGAGGTTCAGAATCACAAATTTTTAATTACTTTTTACGGCAAGGGACACTGCCACTACTTGCCACACAGAGTATTCCCAAAGAGCATCTTTTTCAAATTTTTATACAGAGTCACTTTAATGCTTCTGAGCAAAAACTTCTTGCCATATTGGCACATTTTAATACCTCAATTGTCACCACACATCAACTCTATAGCTACGCCAAAGAGCGATACAAAATATCCAAAGACCTTATCTATAGACAGATAAAAGAGTTTAAAGAAAAAAAAATCATCACTTTTATATCTGACTATGACAATTCAAACAATAAAAAACTTATATTTTTTGATTTTGCTTTGGCTAAATATCTTGCCCTCACACAAAATTTTCCCAAACAGTTTGATACCATGGTAGCACTCTCACTAATTAAACACAATGTACCCATAAAATCTTTTTATTTTATGGGATATATTACAGATAAAAAATATTTGGTAATTCCTGCTCCCTTTGAGAATGAAGAGATTGTTTGGAAAAAGGCACATAAGAAATTTTCATCTTATAAAAAAGCAAATATTCAAAAAGTTTATATCATAACAGTGACATTACAATACAGTTTTAAAATAGAAGATATACCATTTGAAGCACTACCCTTTTATGAGTGGGTAGTGATTAATGATGAGGATTAATATTAGTATTCAGTAGCGTCTGCTGCCATCTGTACCATCTTATTCATCTCATATAATAGTTTGGTATTGTTTAAGATAATAACGCCTAAACTCTTAGCTCCTGACTTTGGTTCACTGTAGAGAGGTTTAAGCTTTTGCCAAAGAGTATCAACCTTTTGAAGTTGTCCTTTAATAGCCTTAGAGGTAGGTTTTGTAATATCTTGAGAAGTGTCTCCATTGATTAAGGCGATTAATGATTTATCAAAAAGCTGAACACTCTTTTTAAGCTTCTCCTCATAACCTTGGTTTGGATGTTTTACCAAGAGAAGTTTTTCTTTGGTCATTTTTTGACTAAGCATTCTCTGTCTTCCTGCTACATTAATCAAATTGAGCATTGATTTCTCTAAATAGTTTATATTTCTATTACTTTTTTCAAAAAGAGTTACAAGCTTATTTGATTCAAAAAGTAGCTTTTCATTGTTATTAATAATAAAAGCCAACGCATCTCCTCTCTCTCCTTTTGCAATACGTTTAACATTTTCATAGAAAGGTTTCCAAATTTTATCAACCACAGGAATCTGTCTCACAACCTCTTTCTCTTTGACAGGAACACAACCCAAATCACTGTCTCCATTTTTAAATGCACCAAGAGTTTTGTCATACAGTTTAGCCATTTCAACTATCTTAGAGGAACTCTCTTTTACCTTTAAATTTAGTGAAAGCATCACAGCTAGTTTACTCATTCTTTGTGTCAACATTCTCTGTTTTCCAGAGAGATTAATCCTCTTTTTACTGTGATTGTCTTTTTTTATAAAACCATCTAAAAGCGAAGCAAAGGCATCTTTTTGACACTGTCTGTTAAGTGATTTAGTATAGAGTGCCACAGCCTTATTCATCTCAACTAAAATGGTATCAAGATTGTTAACTGTTTTCTCTATCTCTTTTCCACTCAAAGCTTTAGTAAAATTTGACTGTTCCGTTTGCCAAAGCGTCTCTACCAACTTTAACTGTTTTTTAATCTTTGGTAACTCTGCCCCTTTAAGGTTTAAACTTTTATCCCCTACCAAAAGTCCTTTTATTGTCTTTGTAAAAAGTCCATTGGTTATTTTAAAATCTTTTTTATACGTTTTAACTTTTAATCCACTGTTTAAAATAAGTAAATCTTTTGCCATTTTTTGTGTTAGCATTCTCTGCTTTCCTGCTAAATTCACATCATGACCTAACTTAAAATTTGAAGATTTTTTTTCACTATAAAGGGTAACAGTTTTGTTTATCTCTTGTAGTAAAGGTATATTATTTAATTCTAAATTTTCATAAGTTTTTTGAGTTGCTTTTCCCTCCATAACATCTTTGAGTGATTCATAAAAAGGTATCCAAAGTTTCTCTACTTTTTTAAGTTGATTGGTGATTTTGTTATCTTTAAAATCAACAAGCCCTAGGGTCTCATCACCTTGTATCAGTCCTTTTAGTGTTTTATTAAAAAGTTCACTACTGCTCTTTAGTTTTTCAATATTTTTCTCTTTTTCAAAAGAGAATTTTATCAAAAAACTCTCTTTTGTCATCTTCTGGGTCAACATTCTCTGTTTTCCAGAGAGGTCAATGGATATTGCCAACTCTTTATCTGTTAGTGCAAAAAGTGAAATAGGGAGGAGTAATAGTAAAGTGAGAAGTTGACCAGTTTTTTTCATAATAGATTTCCTGTTGTATTATATTTAATACTATTTTAGCATATTTAACATAAATTTATTATTTGATAGTATAAAGAAGTATACCCCCCACCAGTTACCTACGGCACCCAGTTAAGATAGGTGGGCTGCTATGTTCCCATCCTGACCCATTGTCTACCAAAACCGTCGCATAGGGCTAGTAAGAGGCAGTGAAATAATAACGAAAGATAACTTATAATAGATTAAATTTATCCATTTTTAAATAGAATTTGCTATAATTCTACTCTTTAAATCATTTTTACAAAAATAGAGATGAAATAAAGGTAGATTGAGAGGTGTCCGAGTGGTCGAAGGTGCAGACCTGGAACGTCTGTGTGGGGCAACTCACCGAGGGTTCGAATCCCTTCCTCTCAGCCATTTCAAAACAAAAAACCCTTTTAAACCCCACAAAATAGACGTTTTGCGTATACCTTAAGGTTACATATTTACTCTATAGTCACATGAAAGTCACATACACGCAAAAAAATCACATATTTTACAAGTTTTTAGTGTTGTTTCCATACTCTACGCATTAGACTACTTTAAAATATAAAAAAGATTTTAAAAATTGTTTTTTGGTGCTTTGTAATTGGCTTATATTATAAAGTGGTGGTTGT
>CAYVNI010000219.1:0-1526 GCA_964452815.1 uncultured Sulfurovum sp.
TGCTTTCGTTTCCAAAATCCTACAACAAACTTTCTTAAAACTAAATAAAACAGATGAAAATTTTTTTGGTTATTTTTCTGCTCAATTTTCGGATTATTTAAATAATATTTTATATTAAAAAAGGATTGAAAATCCTTTGTCAATAATTTACTATTGGGGCTAGAATTTTAGGTGTGGTTTTGCTTGATATGAAGCTATCTATAGGGGTAGGGTGTGTGGTTTGTTGTTCATCATGGGGGGATAGGTATTATAGTGTTTAAAGAGAAATAATGATATACTCTTTGTTATCAAAAAAAAGGACTTTTATGAAAAAATTATTATTTAGTGTCTTATTTATCATTAGTATAGCAAGTGCTAATCCCGATATTATTGGAGAATATAAAAATAAAGATGGTTCTATAATTAAAATAGAAAAATCTGGTTTAGAATATAAAATCATGGGTTTTAATGCTGATACTACTCGTTGGAAAGGTGTAGGATTTTATAGTGATAGTGAAAAATGTATTAAATCAGTTTTTAGTTATATCTCTAATACAAGCTTTAAAGACCGTATTGGATATCATAAGATTGAAGTAAAAGATAATGGAAAAGGTCTTGTTGTATATGGAGGATGGGATGATAATAATAAAAATGGTTCAGCAAATATTTTTTGGAAAAAATAATGGCTCATATCAACCTCAGAGGTCTATCACCCCAATAACACCTGAAGCAAAGAATCTATCTCGTTTGTATAATCAAGTGAGAAAAAAATGGCAGTAGATTGGGATAAAGTAGAGTTTAAAGGTGAGAAGAGGTTTTTAAGTAATATGTATGTTTGTAATATTATTTACAAAAGTAAAGAGTACAGAAGTAGTGAGCATATTTATCAGGCAATGAAGTCTGAAAATCTAGAGTATCAGGAGTATATCAGAGGTCTTGACAAACCTAAAAGTACTAAAAAGGAAGCAGATAGACTATTGGGTGAGACTTATGAGATTAGAGAAGATTGGGATGATGTAAAACTATCACTTATGGAAGAGATTTTGCATTTAAAATTTACTCAAAATCTTGATTTAAGAGATAAACTGTTGCAGATAGAAGGTCTGATAGAAGAGAAAAATAGTTGGAACTACACCCCTGCCGTTGAATCTCCACTTTTTATGATATAATTTCAAAAATGATTTAACGAAAAGAGTAATATTATGCCAACAAGACCGAGAATAAATATAGCAAGTTACCATCATATCATCATCAAACCTTGGTTCCTACTCGCTCCACCTCGTCGCATCCTCTCCTGAGGTGCGATGTATGGGCGATAACAATTAAAGTCAACGCTATAAAATAACTATCTGACTCGTTTCACAGACTTTATCCACTATTTTAGTAATATAATCTCTTCTATGGTCAAACCTGTTTTGAGAGAGATAGTCTCAATATCCAATACATCTAATAGACTTTTGGCTATCTCTATCTTAGCACTTTTCTTCCCTTCTTCTAATCCCTTTTCTAATCCCTTTTTCTCTGCCGTATACAAAAGTGACTCTTTA
>CAYVNI010000220.1:0-2226 GCA_964452815.1 uncultured Sulfurovum sp.
AAAATATAAATATTATCTTCGTGATTTCTTGATTATTCCAGCTGTTCGTTATATGCAACAGTATGATAATGGTGCAGGAGAGATAGGAGGAGCAAACCTGAAAAACAATACTGTTGGTTATAAAAATATTGATAGTTTGGAGGGTTCCCTTTTTGCAACAAAAATAGATATCAGAAATGATATTTGGAAACTTCGGGTAGGATACTCAAAAGTTGCTGATAAAGGTGATATTATTGCTCCATGGAGAGGATTTCCTACGGGTGGATTTACCCGTGCAATGGGGCAATATAATTGGTATGCTAATACCAAAACCTATATGTTACGCCTAGATTATGACTTTGAAGAGGCAGGATTTATACCAGAGGTTAAAGCCTATATGCGTTATGCTATCCAAGATTTTGATGACAGTAAAGCAGGAGTTCAAGCAGATTCAAAAATATTAACACTTGATATTCTGAAATATTTTGAATCGATGCCCAATCTTTATATCAAAACACGTTTAGCCTATGTGGATGGAGAGAGTCAAAATTTATCAGAGGATGGAACGGTGAAAAAAGACCCCTCTTATAATGAGTTACGTTTTGAGGTAAACTATCTATTCTAAGTTTAAGCTAAAAAATAAGGATAAAAATGAAACTGAAACTATTATTGATAATACTACTCTCCACCTCTATCTATGCCAAAACCATTAAAATAGCCGTCGCTGCCAATGTGAGCTACGCCATAGAGGAGCTAAAAAAAGAGTTTAACACCTTATATCCTGACATAAAAGTACAGATTATCTTAGGTGGAACAGGTAAACTTTTTGCTCAAATTCAGCACAATGCCCCCTATGACATCCTCTTATCTGCCAATATGTTATATCCCCAAAAGCTTTATGAAAAAGGTCAAGCCGTCACTCGACCCTTGGTGTATGCACAAGGCTCTTTGGTCTATTTAAGCTCCAAAAAACATGAATTTTCAAAAGGCATAGAGCTGGTATTAGATGATAATATCAAAAAAATAGCCATCGCCAATCCCAAACTTGCCCCCTATGGGATAGCCACGGTGGAGGCGTTAAAAAATGCAAAGCTTTATGAGAAGATTACCTCCAAATTTGTCTATGGAGACTCTATCTCTCAAACCGTAACCTATGCTATTAAAGCCACCGATTTGGGCTTTATCGCCAAATCAGCACTCTACACTCCTCAAATGGCTCACCTAAAAAAAGGGGAGAATTGGAGTGATATAGACCCCAAATTTTACACCCCCATAGACCAAGGTATCGTTTTGTTAAAACATGGAGAGAACTCTGCTGAGGCTTCTGCTTTTTACACCTTCATATTCTCTAAAAAAGCAGAAAATATCTTCAAAAAATTTGGCTATCTCATCCCATGAATCAATTTACAGCCACCGTTAAAACAATAGACCATGTAAAGAACCTACACTTGGTCTCTTTTGAACTGGGCAATCAAACCATCAAGATGTTAAGTTTGGAACTAAACAGAATATTGGAGCCAGAGAGTACCATACAGTTACGCGTAAAATCAACCAACATCGCCCTCGCCAAAAACTTCACAGGAGCCATAAGCTATGCCAACCAACTACAAGCCAAAGTGATATCCGTAAACAATGGAATACTCTTAAGCAGTATAGGCGTTACCGTGGAAGGGTTCAGATTGGAGAGTCTTGTGACCCTAGAGTCCTCTTTGGAGATGAACCTCTGTGTGGGTGATGAGGTAACGGTATTGATTAAGGGGAGTGAGGTTTTTGTTTGTGGGTAGCAGGATGATGGTGATGGCACTTATTATTGTATAAAAACCTCGTAGGGTGCGTTTGCTAACGCACCACAAAACCAAATAGGCATAGAATTTAGATTAGAAATCACCAAAATATTTAGATATACTAAGAAAAGAGAAATCAAAAGGCAAACTAATGCAAAAAAATCTATTTGAGACCATAAAAACAAGACTAAACACTGTTTACAACCCATTATCACTATATATTTTTGGCTCTTACGCATGGGGAAAACCTACAAAAGATAGTGATATTGATTTGGTTGTAGTGGTTCAACGTAGTGACCAAAAGCCATATAAACGAGCTATCAAAGGTATTAGGGCATTAAGAGGTTTGGGGATTGCTAAAGATATTTTGGTCTATACACAAGAGGAGTTTAATACTCTATCACAAGATATTAGTTCACTACTATACAAAGTAGAAAAAGAGGGGATTAGATTGATATGACTT
>CAYVNI010000221.1:0-2662 GCA_964452815.1 uncultured Sulfurovum sp.
CTTCGTTGGTCTACAAGCTCCATGCTCTCTTTGTGACACTTTGGACAAATTCCCTCTTGAATGGTTCTTAATTGGTCTGATTTATCTTTCATAAAATAGATATAGCTAACAACTAAACCTACTATAATAATCAATAAAAAAAATAGTAGATAAAAATTCATACTCTATTTCTCCTGTAATTTTTTTGGATTTTTTTTTAGCTTTTCATTGTATTGTATCATATACAATAAAAAAAATAGACTTTTTTGTAGAAATATTAAACTATTTCACACTTCTTACTAACTCTTCTATTAAAATTAGATTTTAAAGAAAAACATAAAGGCTTAAAAATGAAAACTCTTACAACACTGGCGGTATTACTGCTGCTTCAATCATCTTCTAAATCAGCAGCAAAATTACGTTTAGCACTTCAACGAAATATGATTCGTCATTTTTAAAAATGAGTTAAAAGGATATATATAATAATAAAAAGAAAAAACATTTATTAAAGTTAATTTATGTTAATATAACTTTATGGGTTTAAATGTAAAGTTAATTAAAACAAAACTAACACCAGATTTAATCAAAACAGAGGGTCTTATAGTGGTTATCATCTCCATCTTGATGATAGCTGCTTATCTCATTGGCTCTTTACTTTTATCTTCAAATTTAAAACAGAATAAAATTTCAATTGATAAGCAATACTTTAGCAATGGAATACTAAAAATCTCTACCACTAGACGTAATGGTCTCAAATATGGCGTAGAAAATGAATATTATCCTAATGCTTCTCTTGAGTGGCATAGTAACTATAAAAATGGTTTAAAAGATGGTTTGCAAGAGTGGTTTAATCCCAAAGGTATCCTAGAGTGGGAGTGTAACTATAAAGAGGATAAAAAAAATGGTATGGAAAAAATCTATTATGTAAATGGTGCATTAAGACGAGAAACAGAGTATAAGATGGGGTATAAGCATGGTTGGGAGAGGGTATATTTAAAAACGGGAGAGATGCGACTTGAGATAAAATATTAGAATACTGATGTTACGATAATCAAAAACTAGTCATATTCCAATTCTTCAACTTTTTAATAAGCAACTTTCAAAGCCTCAATATAGATTTTTTCCTTGATAGCAAAGTGGTTCATCTTCTAATTGACCCGAAGCCGTTCAAGCTTGATAAAACCACAGACGGAGAGAAATATATGATGAAGTTGGGTTAAAAGCGTTCTGCTCTAAATTTGTAATATAAATCAAAGGTAACTTCTCATTATTTACCCAAATTTACCCAAAAAGAGGTGCTTAAAAAGATCAAAATCCCATAAAATAGGTATTCCAATTTTAAAAAATATACCAAAAGTGGTGAAAAAAAGTAAATAATGAGAAATTACAATCAAAGTAGTGATATTCACCAAATTTTAGCACCTGTTCTGTAAACCCTCGCCGTTAAAGGCGGGGATATAAGGAACATTTGCGAAGCAAATATTAATGAGGCTTCATTTAAAAAAAGGGGAGGGTCTATTTTGGTTAAAAAAATAGTTAGTTTATTCCCTTGAAGTAGCCTTAGTTTGCACCCTTTTTTATTTTCTATCCGTCTTCTCTGTATAACACAACACAAAAGGATAGACAATGAAACGATTACATATACATATTTCAGTAGAGAACTTAAATAAGAGTAAGGCTTTTTATAGCACACAGTTTGGTGCAGAACCAACAAAGGTAAAAGAGGATTATATCCAATGGTTGGTAGATGATTTATCTCTGAACTTTGCGATTTCAACACGAGGTTATGAAAAAGGTTTGAACCATTTTAGTGTGCAGTATGATAGTAATGAAGCTCTCTTAAATGCACAAGATAGTTTTGAAAAAGAGGGTATAATGGGCAGAAGTGAAGAGGGTGCAACTTGCTGTTATAAGCAGTCAAACAAGTATTGGCTAACCGACCCCACAGGGATTGTGTGGGAGAACTATCACTCTATGGAAGATGTAGAGATATTTGGACTTGATGGCTCCAATAGTGAAGATGGATGCTGTCTCCCCAAATTAGACGGTTCCAATGGTGGTTGTAGCCCAGAGATAAACCAAGAGGGAAAAGATGGCTGTTGTAACTAAAGATTTTGAGTCTATATGGCAAGAGTATGAGAGAGAGCTAAGTAGTTATGTTCTCTCTCGTGTGGGTGATATTGAGGTGCAAAAAGAGCTTATGCAAGAGTTAGCCATTAAGATTTTTACATCACTACATCTACAAAAAAAACACCTGCGTGGTTGGCTCTATACGCTTACTAAAAATATCATTATTGACCACTACCGAAAGACAAATAGACCCCTTACAAAACTTGAAGTTGAAGTAGAGCCTGAAGCGTATGTTTTAGAGGAGTGTTTAAGTCCAATGCTAAATAAATTGACCTCACAAGAGGAGGAGATACTTAATCTCACCCAACTACAACAATACTCACTCAAAGAGGTAGCAACAGAAAAAAATCTACCACTCAATACCGTAAAATCACAACTTTTTAGAGCAAAAAAGGCTTTGGCTCATAATCTGTTTAGCTGTTGTGAGTATGAACGAAATTCACGAGGTGAGGTAGTGGATTTTTTGGATTGTGAGGGTGGGTGTGATTTGTAAGGTTTCAAAAACCTTAATTTTCGAACATTAGTTTGGAGTTTTTAGAAAGCTTCGCCATTT
>CAYVNI010000222.1:0-1717 GCA_964452815.1 uncultured Sulfurovum sp.
AATTTCAACTCTTGCCATGAAATCAGGAAAGTATCATTTAGATGAATCAACGCTAAAACTCTTTTCGGATACTATTAAAGCTCTCGACATGGGTTCGCCTACATCGTTTATTTTAAATACGGTACTTTTGAAGTTATTGGCTAAAAAGAGAAGATAAAGCCACTAAAAGATATCCCAAACTCATATGTAAACACAGGGAAAAACTATGAAGATATTACATTGGAAGATTTGAAGTAATTATGCAAATAAAGAGACACAAACACTTTAGAAAAGATGAGTTAAAATCAAAGCTTACTGATGAGCAGTATAAAAAGCGAATAGAGTATCTATCTTGTATACTCAATGGTGAATATCTACCAATTAATCAAAAACTTAATAAAAAATATACTTTTTTAGAAGAAAAGGAGAAGCAGAGATGAAAATCTACCAACTAACCAACATAAAAAATAAAAAACAGTTCCTAAAAAACCTAAATGTTCAAGGTGGAGGGATTTCTATTATGGCAAAAAAGATGGAGTTGTTCTACTTTTTTATCAAAGGGTTACGCACTCCTGCTGTCAATATCTTAAAACAAGATGCTCTTAGTATTGGGGCTGAGTTGGCTGTGCCATCTGGAGTTATTACTTGTGAAAAAGAGCAGTATGATTGTCTTTTGATAGGAACACGAAAACATATGGAGATACTCTCTAAAAAGGAGTTGGCTCAACCCTTTGGATTGAAAATAGTAGCAAAAGAGTTACAGAAGTTTTTAAAAACTAAAGAGTATCCAACGCAGATAATGGGGGTAATTAATGCCAATGATGATAGCTTTTTTAGTGGGAGTAGGTTTTTAGCAGAGGACGCGATAGCAGAGATAAAATTGATGATAGAGCAGGGGGCTTCTATTATTGATATTGGGGCAGTGTCGAGTAGACCCAATGCTGAGGTGGTGAGTGAACATGAGGAGTTGGAGCGAATACGAGCCATTTGTGATGTGATTAAATCTGAAAAACTTTATGAGGGTGTTACCTTTAGTATCGACTCCTATGCTCCTAGTGTGGTGAAATATGCACTCAACAGTGGATTTACTTTTATCAATGACATTACAGGGGCGAGTGATGAGCGTATTATTAAATTGGCAGTTGAGTATAAAACGAAGCTCTGTATCATGCACATGAAAGGGACACCACAGACGATGCAAAAAGAGCCTTATTATGAGGATGTAATGGTTGAGGTGAGTGAGTTTTTTGAAGAGAGAATTGCCAAGTGTGAGGCTCTTGGTCTCTTACGTGATGATATTATTTTGGACGTGGGGATAGGATTTGGAAAAACACTCGACCATAACCTTATGCTAATTAAAAACTTAACTCATTTTAAAAAGTTTGGATGTGAAGTACTAATAGGAGCAAGTCGAAAATCCATGATAGATAAGATTGTCCCCACCCCTGTAGAGGAGAGGTTGGCAGGGACACTGGCTATCCATCTAAAGGCTATTGAGAATGGGGCTTCTATTGTGCGGTGTCATGATGTTATAGAGCATTCTCAGGCGTTGAGGGTTTGGGAGAAATTGTAAATAGATATATAAGCCTTTAAAAATCTACGTATGTAATCGTCTTCCCCACTTGAAGAATCGTCTATACTCTCTAAGTGGGCTAATGACAATGCGTTTATGAAATCTACTGGCATGGATAAATTTTCCATGACCCAAATATATCCCCACATGGTCAACCACACTACT
>CAYVNI010000223.1:0-5014 GCA_964452815.1 uncultured Sulfurovum sp.
AGTAGCACCTTTCCTCAAACTTTTACTGTATACTCTGTTTTAAAATGTTAAGTTAATAAAAGTAGTTTAAACGAATATTAATCTAACAGTTTTATAATTGCAAAAACAATATATTTTAAAGGTCATAGATGAATAATAAAATAGAAGCGATAAAAAATGAGGTCAAGAAGATAATTGTGGGACAGGAGGAGTTGATTGACTCTTTGCTTATTGGGCTTATCTCTGATGGGCATATACTTATTGAGGGTGTGCCAGGGTTGGCGAAGACCACGGCTATTAATGCGATATCTAAAGCGTTGGGGATAGATTTTAAGAGAATACAGTTTACACCCGATTTGTTACCAAGTGATGTGACAGGGACGGAGATTTATAACCCAAAAGATGGGGCATTTTCGATTAAAAAGGGTCCTATTTTTACCAATCTACTTTTGGCTGATGAGATAAACAGAGCCCCTGCTAAGGTGCAATCTGCTCTGCTTGAGGTGATGCAAGAGCGTCAAGTGACCATTGGGGATAGTTCGTTTGAAGCTCCCAACCCATTTTTGGTCATGGCGACAGAGAACCCTGTGGAGCAAGAGGGAACATATCGGCTTCCTGAGGCTCAACTTGATAGATTTATGCTCAAAGTTTTGGTGGGGTACAATACCATTGAAGAGGAGCTAGAGATAGTTGAACGTGTTGCTATTAAGGGGTTTGAAAAGGTTGAGGCGGTTGCCTCTTTGGATGATTTGGTGGCAATAAAAGAGGAGTTTAAAAAGATTCATGTGGATGAAGCGATAAAAGAGTATATGACCAAAATAGTCTTTGCTACCCGTTTTCCAAAAGAGTATGGGGTGGACGAGATAGCCGATTATATTAGCTTTGGGGCAAGTCCTAGAGCCTCTATCGACCTCTACAAAGCGAGTTGTGCTGTGGCACTTATCCGTGGGAATGATTTTGTGACACCGTTGGATATTAGTTATATTGTTCACTCAGTCTTGCGTCACCGAATTGTGCTAAACTACAAGGCACAAGCGAACCATATTACTACCGATATTGTTGTTCAGAAAATTATTGAAAAAATCAAAGCACCATAATGAACCAAGTAGCACAAGAGATACTTCTTCGTGCCAGAAAAGATGTTTTTTCTGGTAATCTTGGTAATCACTTAACAACGTTTAAAGGGGATGGGCTTGATTTTCGTGAGATACGAGACTATGTGCATGGGGATGATATTCGTAAGATAAATTGGAAAGCAACAGCCAAGAGCCAAGGGGTTAAAACCAATGTCTTTAACGAGGAGCGAGAGCTTAATATCGTTTTGGCATTTATGACCACAGGGAGCATCAATTTTGGTTCAGTCAAACTCAAACAAGAGGTAGTTGCTGAGATATTGGCTCTTTTGTCTTTTTCGGCGATTAAAGGACACAATCGACTGCAAAGTATCTTTTTTGAGAAGGGGATAGAGCAGTTTTTTGAACCAAGTAAACAAGAGTCGATGGTCTATAATATCGTGGAGAGTGCCATAGGGTTTGATTGTGTGGGCAGAGAGGTGGATTATAATGCTTTTTGTACCTTTGTCAATTCAGTGGTAAGAGATAGGTCAATTATCTTTATGATAGGAGACTTTTATGGAGATATTGATTTGAGTGAGATTGCCCATAAAAATGAGATTTATGCCCTGATTGTGCGTGATAGGTTAGAGGAGTATCCTCTGCTTCGTGGTGATTTTGAGCTAATAGATACCAATACATTGACAGGTTCAGAAGTGACAATTAATAAAAAGATAGCCTTGGAGTACAAGAGGTTAATTGAGGAGCAAGACAGCAGACTCTTCTCTCATTTTTTAGAGCATCAGGTCACCTATGGCAAGATTTATACCGATGAGGATATCTTTTTACGTCTCTCTGAGATTATAAAAGGGTAGAGCATGAATGATTTAAATGCAACAAATTTAGAAAAATTGCGAGAGATAAAAGGGATAATTGAGGTTCATGAGTCCAGTTTGGAGAATCTTATCTCTTTGATAGTTTTAATTATATTAGGTCTATTGGTACTGGGTGGAGTATTCTATTTTTATAAAAACAGACGTAAAAGAAGAAAGAGACCAAGCCCCAAAGAGGTTGCCCTAGAGCGACTCAGAAATATCAACTATAATGATACCAAAGAGGTTGCTTATACCTTTAGTACCGATGGATATCTATGGATTGATGAACAGAACGAAGAGGAGTTTAAAGATATCGAAAAAGAGCTAATAGGGTATAAGTATAAAAAAGAGATTCCCACACTTACCGATGAGTTAAAAGCAAGAGTTAAAAAGTTTATAGAGGAGATACAATGAGCAGTTTTACCTTTGAGTACCCTCTAGCATTTCTGCTATTAATACTATTTTTTATCTGTAATAGATGGTGTAAACCAAAAGGGATATCACTCTATTTTCCCAATATCAAAATGCTTCAAAAGGCTACACTAAAGAGCCAATGGCTGATAAATAGCTTTAAAATTTTAACGGTTTTGACACTGGTGACTGCCTTGGCAAGTCCTATTATAGAGGATGATGTGGTTATAAAAAATGATAAAGGGTATGAGATATCTCTGATTTTGGATGCCAGTGGTTCGATGCAGGAGTATAATAAATTTGGGATTGTCAAAGAGATTGTAGATGATTTTATTGACCAGAGAAAACATGACAAGTTGGCTCTGAGTATCTTTGCAGATTTTGCCTATGTGGCAGTGCCATTGACATATGACAAACGAAGCATTAAAACGCTTCTACACAGATTAGAAGTGGGAATTGCAGGGCGACAAAAAACCTCGCTCTATGAGGCACTGTTTCTAAGTTCTAATCTCTTTAAGACCTCAAAAGCCAAAGAGAAGATTGCTATTTTACTTACCGATGGGGTGGACAATGCCAATAGCATTCCTCTTGATGTGGCAATAAAAACAGCCAAAAAGTATAAGATTAAAGTCTATACTGTAGGGGTAGGTGATGCAGGTCGAGATTTTGACCCAACGGTGCTAAGAAAGATATCAAAAGAGACAGGTGGAGCCTATTTTGGGGCAAACAGTATTGAGAAGCTCAAAGAGATTTATGAGACCATTAATAGCTTAGAGAAGAGTGAGATTACAACCAATAAGTATGTCAAAAAGAGCTACTATTTTCAGTATCTTTTGGCACTCTCTTTGCTTTTTTTGGGACTCTATTTTTATATGTTAAACAGGGAGTAGATGATGAGATTTGAAAATATGGAACTACTATGGCTACTCTTGGCTATTGTCCCCTTGGCTTTTTTGATGAAAAATCGAGCCAATGGGTTGGAAAGTCTCTTTAGCAAAGAGGTTCTACAGAAGATAGAGATTAAAAAAAGTGTGTTGTCTAAACGAGCCAGAGGTATTTTACTTCTTGCTGTTGTGGCATTAAGCATTATTGCCATTGCAAGACCACAGATAGATAATGGAGAGATAAAGGTCAAGGCGAGTTTTATTTCAGTAGTGACGGCTATTGATATGTCAAAGTCGATGTTTGCCAATGATATCTATCCCACCCGTTTTGAGTTTGCCAAAGAGAAATTTTTTACTTCATTACACCATTTTAAAAATGCGAAGATATCGCTAATTGGTTTTGCCTCTCAAACTTTTCTTATTTCTCCATTGACACAAGATTTTCACTCATTGAAGTTCTTGGCAAAAAATATGAATGCAGAGAGTTTGAGCCTAAAAGGTACGGATATATATCGAACCATAGAGGAGGCTAATAATCTTTTTGGAGATGAGAAAAAGAAGATTTTATTGATGTTTACCGATGGAAGTGACCAGCGTGAGTTTAGCAAAGAGATAGCCTATGCCAAAGAGAATGGGATTGTCATTTACATCTATAATATAGGTACGGACAAAGGTGGTATTATCAAAGATGAGAATGGTGTTTTAAAAGATAAAAATGGTGATATTGTGGTGGTAAAACGTACTGACAGTATCAAACAATTGGCAATAGAGAGTGGTGGAGCGTATCTAAAATACTCTCTTGACAAAGATGATATTCAACAGTTGGTTGATGCCATACAGCGTAGTGCCAAAGCCAAAGAGGAGGAGAACTCTACCATCAAAGATAGAAAAGAGATGTTCTATTATCCTCTTTCTTTGGCGATACTCTTTCTCTTTATCGCTCTCTTCTCATTTCCAAGTTCTAAATTTCCAAGTTCTAAATTACCAAGTTCTAAATTACTAAGTCCTAAATTACCAAACAGTAAAAAAGAGGAGATAATATGAAGATTTTTATAGCAGTTTTAGTGGTGAGCAGTATCTTGTCCGCCTCGTTGTTTGATTTCTCCTATCTTAGTGATGCCAAAGAGGCTTATCAGAAAAAAGAGTATGAAAAGGCAGAGACACTTTATCAAAAAGTAGAAGGAGATGCATCAAAGTTTAACCAAGCAGATAGCCTCTATATGCAAAAAAAGTACAAAGAGGCATTGGGTATTTATGAATCTATTTTAGATGAAAAACTAGCCTTTAAACGGCTTCATAATATGGGAAACAGTTACGCTAAACTAGGTCAGATAGACAAAGCAATAGCATCCTATGAGAAAGCTCTAAAGATAAAAGAGGATGAGGATACCAAGTTTAATTTGGAGCTTTTAAAAAAGAAGAAAAAAGAGCAAGAGGACAAAGACAAAGACGACAAAAATAAAGATAAAAAAAATAAAAAACAAGATGATAAAAACAAGGACTCCAAGGATAAAAAAGATAAAGAGTCTAAAGAGAAGCAAGAGCAAAAAGACAAAGATAAAAAGCAAAAAGAAGACGAGAAAAAGAAGAAGCAAAAAGAAGAGAAAGAGAAACCATCACAAGAGTCAAACCAAACAAAACCTCAACCACCCATAAGTAATATGGAGGAGAAAAAATGGCAAAAAATGCTCAATCAAAAAGGGGTAAATACCCTAATGTTACCACTCAATCAGAAAGGAAAAAATAGTGACAAAGAGAACCCTTGGTAAGATATTTTTACTATTTATTTTAACCGTTAATAGCCTCTATGCAG
>CAYVNI010000224.1:0-5638 GCA_964452815.1 uncultured Sulfurovum sp.
AAAAAAGAGGGGTGGCTTATTGAGATTGGGGCGCATAAGGGGTATCTGCTTTGTGATATGATTCAGTGGCTCTATACGCTTGACCCTATGCTTGTAAAAACGCTTAAGTTTGGGATAGTGGAGCGTCAGCCAAAGGTACAACAGGAGCAACTCAAATATATAGAGGAGCGATTTGGCTCTGATATTACCATCACACATTTTAATGATATTGATGAGGTGGAGGTGGATTACGCTTTTGTGGTTGCCAATGAGATTTTTGATGCATTTCCATGTGAGCTTATCAAAGATGGTCAACAGGCTTTGGTGGTTGACCATGTGGTGGAGTGGAGAGAGCTAGATAAGGATTTGGCAGAGTTCGCATCCAAACACCGACAGGTCAAAGGGGAAGTGGCTGTGGGGTATGAGGAGTTTGCAAAGCATATGGCAAAAGGGATAGAGAGGTGTGATTTTGTGACCTTTGATTATGGTGAGAGATTTGTACGAAATGACTTCTCTATCCGTGTCTATCAAAAGCATGAGACCTTTCCCCTTTTTGATGAGGAGTTGACCCTATCAGAGGCGTATCAAAATGCAGATATCACCTATGATGTCAATTTTGGTCATGTGATAGAGGCGTTTGGTGAAGCAGGGTTTCAACTTGACAAGTATGAGACACAAGCCAGAGCCTTGGTTCGTTTTGGTTTGATAGATATTTTGGAGCAGTTTGCCAAGCAGACAACACAGGCAAAGTATCTACGAGAGGCAGATAAAATTAAGACGCTGATTGCTCCTACTATTATGGGTGATAAGTTTAAGATGGTACACTTTATAAAGTAGGGGTAGCGTATTTTTTCAACAAAATGGGGGAATTGACTCCCTAACTTAGTATAATTAAAAAATACTAACAAAAGGAAACTTAATCTTCTTGGAAAATATTATTCAAAGACCTAAACATAGGGTTTTCTTACTTTCAAGGAAGATAAATGAGAGTCTGATTTATCTCTCTCTATTGTAAACATAATAAAAGTGTATCTTAAAAGATACAACTTTTCAAGCTCTACTTAAACCCAACACTCAAACTAGCTCCGATAATCTCATATCCTATTACATGGGGAGGTCCTTCCCATCCACGGTAGAGGTTGGCGACTATGACGGCTATTCGTCTGCTTCCTTTTATGGGGAGAAAACCTAAAATCTCTCTCTCTAGTAGATGTGAATCTTTGTAGCTTTTTTGGTTTATAATCTTTTGACCTTTTAGTTTGGAGGTTAGATAGAGTGTTGAGTTTTTTACAAACTCTATTCCCCAATCTTTATTGTACTCTTTTTCTGTTTTTGAGGTTGGTTTTAGCCTGTCATTACGGTAGTGTAACGCTCCTGTTCTGAGGGAGAAATGATTGTCAAATGGGATGTTTTGTTGGCTTAGTTGATTTTCTATTCTCTTGTGATGCTCATCCCAAAAAGTTTTGAAATTTATATGGGTGATGTTCTCTTCTATTTTGTACTCATCACGCCATACTATCTCATCAGTTACCAAATCTTGGATGAGGGTCTCTATGTGTACCATGTCTCTGGGGTCGGTATCATACTCTATGGCATAGGCGATTTTTTTATTGTTATAGCCGAGTACATAGAAGGTATCATGGAGAAATGGGGCTTGTTTGATGCCTGAGTCATGAGAGGTGAAGATATTAAAGGCATTCTTTTCAAAATTTATTGGTTTTGGATACTCTAAAAAAACCACCTCTTTTGGGATATTTATCTCTTCTATTTTGCACTGGTGTCCATTCTCTTTTATGGTGCGTTTGGTTGCTTTTGTGACATAGTTCAAAATCTTATTTAGCTCATTTTTTTTATATGAAGAGGTGATATGGGTGCTATCAATGGTGACGACACAGTTTTTATTACCATAGTTTTTCACCTCAACGGTTAGACCTTTTATGTTGGCTAGATTGACATCCTTCCCTTTAAGAGAATCATCATGAGAGTTGATTTCATGCGCCCATGTTACGGCTGAGATATCAGCGTCTATACTGTAGCTAGAGATTAGAATTTTTTGGAGTTCTATGCCTTTTTTTTCCATCAAATCGGCTTGGGGATTTGCTACAGGGATATAGAGGGAGAAAAAAGAGGCGTGAGAGGCAAGAAGGGATTGAGAAATAAGAATGAAGGGTATTGAAAATTTCCATTTAGATAGAAACATGGTTTTCCTTTTATTTAAATTGGGTCGAATTATATCTCAAATTTTCAAGATTATTTTTTATAATCTAAAAATAGTGACAAATTTAAAACTTGTCACCATCTTGGCTATACTATAGCCTTTTTTTCTGAATAACTCTTCTAAGTCTACTCATACGATTTTTAGGGGCAGGGTGGGTAGAGAGGTATTCTGGTGGTGTTTTTCCACTTTTTGCAAACTTCTCCCAAAAGGTTAACGCTGCTTTTGCATTGTATCCTGCTTGTGATGCAAGAACCACACCGATGTGGTCAGCTTCATACTCTTGGTCTCGTGAGTGTGGTAGCATGACACCAAGTTGTGTTCCTACGCCAAATGCTTGCATGACCAGTGCTGTGTTTGTGGGGCTTCCTTTTCCAATCATGATAGCTTGAAGTACCGTTCCACTTGCTTGGGCGAGTTGTCCTCGGCTCATTCTCTCTGCTCCATGTCTTGCCAAAGCGTGACCAATCTCATGACCCATTACGGCAGCTAACTCATCGTCATTGGCGATATATTTAAAGAGTCCTGTATAGATAAAAACTTTACCACCTGGAAGACAAAAAGCGTTGGCTTGTTTGTTATTGTCGATGAGATAAAAATTCCATTTAAACTTTCTTGCGATGGTATATTTCTTGTTTGCAACTTTGGCAATTCGTTGTCCCACACGCTTGACCATTGCTGTTTTTCTTGTATCATTGCTGATTCTCTCTTTTGATAATACCTGTTTGGCACTCTGATATCCCAACTGCATCTCCTGTTTTTGGTCCATCATAATCAATTGATTTCGTCCAGTTATGGGGGCTTTAGTACATCCTATGAATAAAAGTGCTAAAATAGCACCCATCATTATTTTTTGAAGTAATCTCATTTTTATCCTTTATAAAGTATAAAAGATTATACCAAAGATAAGTGAAAATAACAAAATAGGATTAAAAGTGTTTAACATTGTACTGGTAGAACCACAAATACCACCCAACACAGGAACAATAGGAAGACTCTGTGTCAATTTAGGAGCAACGCTTCATCTTATTGAGCCTTTGGGATTTGATATTGATGATAAAGCTGTCATCAGAGCAGGATTGGATTATTGGAAAGATTTAGATTTGGTGGTTTGGGAGAGTTTTGATAAATTTTTAGAGGCACATCCTATTGGAGAGAATACTCACTTGTCAACAACGAAGACAGATAAGCTCTATTTTAATGCAGGGTTTCAAAAAGATGATTATATTCTGTTTGGTTCAGAGACAAAAGGGATACGAGAGGATTTACTACTAGAGAATAAAGATCAGTGTATCACCATTCCCATGGGAGGAAAAGGAAGAAGCCTTAATTTGGGAGTAGCTGTGGGAATAGTGACCTATGAAGCGTTGCGTCAAAACTATGATGGATTTGAAAAAATTACCATTAAAAACAAGTTAGAGGAGTGTTAGATGGCGATAGGTGATATCTTATATATGGGGGCAGTATTTCTGTTTGCCTATATGACTTTTGTGATTATTAGAGGTAATTTTCAGCGTAAATTTGATGCAGACGGAGAGCGTTTTGACATGAAAAAAAAGAGAGAATTAGAAGAAAAGAAGAGTTAAATAAGCTCTACTTTTCAAGCCTTAGTCTCTAAAGACCAAAACCCTCTTTGTATAACAGGCAATATAAACATCTTTGTCAAGTGCAAAATTATTATTTAAGTAAATAACTTTAAAATCATAATCCCTATTGCACTTGTCCAAAGTGTACTGTTTCGACTCTCCAGGTTCAAGCTCTTGTGAGTAAAGTTTATCATCTCCCCAGCTGGTACTTTTTGAACGTCTGATATAGATATCTTTAATATCAGTATTGGAGGAGGCACTGTTTTTAATCTTAATAACCCCTTCATTTTCATCGGTCACACCACATCCTATAAAGATGACGATAGAGACAAAACTTAGTATCAAAAATTGAAGTATTTTCATTACATATCCTTTATATTAAATTAAAAAATAAACCCATAATATATTATAACAGAATAAAATGATAACTTACCTATCCAATCATTTTTTTAAATGCTTCAAGTAGTATCGCAATAATTCCTTTTGGCTTAATGAGTTCGGATATAAACTCATCATAAGATAGCTCCTCCTCTTCTAAAAAGCCTAATAGATAGACAAGTGATTTCTCCATACCATGTTTTTTTTCAATGGCTAAGAGTGAAGCATAAAGCTCCTCGGTGGCATCAATAACATTTTGAGGTGCAGCACGTCTAAAGGCTGTTAGAGAGTTGATGCTTCCATCTGAGTTTAGTTTGGCTTCTAAATCGGCAATAACCCAATAGTATCGTCCGTCTTTTGCTAAGTTTTTAATAACGCCTGAGATAGGTCTTCCTGCCAATAGGTTTTGCCAAACAAGATAGAAAACAGCACGTGGCATATCGGGATGTCTTAAAATATTATGAGGTTCTCCCATAAGTTCAGCCTCACTATAGCCTGAAACTTCGGTAAAATTTTTGTTAATAAAAGTGATATTCCCCTTAATATCTGTCTTACTTACAATAAATTTTTTCTTTGAGAATTTTATCTCTTCATCAATAACAATTGGTCTATATATCATAATTTACTCTTTCTTGATAGAATACTGTATTTTATCTTAACAAAAAAAATTAAATGAGAGACTGAAAAAAGTGAGTTTTTTTAATATAATTAGAAATTATATCGGTTTCCCACGGAATAGAGTGGGAAAAATAGTTTTAAATTATTAGTTTCTGTTTTTACCAGCAATAATAAAACGAAGCGCATTTAGTTTGATAAATCCTTCTGCATCACTTTGGTCATAAACATCATCCTCCTCAAAAGTTGAGTGTGCTTCTGAGAAGAGTGACTTCACTGATTCTCGTCCTACTACCATGACATTTCCTTTGTAGAGTTTTAGATTAACTGTTCCCTCCACGTGTTCTTGTGTGGCATCAATAGAGGCTTGAAGCATTTCACGCTCTGGCGACCACCAGTAACCATTATAGATAAGTTTTGCATAACGTGGCATAAGCTCATCTTTTAGGTGGGCAGCTTCACGGTCAAGGGTGATAGACTCAATCGCTCGGTGTGCTTTTAGCATAATAGTCCCCCCTGGGGTCTCATAACACCCACGGGCTTTCATTCCTACATATCTATTTTCTACAATATCAATACGACCAATTCCATGTTTGTTTCCATATTCGTTAAGTTTGGTAAGAATGGTTGCAGGAGACATCGCTTCACCATTAATAGCAATTGGGTCACCGTTTTTATACTCAATTGAGATGTATTCAGCCTCATCAGGAGCATTTTCAGGGCTTACTGTCCATAACCACATATCCTCTTCAGGCTCTTTTGATGGGTCTTCAAGTACCAACCCTTCGTAAGAGATATGAAGTAGGTTTGCATCCATAGAGTAAGGAGAGGCTTGACCTTTTTTCTTCTCGATTTTAATACCATG
>CAYVNI010000225.1:0-4134 GCA_964452815.1 uncultured Sulfurovum sp.
GACTCTGCCAAACTCTCATCTTGTGGTACTAACTTCTCTATCAATCTCTTAGCCAAATAACCCACACCAAAAAGATGTTGGTCTAACCGTTGCCCATTTGTATTCGCATAAATCTTATCTAACATTATCTCTTTCTCTCCTATAAATCTTTGAGTCACACCATAATGTACAGGCACAACACCATTCTCATCAAACTCATCTCTGTTACCCACCACCCACAAAAAATCACTTCTACTTCTGCTCCTAATCCAGTGACAACTCACAGCCGTACTCTTAGAAGCCGTTTTTCTAAGTAGCTTTTGAACAGCGTTTAATCCCTCTTGGGTTATGCTAGTCTGCCATGTGTTATTACCAATTCTGTTAGCAAAACTATCTAAAACCCTTCTTGTTCGCTTTAGGGCTTTTTTCTCGCATTGAGAGATAAAAGTTACCATCATTCTAATGCTTCCTTTTTATAATACAATGAAGCCTTTTTAACTTCATCAAAAATAAAATCCAAAGCCTTATGCTCCACAAAAGTTTGTAGGCATTGAGACCTAAACTCTTTTTCACTCTGTTTCTCTTTGGCACAGACAAAAGCCCAAGGCAACACAAGAGCATCTTTGATTAAATCAGCCACATCAAATACTAATGCTCCTCTTCTAGTCTTACCGTGCATTACTGCAAAACCATGAGGAATCCCAAGAACCCACAAGGTGGTAGCCCCCAATCCATAGGCTAAATAGTTTCCGTGGTCTAAAAAATTATTGGCTAAATCTGCTTTGCTTGTTCTATCTCTTTTAAATCCAAATTGGTTGGTTCTTTTTGCTGAATAGGCATAGAGTTTTTCCGTTAGATTAGCCTCTAATGTCATAAGTTTGTTTACGCTATATGCGTTGTCTATATCTTTGATTGCATTTTTAAAGATAGCCAAGAACTCTTTGTCATTAACATCAAAACCTGATAATTTCAACTCTCTATCTCTTGCCCAAGCTTTTTTGATAAACTCAATTCTTGCTCTTTGAAATCTTTTAGCAGTCTTTAGTCTTTTATCCTCATTAAACCAAAAACTCATCCAGCCTTGTAGATACTCTGTAGGTCGATACTCACTTTGAGGCGTAAACCACTCAACCTCATTTGCCATAAGAAGAGGTGTTCCACCACCTCCAACAAAACCAACTAAAACCCCTGCTTGTGCCAACATTCTCATAGCAGGTTGAGTTATAGAAGTTCCTATTCCAAGAAGCAGACATGTGGTATTGGCTATGGGGATATTCCAATATTGGTACTCTTTGCCTTTTTCTGAAAGATAGAGTACTCTTCCATCTTTTTGTAGAACACGACAGAGTTCAAGATAATAGATATTGGCTCGTTTAGAGTGAAGAATCGCTTTTAAGTCTGTGAGTTGTTCCATTTTTTACCTTTACTCATTATACTCTTATTTTGAGTGATTAGGAGGTTGGCATCGGTGGTTATTTTACCCCAACTTCCCCTCATTAATCAATGCCACAACCTTGGCGATATCAAAATCCATACGTCTGTCTTCTACAAGTGGTTCTACCTCTTCTCTAATGGTGTTATAGATTTTTTCAAGGTGAGGAGAGATGCCTTTTTTCTCTTTGATATCTACAGCTTGGGCAAGTCCTATCATGGCGATGGCTAACATAAGTTCTAGGTTTGGTAACTGATTTTTAAAGTGAATCGCAGCAGTTGTTCCCATGCTTACTTTGTCTTGGTTCATCGACTCTGTAGGACGTGAGAAGACAGAGGCAGGGATGATGTTCATCATCACATCAGCACTTAGTGAGCTTAAGGTTATCTGCATCGCTTTGAAGCCGTGAAAGTAGTTTTTGTCACTTAGTTTTAGGTTTTCACCCAGACCACGGTTGTATTTGTGGTCAACGAGGATGGCAAATTGTTTATCTAAGAGGTCTGCTACATTTGCACCTGATATTCTTAATGTGTCCATGGCGTGAGCCACATATCCACCGTAGAAATTACCTGTGGTGTAGATTTTTTGGTTCTCTCCATCAATGACAGGGTTGTCGTTGACAGCGTTTATCTCGGTCTCTACCCATTTTTTTGAGACAGAAAGGTTATCCAGTACCACCCCTAGCACTTGTGGGGTACAACGGATTGAGTATCTGTCTTGGATATTTAGTGTGTCATTGTTGAAGAAATCATCATATCGCTCTTCTCGTGAGTGGGTGAGTTTTGTTCCTTCTAGTTTGGCTAGAATCTCTTTGGCTAGGGCGATTTGTCCCTCAAATGGCTTGACTTCATGAACGAGGGGTTGAAGTGGGGTGTCATCAGCGTGAAGAAGCTCAAAGATACCCGCGATAAACGAGGTATAGGCATGAAGAAAATTCTCAAACTTTTTAATGCTATTGGTGGCAATGGCACTCATGGTGGCTGTTCCATTCATAATGGCTAATGCCTCTTTTGGCTGTAGCTCATATGGTGCTATTCCTAACTCGGCATAGACTTCGCTTGTACGTCGTATCTCACCTTTGTAGTAGACCTCACGCTCACCTGCAATGGCTGCGGCTAAGTAAGATAGGGGAGTTAAATCACCACTTGCTCCTACAGAACCCTGCTCAGGAACCACTGGTAAAATACGCTCATTGACCATAAGCTCTAAGCGTTTGAGTAGATTATAGCTAATCCCTGAGTAGCCTTTTGAGAGGCTAATCATACGGATAAGCGTCATGTAGTAGGCCTCCTCTTCATCTAAATTCTTACCCACACCACACCCGTGAAATCTAAAAAGATTGGTTTGAAGTATCTTTGACTCTTCAAATAAGAGATAGTTTTTCCCTGACTCTCCATAGCCTGTTGTTACACCATAAATAGGTTTTCCATCTTTTATCTCACCCATTAAAAAATCATGTGACCTATTGACTCTCGCTTGAAACGCGTCACTTGTTGACAACGCCACACCACTTGCATCAGAGATATTAGCCAAGCTAATGGTCTCTCCATCTACTACTATCTGCATTAAGACTCCCAAAAATTATAAAAGTTAAACCACTGCTTAGGGTACTGTCGTAGAATATCCTCTAAGTACTCAGCATATTTTTTTGCCATTATAGCAATCGCTTCCTCTTTTTTTCTTGATTTATCCACTTTGATGGGGTCTGAGAAAATCAATTTATACCGTTTATCTCCTGTGCGAATAACGGCAACACCAACCATATCTACATCTCGATTGTAGGCTATCTCAAAAGGATTTTTGTTAAACTTGGTAGATATATTTAAAAACTCTGTCTGTACAAATCGTTTGGGGTCTACAAGTCTATCCACCATGATAGCCACATCTTCCCCCTTTTGAATCGCATTGACTATCTCGATACTGGCTTTTAATCCCTCTTTTAGATTAATGACTTTGATAGAGGAGCTATTTTTATGCTTAAGAGAGGATTCATACTCTAAAATAGAGGCTTTTAGTTTGTCATCGGCTGTGATATGGATGGTTCTATCTTCATATTGAAATGCCACAAAAGTATTTGCCCAATTTCCAATATGTGCCAGTGCCAAGATACGATTTTTATCTTTATGTAAAAAACTATCCATATTGATACGCTCTATCTCAAAAATATCAGGGTCAATTCGGGTCACAAATCGGTCAAAAAGTGAAAGAGAAAATTGGTTAATGTGAGAGACATAGTATAAAAAGCTGTAAGAGACCCCTACTTTTTTATAGTAGTCCCTCATCGCTTTTTGTTCATCTTTGGTGATAAGAGCATAGAAAAAAGAGACCAACCAGATGGCACTCTTTGCTCCTCTATACCCTATCACTTTGTAAATGGTTAAAATTATCTTATAACCAAGCTCATTACCTCGCTGTTTAATCCACATTGTATTACTGAACTTTACCTTTGAGTGTTACGCCACTCATGATTTTACCATCTTCACACTCAAACTGAGAACTGCTTGAAAACTTTTTCTTTTTGTAGAATGAGTAGATATCCACCACAGAGTTTTTACCCTCTTTTTTTGCTCTATCTTGCAATGAGATTAGTGCTGATACAAACGCTCTATTACACGCCTGTTCCAAAGATTTATTGACCCCGTTTGTTTTTTTATTGGCTGTCCACTCTTTTCCTGAACCACCATTATCTCCAAAAGAGAGTCTGATGGTTGGGTCTATTTTAC
>CAYVNI010000226.1:0-3470 GCA_964452815.1 uncultured Sulfurovum sp.
CTACATCGCTCTAGGAGTCAACCTGTCAAGACTCCTCAACCCTACCATAGGAGATTACGCCAAATTTTTCAACTATGTTCAGATGCCACACACCTATATAGAAAAAACTTTTACCAAATAATCAAACTAAAAGATAAAAGATAGTAAAATTCTCACCTCATCAGTTGTGGGGCATTAGCTCAGCTGGGAGAGCGCTTCGCTGGCAGCGAAGAGGTCATCGGTTCGATCCCGTTATGCTCCACCATCTCACAATTCAACCCCATCTAACTTAGTCTAAATATCACAACCAAACCCCTTTGCTAAAGCCTTTTGTTAGTCTAATAGAATACAATATGAATTAAGGGTAGCTAATTATTATAATGGGTTGTTTAGAAAATTCAGAATTAAAAATTAAAAGAAAAAAATATAGATAAGGATAAAAATCATGAAAAAGATACTACTACTCTTGGGACTTTCACTTTCACTCTATGCCAAAACGCAAACAATTGTTTTTGGAGGAGGGTGCTTTTGGGGTGTTGAAAAGTATTTTGAGACGCTTGATGGTGTGACCAACGTGACGGTAGGTTATTCAGGGGGGAGTTATGCAAATCCTACTTATGAAATGGTACTAAAGCATAGAAAAAATGCTGATGGGGTAACAAATCATGCTGAGGTGGTGGAGGTTGTTTATGATGATAGTAACATCTCTACAGAGAGGCTTATAGAATCTTTTTGGGAACTTCATGACCCCACCCAAGGAGATAGACAAGGCAATGACAAGGGAAACAACTACCGAAGTGCCTTATATTATACAACAGATGCTCAAAAAGAAATGGCTTTTAGCACCCAAAAGGAGTATCAAAAGCTTTTGACAAAAGCAGGATATGGGATGATTACTACGGAGATTAAAGCATTGGATAAGTTCTACTCTGCCAAAGAGCATCATCAGAACTATTTGGCGAAAAATCCAAGTGGTTACTGTCCAAATCACACAACAGGGGTGAAGTTCGAGAACTCAAAAGATATCACAGAGAGTAAAAATATCTCTCCACTGGGTGGCAAAGAGATAGTAGTGATAGATGCAAAGCATTGTGGTTTTTGTAAGAAGTTTAAAGCCCGTGTAACAGATGGGTATAGAGGCTCTATTCCTCTGCGAACTGTCAAATCGGATGAACTAAAAGGGTTTACACTTACCTCTAAAATAGAAGGAACACCGACCATCCTTCTGATAGAAGAGGGGAAAGAGGTATTTTCTCATACAGCTTATATGAATGAAAAAGCGTTCTATAAACTTATAGGTGGGTTTAAACTTGGAAGTACAAGTGAAGCGTTTGATGTGGCGTTTAAAAAAAGTACCAATGGGCGTTTTTGTAAGCAGTACAAGCAGTTTAAAGATACAGGTGATGGGGTTTTTGTGGATAAGATTTCAGGGGATATCCTCTTTGATACGCGTGATAGGTTTAATTCTGGTTCAGGGTGGTTGAGTTTTTTCAAATCGATAGATGGCTCAACCATAGAAAAAGAGGACAATAGTTTGGGGATGAAGCGTGTGGAGATTATCGCAAAAAAATCAGGTGCTCATTTGGGTCATGTGTTTAATGATGCACCCAACGGGAAGCAACGGTTTTGTATCAATGCTACCATATTGGAGTTTGTTCCTCGTGATGAGGTGAAAAAATAGCTTGTGGCTAAGAACCTCACACCCCTGTCGTTGAATCTCCACTTTTATCCGTGGAGTTTTCTAATTTTCCCCTAACTTAAAACTTCATTTAGAGACAAAATACGCTTTGTCTCAAACCCTCAATTCAACACCACCCCTCAAACTCCCTCCATTAAAAGCAAACCTCTGAATCCTATTCTCTCTCAACCTATCAGCCAATCTAGCCCCCAAAAACTCCCTAAACCCCATCTCTTCCAAATTCGTAATATAAATCGTAGGCAACATATCATTATATCGAGAGCTTAATAGCTCCTCTAACTGTATCCTCTGCCACTCTGTCAATACTCTTTTACCCATCTCATCCAAAATCAAAATTTGACGGAGAACCTAAAATATTGACTAACTCTGTTTTGAATTTCTGTTTTTGGTTTAAAAATAGCATTTTTATACCTCATAGGAATATTTGAGAGATTTAGCAAAGTTTGGATTTGATACTCTGTTCTCCTATTTTGTCCTCTCTGCTCTCTCTCTTTTTCTAAACACTCTCTGCATATAAAATCCTTTTTCTCACCTCTATAAATCTCTCCACAACTGCTACAAGCAACTTTTAGTAAGGATTAAAAAATAAATAATCCCAAAAATATGCTAAAATACCAATCATGAAAAAGTACCCAAAAACAATAGAAGAACAAATGAAAAATTTTTATAATAGTCTGCCCGAGAAAGATAGAAGACGATATGCAGGAATAGAGGCAACAAAGTTAGGGAGAGGTGGAATAAGCTATATATGCGAAATTTTCAAGTGTGACTATAGTGGTGTATCAAAAGGACAAAAAGAGTTAACATCTGAACTAGACAAAAATGATAAAAGACAGAGAGTGGAGGGAGGAGGACGCAAGTCTATACTCTCAACAACCGAAGGTTTAGATGAGGCATTTTTTGAGATAGTAGTAGATAGTACAGCAGGTTCACCGATGGATGAAAATATAAAATGGACAAATTTATCACGAAAAGAGATAGCTAACAGATTGGCAGAAAAAGGCTTTAATGTCTGTGTTGATATAGTGAGACAACTATTAGAAAAACATAACTTTCGCAAACGACAAGCATTTAAGACAGTATCAGGAAAAGAAGATATTGAAAATAGAGATGAACAATTTATAAATATAAAAAAAATACAAGAGGAATACCATGAACAAGGGCATCCTGTTTTAAGTATGGATGTAAAAAAAAAGAGTTGATAGGAAATCTATATCGTGATGGTAAACTCTATACCCAAGGAATTCAGAAGGTCAAAGACCATGATTTTCCCTCTTATGCAGAAGGTAAAATTGTTCCTCATGGATTGTATGATATATACCAAAATATAGGCTATATAACCATAGGAACTAGTGGAGATACCAGTGAATTTGCTTGTGAATCTATTCGTAGATGGTGGATAAATTATGGGGAGATTGAATATGAAGGTCATGACAAATTACTTCTGCTTTGTGATGGTGGTGGAAGTAATAGTTCGAGATACTATATTTTCAAAGAAGATTTACAAAAATTGGCAGATGAGTTAAAAATTGAGATTAGAATTGCTCATTATCCACCCTATACTTCAAAGTATAACCCTATAGAACATCGCCTATTTCCTCATGTTACAAGGGCTTTACAAGGAGTTGTTTTCTCTAGTATAGAGTTGGTTAATAATCTGATTAATCAGACAAAGACAAAGAGTGGATTAAAAGTTTTTAGTTCTATTCTTGACAAAGCATTTGAAACTGGAAGAAAATATGCTGAGGGTTTTAAAGAGAATATGAAGATTCAATTTGATGATTATTTAGGT
>CAYVNI010000227.1:0-20329 GCA_964452815.1 uncultured Sulfurovum sp.
TCATCAATAAGTTTATAAATCTTCTCCCATACTCTATCTCTATTTTTAGCTAATAGTTCTAATCTTTTTTCTCTAGCAATCTCTTGTTGTTTGGATTTCTTCTCTTTCTCTTTTTTATGCCATATCTCTGCAAGGGAGAGAAGAGATGATATATCTCTTCTCTCTGTTTTATCTTCTGTTTTTTGAGGTTGATTTGGGGTGGTAGAGTCATATATATATCTGTTAAAAATAGTAGATAGATTCTGTTCTCCACGGCTTAATCGTACTAGAAATTCATATTTTTTCTCTTCTGGAATATCATCTATCAACTGCTCTATATCAATAGCCTCATCCTCTAACTCTCCACTTCTTTGAGATGCAACAGCCACCATCCCCTTGTCAATATTTAAAAACTCTATATAGGCTTTTTGGGCATCAGAGAGCTGTTTTAGACCATTTGGAACAGGAGGTTCAAAAGTATCTTCATATATATCATGTCTCTCTAAAGCTCTTTTACTAGCTTCTAACCATGCAAGATAGAGGATGCGAAAATCTCCTTGAATTAACTCTTCTCGCAAATCAATTAGCTCATCTAATAATCCATCTCCCTCTATCCAATCACCACATCCATCTTCATCATTGAAATTTAAATCCAATATAATATACTGCTTATCTTTTGATAACCAAAAATCAATCTCTTCTGATATAAAAAAAGCGTCTAGTTGAGTTATATCAACCAAAGAGGAGGGAATACGGAATATTAATCGCCTTGAACCCCAATTTGCTACATATAACATCATATCAAAATGTGTTATCATTAGCTCCTCTGCATCTCCTCTAAAATCCCCATAATGATAGACAAACTTAGCTTGAGAAGATGTAACATCTGCACGACTAGAGAGAGAAGTTATCTCTTTTCTCTCCTCTCTTGTCAACGGACGGTCTATTGACCTAAAATCATAATATTGATATTCACTCATTCTATTTTAACCTTTTAATTTTTCTATTTTAATGTTAGAATAATAACAGATTTTAATTATAAAATAGAGTCAAATGATGAAAATAAACTTGTAAGTAAATACCAAAATCACAAACTAACAACTTTTATAATGTCCCCATACGAATTGTCAAGAAATTAAGATATAATTCATTTAAAAATAAAAAAGGAATATTGCACAATGAAATTTATACCAGCAGGAGAGATAATCGGAGATACACATCAAGTGCGTTCCGTATCAATTAAACAAAGTCCCAAATTACCAGATGGAGAATACAATTTTGTAGATACTTATTGTAATGATTCTGAATGCGATTGTCGTAAAACAATGATTCAAGTAATGCTCAATGGACAACTCGTTTCTATTATTAACTATGGATGGGAGTCTAAATTATTTTATAAAAATTGGATGGGTGGTGATGTAGAGGATGAATTTGTATCTGAAATGCATGGTGCTTCAATTGATATATCAAGTCCAAATCTTGTTAATGAAGATGCTATTCTTGAACTATTTAATGCATTAAAAAATGATATGTGGATTTCTAAATTTAAATTTTACTACAATGAAGTTAAAATAGCAATATCAAAAGTAACCAATTAGAAATTAATACTTTTATCCTCTGCCATAATATCACCAATATAAGTAACCAAGCTATTTAATGACTTGAAATATTCCACATTAAGAAGAGGCATATAGTGTAACTCACTCATGCATGTCCTTTCTATTTGGTTTATTCACAATTATATCAAAAGTACTTTAAATATCTTATGCCAAAAAAACCCAATTAAACTTCAAACACATCAGACCTTTAACTCCATATTCATATTTTTACCCCTTACGCTAAAACTGCCTCTATGTTAGATTTCGCTAAAATTCTACCCAATTACTTGTTAGGATTAAAATTAAATATATGTTTGAAAAATTTTGTAAAACACTCCATAGCGATAGACCTTTTATCACCGTAGAGATTACCCCTCCTCATGGTGCTTCTATTAAGCCTATTATTCAAAAGATTAAAAAGTTAAATCTACATGAGAAAGTAGCTGGATTTTCGGTGACCGATAACCCACTGGCAAAGCTTAAAATGTCGGGGGTTCTCTCGGCAATTCAAGTGCAACAGGCGTTTGGGAAACCTGTTATTGCCACCATGAGCATGAGGGATAAAAATAAACTCTCACTCCAATCAACACTTTTAGGAGCGAATGATTTTGATTTGCGTTGCATCTTGGCACTCACGGGTGACCCTGCAAAATTTTCTGACCAACCCGAGGTTAAAGGGGTGTTGGAACGTGATTCTACTTTGCTTTTAAGTATTATCTACAAGATTAACAATGGCTTCTCCTACTCCAATAAAGAGCTTAACCCCAAACCAAAACCCATCTATCCGTTTGCTGTCGCCAATGCTTATGCCAAAGATATGAGACGTATTAAAAAGAAGATATTAACCAAGCTAAACTACGGAGCAAGGGGCATTATCACTCAACCTGTCTATGACCTAGAGAATGCAAAAGAGCTACTTGAAATTTTTGAAGAGTGCAAACATGAGAGTGTCAGAGATACGGCTAAAGAGGCAGAGCTTGTGTTGGGTCAATTTCCTGTGGTACGTGCAAAAACTGCCAATTTTATCTCTGATAAAGTCCCTGGTATCACCGTGCCAAAAGAGATTATTGATGAGATGAACCTGGCAGCAATGGATGGAGAGGAGCAGGAACAAAAAGTAGGCTTTGAGATATCCAAGACACTTTTTGATGATATCCTAAAGATTCATCCAAAGATTCACCTAATGACACACAACCGTTTTGATTTGTGTGATGCACTCATTGGAAATGCTAATTAATACACGAAATTAAGATATAATCTACAAATAAATATATAAGGAAGAAGTAGTAATGAATGAAGAGTACGCAGTAAATTCACACACATCAGCAACAACAGCACCAACAAGTGGAGATGTTTCCCCTTTTCCTTTTTTAGATATGGGGACACACTTTGTTATCGGATTGGCTGTTGGATATTTTTTGAAAAAGTTTTTTAAACTTCTTCTTATTTTTTTAGGACTGGGATTGGTTATTCTTTTTGTAATGGAGTCACAAGGTATATCAACCGTCAATGAAGAGGCACTTACCAATGGGGTATCACAAGGTGTTGACTCATTTAAAGGATTAACAGGAATGTTACAGGAGAGACTCTCAAATATGAAGTTTAGTTCAGGTGCAGGAGCCGTTGCGGGGTTCTTTGTTGGTCTAAAGTTTGGATAAAAAAGAGCCTTTGAAACTTCTGGTCTCTGCACATGAACCATCCTCAAATCTTCACTTAAAGGAGATTTTAAAACATACCCAAGATGTTCAACTTATGGGTATTTTTAGTAGAGAGTTAGGTGAGCCTCTTTACGATATTAGTGAAATGGCAATAATGGGTGTTGTCGATGCAATAAAAAAGATAAGATGGCTCTTCAAAGTAGCAGATGAGATGATCGAGTTAGCAAAAGATGCCGATAAAATTCTGCTTATGGATGCCTCTGGATTCAATCTACCACTTGCCAAAAAACTCAAAACTGCCTATCCCGATAAAGAGATAATCTACTATATTCTTCCCCAAATTTGGCTCACACGCCCCAGACGTGCCAAAAAACTAGAGAAATACTGCGACCACCTTTTAGGAATCTTACCCTTTGAGACCAATTTTTATAGTAGCAAAGCGAGATACATCGGTCATCCTCTTCTCGATGAGATACGCGTTACGCATGATAACCAAAATGCAAATACCATTGCTTTTATGCCAGGGAGCAGAAAGAGTGAGATTTTGAAACTGCTTCCTATCTTTAAAGAGGTACGCGATAGACTCTCTGAAAAAGAAGCTATTTTGATTGTCCCTCAAAGCTTCTCTAAGGCTAAAGTAGAGGAGCTTTATGGTGATATCTCGATGTTCAAGATATCCACCGATACCCAAACGGCCTTGGCAGAGTCGGAGTTTGCCTTTATCTGTTCAGGTACTGCCACACTAGAGTCTGCTCTTATTGGGACACCGTTTACCCTAAGCTTTATTGCTAAAAAGGTTGATTTTTTTATTGGAACAAAGCTATTTGGCATCACCCAAGTGGGTCTTGCCAATATTATCTTGACAAACTATAATAATACCACACTGCACAATGAGCTACTACAAGAGTCTGTCACGGTGGAAAATCTGCTAAAAGAGTATCACCACACCGACAGAGAAATTTTTGCCAACAAAGCAAAAGAGTTAAAATCCTATCTCTCTCATGGTAGTTCTCAAAATGTTGCTGATATAATTACATCCAAAATATAAAAAAGGTATACAATGAGTCAAATACTACAGATGCTAGAGCTACAACAACAGCTAAACGATGCGACCAATGGAGAAAATTGGGAAGAGGGAATCACCAAAAATGGAAAAAAGATTGATTGGCGACGATGTATCTATCTCGAAACGGCTGAATTAATTGAGTCTTATCCGTGGAAACATTGGAAAAATATAGATGCACAGCCTGATTATGAGAATATAAAGATAGAGCTTGTAGATATTTGGCACTTTATGATGTCTGAAGCACTTCGTCTCTACAAGGTAGAGGGTCTAGGAAGTATCGAAGCACTCAACCAAAAGATTATGGCAATGGAGAGTTACCAACAGTTAGAAGAGGCACAAGAGAGTACGCTTGATAGCTATACACAAATCGCCTTGGTAGAGGAGATGATAAAGGTACTTTTCTGTTCAGAGGACATCAACCAACTTATCAACAGCTTTTTAAACGTAACAGCCCATCTGGGGCTAAATCTCTCCACCCTTTACGCACTCTATATCGGTAAGAATATCTTAAATAAATTCCGACAAGAGCATGGCTACAAAGATGGCTCATACATCAAAGTTTGGAATGGACAAGAGGACAATGTGGTGATGCAAACCCTATTGGCGAATAACCAAAACATTACTCCCGATGAACTATATCAAGCACTTACCTTGGCATATCCGAACCAATAGACTACAACCAAACCCCATTTCTAATAAAATAGACAGCCACATAGCCTGTAACCAAAATTACATACGCCAAATTAAACCATACAGAGAGACTAAACCCTCTCTTGGCATCCTCTCCTAACATCTTTACTACTCCTACGCGTATCCCATAAAATGTTCCTACAAAAAGCAGACCATAGAGCAGATAGCCCACATAATAATAATCACTTTGCAAAAAGCAAAATGGACAGTGATGGGTCGGTAACTGATAGATATATGTCCCAAAAAACTGTATCAAAGAGATAAGAGAAATCAAGATAAAGCTAAGATTGGCAATCGCAAAGAGATGGCTCTGTTTAAAAAAATAGAACAGCACCATAAAAATAAAGTTTCCATAAAAAAGTATTAATAGAACCGTGGTATCAATCGAAAATATCCCCCCAAGAACAGAGGTCGAAGAGCCAGAGTAGAGCGTCCCACAACAGCTCACCATCTTGTCAATATCAATAGAGGCAAACATCACCCCCTCCAACACTATCTCTGCCACCAAAAAGAGAAAAGCCACCATAAAGAACTCAAACTTTAGTTTGGTATAGGGCAAGGTAGGACTTTTGATATCCAAGTAGTGTAGCGTCAACCAAAATCCAAAAAGATAGAGGTTTAGAAGTTTTAAGATAAGCAGATAGGCACCATAATCGGTAGCATCCACCACCCCTGCCCCACACATCGCCCCTGTGAGAAGTGTAGAGATTTTATCAAGGGTAAAGATGAAAAATAAAAAAAGAGGCAACTTGATGGCAAAGATATACTTGATAATCGTAGCTCCCAAATAGCTCTGTTTCTCCAAACCATACTGCTTTTGCGTGGTAGCGTCCATGTCCCATCCCAAAAAGATTCTAATAGACAGCACAAAGGCGACCAGAGAGAAGAGCAAAAAGATACTATTGAGTATCAAGATAGCCAAGACTTCAGGAGCCAATATCATACTATCCTCCCACCTCGTACCTCAACCACCCTATCGACCATATCCAAATCAAAAAACAGAGGGTCATGGGTCGCGACCACCATCGTCTTGCCACTCTCTTTTAACCCTCGCAATATCTCAATAAAATCCAAAGAAAGATTCTCATCCAAATTTGCCGTTGGTTCATCGGCAATAATAATCTTGGGGTCATTTATCAACGCCCGAGCAATCGCCACCCTCTGTTGCTCCCCTCCTGAGAGATTACGCACCATCGTATCCTTTTTATCCACAATATCAAACTGCTCCACCACCCTATCAAGCTTGGATCTCGCCTCCACCTCATCAGGATTGGTCGGCACAAGAGGAAGCAGAATATTATCTCGAACACTAAGCGTAGGAATCAGATTATACCTCTGAAAAATAAACCCAACATCCTCTTGACGATAATCCGAAGCAAAATTATCAGGAAGCTTTGAGACCCTTTTACTATTGACTATCACCTCCCCCACAGTGGGCTTGGTAAGCGAAGCAATAAGCGAAAGAATCGTACTCTTCCCACTACCACTCACCCCTTTAAGGACAACCAGTTCTCCCTCTTCTATCTCTAAGTTTATATTATCTACTGCTGTGACCGTGTTATTTTTGTTTGGTTCATATTTTTTTGTTATGTTTTTTAGGGTTATCATGTTTGTTCCTTGTGACCTATAAATAAAAGTTGAAAACAGCACCTACAATAGGTAAAAATATTATACCAAAAAACCCACTCCCTATCCTTTTGGATATTCGCTATAATCCTCTTATGAAAAAAATAAGTCCAAACGCTCCATGTCCCTGTGGAAGTCGTCAGAAATATAAAAAATGCTGTTTAATTTATCATAAAGGGGAAAACCCTAAAACTGCTCTACTTCTTATGAGGTCTCGCTATAGTGCGTATGCCGTGGGGAACAGTTCCTATATTGTCAAAACCACCCACCCCAATAATGCTAATTATACTACTAATATAATCGCTTGGAAAGCCAATATAGAGGTGTTTTGTAGAGATACAGAGTTTTTAGGATTAGAGATTATTGAAACCATAGAAACAGAGGGGGAGTCCTTTGTTACCTTTAGGGCAAAACTTAGCTCGGGGGATATGGTGGAGAGGAGTCGTTTTTTGGAAATTGGAAACCAATGGCTCTATGAAAGTGGTAATTTTATAGAATAATTCTTAACTATATAATTTAATATAATTATTTATATTATAAAAAGTTATTATTTTATGTCAAAATTTCATATTTACTACCAACTCTAATCCTACAATTTCAATTAACAAGATAGAAAAAAGGGATTTTAACATGAAACTATATAGACCATTTCCAATAGATGAAGAGCTAACTATTAACACTCACCATATGATGGTAACCAAAACAAATATGCGAGGAGATATTGTCTTTATTAACGAGAGTTTTAGCTCTGTAGTAGGATATACTCCAGAGGAGATTGTAGGAACTCCTCATGATGCATTACGCCATCCTGATATGCCACAAGTTATCTTCTTTTTAATCATCCAAGCGATAGAAAAAGGAGAAAAGATACGAACCATTGTTAAAAATTTGGCAAAATCAGGAGAGTACTACTGGGCAATTACCGACTTTGAACCCGAGCGAGAGATAACAGGTCAAATCTCTAGCTTTTTTGCCTTTAGAGAGGCTGTTCCTGAAGAGAATATCTATGAGCTTATAGAGCTGTATCAGATACTATTAGATATAGAAAAAAAACGGGGAGTTGAAGCCTCTTTACTCTATCTGAACCGACATCTAAATGAAAACAATATGAGCTATCGTAACCTTATGGAGATGATGAGCCGACCAAAAGGGATTATCCAACGTATATTTATAAAAAGTTTAGCACCAAAAGATAAAGACAAACTAAACTATAGGATTGAAAACCATAAAATGGTTGCCTAAAAATCTTGATTAGCGTATCACCTCATCCACTTCAAGCGTTGAAGCTCTCCATGCAGGGATAATGGTCGCACCTACATAGATGGGAACAGAAAGAAAAAAGACCAAAAATAGTATCTGAATATCAAATATAAATGGCAACTCAAACGAGGTCTTTAGCTGTGAATACCCCACAAATATCTCCCTTAGAAGTGGGGCTTGAAAGAGATAAACAAATCCAAAAGCGATTAGTACCCCAAGAAGATAAGCTAGAAATGAGAGGATAAACGCCTCATAAAATTTCTCTTTGAGTACATCATCTACCCTCCACCCTATCGCTTTGAGTATCCCTATCTCTTTTTTCTCTTCGCTACTTAATCCACTCGCTTTGTCATAGATAATCATAAAAAAGGTAAACAGTGCCACCACAAAAAGAGCCAAAAATATCCCACTCTTGTAGTCAAAAATATTCTGATAGCTTATCTGTAAATCACTAGAGGTGATAACCCGTGTATCGGGGTAGAGAAGCTTGATTTTAGAAGCCACGGTGGTTATCTCATCTATGTTTGGTACTTTGACCACGATATCGGTGGCTGTTCCCTCTCTCATATCAAAAATCTCTCGCACCACCTCTGTTGGCATCAAAATCATATCATTGGATTCCAACTCTGTATCTCCATCAAATATCCCTGCTAGTGTCACTTTTTTTAAGCTTCCATCAGGCTTGATAAAGTTAAAATAGTCACCATAATAGTTAGAGGTCATCACCTTTTTTACTCCCTGCCCCACAACCATAGAACTACCCAGTTCATCAAAATCAAACTTCTCTACCACCGTAGAAAGACTCTCTTTGTATTGAGAGGCATACTGCTCTATCCCTACCACAGAGAAGTTTACCCCTGCATTGGCAAAGTAGTAATACCCCCACACTCTTGGCACTGCTTCACTCACCCCTGCAATGGTCAAAATCTCATCAGCCACAGAGGTCTCAATATCATAGTGTCGCCCTGCTTTTATCTTTTGAACAGTGATTTGAGGAAGAGCCTCTACAGTTGATTGAAGCTCATGTTTGATAGCACCTGTAATAAGAAACACCGAACTTAGCAGAGAGGTCAGTAGCGTAAAAACCACCAAAATAAAGATATTTTTAGTTTTGGCTCTTAGCAATGCGTTGATGGCAAACTCTATAAGGTAGAGGTTTATTTTAGTTTTTTTCATTGTCACTTAATCTCCCTCAATCAAGGATTTATGATTTTTTAAAATCCAAAATTTTAATGCTCTAAATTCACTTTTTTCATTTATGAACTCTTCTTTTAGGTTATCTAAAACATCTTTATACGATTTATTTAATCGATTTCTTTTTTTAGCATTAGCTATAAAAGCTTCTAAAATTTCTAAACGTTTTTCATTTAAATCATCTCTATCCAATCTACAAGTAGAGATAGTATATTGAACTCGACTATCAGTAGATGATATAATCCCATCTACAAAACTTAATTTATTTAACACGCTTTCCAATTCAGGATTAATCATAAAAGGTTTTTCTATTCGAGAATATATTTTGGACATATTATGTGTTCTATTTTTACGTAAAAAAGTAACTTTCTTAAAAGTTCCTAGTTTTTTTGTCACATCAAAAGTATTTTTTTTATTTTGATTACATCGATGACAACACCACAAAAGATTATCCCAAGAAAAAGCCAACCAATAATAAATACTTTTCGGTCGATAATGTTCAACAGTACTGGAACAGTCTCCTAATTCATTATTTATACATTCAGCAATTTCTTGTTCACAAAAAGCACACTTTTGATTATATATTCGGCTTAAAAACTCTTTCACATCTTTCTGTTTGTATCTTTGATGAAACTCTTTTTTTTGATGATATTTTTTATCTTTGATACAGATATTTCGTCTTTTATCTGTCTTTCTTTCAATCAAAGTTAAAGGTATATCATCTAAATTTTTATGAACTTTTATCATAAATCATGCTCTTTCAAATAATCATCCAACTCTTTATTGATTAAATCAACAATTTCATCTTCGATAATTGCCTTTTTACCTTTCATCTGTTTAGATACTATTTGATGAATTTTAGTATATATAAAATCTTCACCCGTTTCAAGTTTATCATCGCTATTTCTTGCTCGTGCTGTTTCCATATCAAACAGAGGAGAGGTACTTAGATTATTTGCCATTAAATTTTTTATATGTTCTAGTGGTTGAGATATTTTTGTCTCTCCATCTTCTTTATAAACCTTATAAAAGATAGCATCTTCTCTTGCCCCTAAAATTGTCACCATACTATGGGTAATCATTATAAATTGAATTTGAGGAAAAACTTCTCTTAACGTATACACAAAATTATATTTCCACTTTGGATGAAGATACAAATCAACCTCATCAATCAGTACTATTGCTTTAAAGTCTTTTAATTTTTTTATATTTTTTTGATTTTCTATTAATCTTGAAACTAAGTCATACAGCCAAATAACAGTACTTTTATACCCTTCTGAAAGCTCTATAAAATTAACATCTCCTCCATCAAATATTTTATAGTTTTCTCTTAGAATTTTTTGATTTAGTATTTGTATAAACTCTTTAACTACAGGATTTCTCCCTTTATATTTTTTTCCAAGTTCATAAAATGGGTCTTTAAGGTAAGTTGTTTTTCTTGAATCACTTGTATCAAAAAGACCACCATAACCATACTTATCAAAATCATTATAGTGAATTTTATTCCTATTGATACCATAAGCAAAAATATTTTTTAAATTTAAGTTTCCAATATACTCTATAGATATTTCATCTTTGACAAATAAAACCATATCTTGTTCTATCTGTTCAATATATTCTCGAACAAATCCAGAGTACTCTTTTTTTAGTGCTAAAAGTATCGCTTGAAGTAAAATTGTTTTTCCATCTCCATTCTCTCCTACAAAATATATCTCTTTTTTATCTTTTAGGTCTGTTATTTCTATATTTTTTATGGAGAAATAATTTTTGATTTTAATACTATTTAGATAACTCGTTTCTATATTTTTAGTTTTTCCACTCATTGCCATTGTTTTCCTCTTACATAAAGTTAAGCCGACAAGAAAAACCATATAAAAGCTTATATAGTCCATACTTAATCGTTTGAGTAGCACTTGATAGCCACTCTTTACCTGTGCAAAGTACATTGGAAAAAATGCACCCTACGGTTCTTCTTTGTATTTTAGCATAATATGAGAATGAGAGTAGACAAAAGTGGAAGGAAAATACTCACGAAGTGAAGCATCATCTCTATAGATAGAGAATAGATCACTCAAACTTCGATGACGCACGGTTGAGGTTTCAGTGACAATAGCAAGGTCTGGTAGCCCTGCTATGGCGACAAACTGCTCTTTTTTCTCTTGCTGTTTTTGACGCATAGATTTACTCTGTTGCAGGTATATCAGCTCAATTATTAGAGAAATAGTAACCGTAATAAAAAGATAAAAGAGTAAGTGGCTTTTTCTATTCATCCAATCTATAGACCTCTTTTTCTACTATTTTATCAAATCTAACGATGGTCTTGGCATGATGGTCATCAAAAAAGCTCTTGGCATCACTCTCTTGTGCAAATGGTATTAGCTCATTTCCCATAGGGCCTGGCACATCTGAACCTATTACATAATAAGCTTTTGTACCATCTATCGCTTTTTGTGAATAGTAGTCCGTTACCAATATTTTACTGATTTTATCTCTGGTATTATCGGTATATTTCCCCCATTTGGTGGCATCAAAATAGAATTTCATCAAATCTTTTACCCCATCAAACGAGAAGTGTTTCTCTCCATAATAGATTTGTGCTGCCCATTTGGGGTACTTATAGGTAAACATCCCACAGACAGGACACTTCTCCTCTTTTGAGACATGGATAACCTCATCACTATGCTCCAAAAGCTTTACACGTTTTACCTCCCACAGATAGAGCGTCACAGCTTGGGACTGCATCCCTTTTAAATTTTGACAGAGACCATCATTGATAAGTGAGGCTTTAAGTGCATTAATAGAAGAAAATCTACTAAAATCAATAGCTTGTTGACACTTTTTAGCAAAAATCTTTTTACCCATTGGGTATATCCTCTTTTCTTTCTTTTTTGTCAACATAGCAATATCTGACTCTAGACTTTTTTGTGCCATCTCAAACGCTTTTTGAAAACAAACAACTTCCCCATCATACTCCTCTGCAAACGCTTTGGCATTATGCTCATTAGCAAAAGCTATCTTGCTTACCTCACTCATGGTTCCAAAAATATCCGACTCTACGACATAGAAGGCACTTTTTGCATCTATTAATTTTTCTGTTTTTGCGTCTACTACCTTTATTTCATTTGATGAAGTCGAACCTATTGAGACGGCCAAACATCTCATAGAGCAGAACTGTTTTTTCTCTGTGGCATGAGAGGTCTTGTAGAATTTTTTGAGCGACATCCCACAGATAGGACACCACTGCTTTTTTGCTCCCTCTTGAATAAGTGTTGGTTCGGCTGATGCTCGTTTGGTGAACATCTCACTGGCAGAAGATTGAACTGACAGTAAGATAGTAATAAGTAAAACTGTTTTTTTCATATTAGTTTTTTTCATGTTAAGTAATTTTTTCCTTTTTTTATTTTTATTTTTATTTTTTATTTTTTATTTTTAATAGAACTTTAAATTAATGACACTCTAAAATGGTTCTTTGGGGTTCGACCAAGTAACGGTATCCATTATAGATGGTAAAGACCCCATAGAGTATCACTGCAATGGCAGAGAGGCGTATCATGATATTTCTAAATGAGGATTGGTTAAATATCCCTACAAAAAATCCCAAAGAGAAAAGAGCAGGAATGGTGCTAATACCAAAAATAAACATAACCAATGCACCTGAAAATGCACCTCCTGTACTTGTGGCAATAATCGCAAAAGAGTAGACCAACCCACAAGGAAGCAGACCATTGAGCATTCCTAAAAGATAAAAGCTTAATAGCGACTGGTTACGAAGCAAGGCTTTAAAACTCTGCTGATACCATATGGATTTGGAGAGAGAATGCTCTATCATCAGCAAAAATTTTGTTTTTCCAAGAAGTGATAGCCCTGCTAAAATCATGGCAACTCCTGCCACTATCCACATGATTCCATTTGCCGTGTTGTTAAAACTTGCCACTCCTCCAAGATATCCAAACATCGCTCCAAGCGTCATATAAGTAGTGATGCGTCCAAAAGAGTAGAAAAGATGAGAGATGGCCTGTTTTGTTTTACCCCATTTTTGGTCTATTTTTGTCCCTGAGTAGGCGATAACTATCCCCCCACACATTCCAATACAGTGACCAAATGAACCTAGAAAGGCCATTCCCATAATATATAATATCTCTACATTTTCCATTATGCCCCTTTTAGTAGCTGTTTTCTAATTGTTGGATTTGCCATATGTTCCCCTCGTAGCATATGCAGTTGCATTGTTTTAAAATCTATTAGTTTATCTTTTTGGTGTTCATATGCTCCAAATCCATAAAGCATAGGAGTCTTTTCGTCACGACTGTACCACGCTTTTTCTGCCGTTAACCACTTTTTACTGTCTTTGGCATAGACCCATATGGTCGCTTCATTTTTAAATGATTTTCGATTTAGCCACGAGACCATACCACCGTGGTCATGAAAAAACCATGTGTTTCCATTGGGGGCGATGACCTGTGATACATACTCTAAACTATCAATAATCATACCACACTCACTGTCCTGATAATGATTTAAGACAATGGGAAGAGGTTTTTTCTCAAAATTGGCTGTTTTTAGCGTTACCATCTGTTGTTTATCAGAAAGAGAGAGGAAAAGTGTGACAATAATCACGATAATCCCCACAATAATGCTCATGGCTTTTAAAGATTTCATTTTTACCTTTAATTTTTAGTTATTTAAATGCTTCTATTAATGTTAGCATATTATCGTTAAATTAGTGTTAAATCAAAAAAATTCAAAAAAACAGAAAAAAATACTAATGTTTAATTGTATTAAAGTTTAATTCTGTTATAATTCATTTACAACGACATATGTTTCTCTTTAGTATCCCCCTATTTCTAAATCGCTAGAGAATAGAAGCCACTTTGTCGTTGTACCTCTTCATTATTGAACTTCAAAAAAACCTTTTTCTCTATTTTTAACTATCTGATTAAATAAACCTATTGCTCCATTCATGCCAATATAGACACCTGTTTTCTCTACACTCAAAAGATATCCATAGGCTGAACTAAAATTTGCTGTTGCCTCTATGGGATTAATAGAAAATGGAACCATACTTCCTGTTAAGATTATTTTTTTATCCAAGTTCTGCGTTGCTAAATAGTGAGCTGTCTTATCCATTGTGTCCGTCCCATGAATAATTATAATATTTTCAATACTACTATTTTTAACGGTTTTAGCCACTACTTTCCTATCCTCTTCGGTCATATCTAAACTGTCTTTTCCTATTATATTTATAATACTAAAATCCACCATCCATTGCTTTTCCAAACGCTTAAGTGCTTGATTGGTAATATCAATCTCAAGCTCTCCATTAAGTGAATTATAAACTTTATTAAATGTTCCACCTGTACTTATAATTAGAATTTTCTTCATCTTATACCTTAATTTAAAATATATAACGTGTATTCTATCTCAATCGTGCTAAAATACGCCATTAAAAAAAGAGGACGTATTAATCATGATTATGAAAGGCAAAAAAGGAATTATCCTAGGAATTGCAAACAAGAAATCTATCGCATATGGTATTGCTAAAGCGTGTCAAGCACAAGGTGCTGAGATGGCAATCACATTTTTAAATGAGAGATTTGAGAGAAAACTGGCACCTATTGCCGAAGATTTAGAGTGTGGTGCAAAATTTTACCCATGTGATGTGAGTAAACCAGAAGAGATAACAGCACTCAAAGAGTCTATTGAAAAAGATATGGGAAAAATTGATTTCATTGTTCACTCTATCGCATTTGCTCCAAAAGAAGGTCTAGGTGGAAGATTTATAGATATTCCAAAAGAGGCGTTTGATATCGCAATGGATATCTCTGTCTACTCACTTATTGAGATTACAAGAGCGTTAAAGCCTGTATTGTCTGAAAACTCATCCGTATTAACACTTAGCTATTTTGGTGGTGTAAAATATGTTCCCAACTACAACCTTATGGGGGTAGCCAAAGCTGCATTGGAGATGACGGTTAAATATATGGCAGAGGATTTAGGAAAAGATGGTATCAGAGTCAATGCGATATCAGCAGGACCTATCAAAACATTGGCCGCCGCTGGAATTGGTGACTTCTCTTTCTTATTAAAATGGAATGCTGCACACGCCCCTCTTAAAAAGAATGTCACCATTCATGAGGTAGGAAACTCAGGAATGTACCTGCTCTCAGACTTAAGCTCTGCTGTAACAGGAGAGGTTCACTATGTTGATAATGGATACAACCTTATGGGACTACCTGCTGTTGATTTTGATGAAAAAGGAAAAGCGACCATCGCTTGGAACGGTACAGACAAATAGAAGATTCAGCCGAATATTTAGCAAAAAAAGCCTTTTTTGCTAAAATTATCACCATTTATGGACGTAATGCTGTTCTTGAAGTGTTAGAAGATACAAGTATTACTATCCATAAACTTCATCTATCCGACTCCAATAAAACAGTCGCACAACTTGAAAAGATGGTCTCTATTGCCAAAAGAAGAGAGATAGAGATAGCCTATCCTGACAAAAAGGCTCTCTCTCGTATCTCCAAAAATGCAAAACAAGACCAAGGGGTGGCACTGGATATTGTGCTTGAACACTCCCTGCGTGATGATGAATTTATAGAGAAACATAATGGTTATAGAATTATCGCCCTTGATGGTATCCATAATCCTCAAAACTTAGGGATGATAATTCGTTCCTGTGCAGCAGGTGAGGTAGATGCGATACTTCTACCTACTAAACATTCTGCACAAATCTCACCCTTAGTTATCAAGGCGAGTGTGGGAACACTCTTTAAAATTCCTATTATCAAAACAAACTCATTGAGTCAAAGTTTAACAAAATTTAAAGAGGCAGGGGCAATGCTCTATACCCTCTCCTCCCATGCAAAAAAAAGCTATAAAGAGCAGAACTACACCTCTAAAACTATTTTTATCTTGGGCAATGAGAGTGAGGGTGTAAGCAAAGAGATAGAGAGTCTCTCTACAAAATCCATTGCCATTCCTATGAAACGAGGTGTTGAGTCACTCAATGTGGCTGTCACAGCTTCTCTCTTAGCATTTTTATAAAACCCCCATCAAGGATAGACCATGTCGTTTAAAAGCTTAAAGCTTTCAGAAAAACTCCAAAACACCATAGCCCTCTTGGGCTATGTTGAACCAACAGAGATACAAGAGCAATCCATTCCCCCACTCTTAGAGGGAAAAGACCTCCTCGCCACCTCTCAAACAGGTACAGGAAAAACAGCATCATTTGTTCTCCCTATGCTAGAGAACCTAGAGGAGCGAACCAAGATAAGAACAGGAGATGAACGCTATAAAATAGATGCACTTATCCTAGCCCCCACCCGTGAACTTGTCATTCAAATTCATGAAAAGATAGAAGCCTATGGAGAGAAATTTACCCATAAATCAGTCGCACTCTATGGGGGAATTAAACTCGGCTCACAAGTCAAAGAGATACGTGGAGGGGCAAATATCGCTGTCTCTACCACAGCCAGAGTCAGAGAGCATATCAAAAATAAAAGCATCAACCTCTCTAATGTTAAAATAGTAATTTTAGATGAAGCAGATAAGATGCTAGATATGGGGTTTATTGATGATATTCGAGCCATTATCGCTCAAATTCCCAAAAAAATAGGAGAAAAGAAGCGACACTCTATTATGTTCTCGGCTACCTTTCCTCCTAAGATTATGAAACTGGCCAAATCATTTTTAGACAACCCTATGACCATTGAGATAGACAAAGAGAATCTCTCTACCAAACAGGTCAAACAGCTCGTACACCATGTTAATGAAGAGGAGAAGCTCTCTCTTTTAATCAAACTCATCAGAGATAACAAGTGGCATCAGATTCTGATTTTTACCAATACCAAGATACAAGCCAATATTATTGTTGAAAAACTAAATGAAGCCAAGATAAAAACCCAAGCGATACATGGTGACAAGAGCCAAGGGCAGAGGGTTGAAGCCCTCAATGCTTTTAAAGAGCAGAATATATCTGTGCTTGTTGCCACCGATGTTGCGGCAAGAGGGATTGATATCATTAATCTACCTCATGTGATAAACTTTGAGCTTCCTCTTAAAAATGAGGATTATGTGCATAGAATTGGACGAACAGGACGAGCCAAGCAAAAGGGTCAAGCCCTCTCTCTCATTTGTGAAAAAGAGAAAGAACAGCTCAAAGAGATAGAACTACTCATCAATCAGACACCAGAGAGCATATCAACAGAGGGGTTTGAGCATACATCAAAAGTAAAAACAGAAAAAAAACAGAAAAAAAATACACGAGAAGAGAAATCTACTTTAAAAAAAGCAAAAGAGATAGCCGAAAAGATGTCAAAAAAAGATAATAGTGGTTTAAATCAAAAAAAAAATAGCAAGAGAAGCCCTATAAATAAGCGTTACTTCTGAAACTTATAAAAATGTTTAATATTTCTTATTGTTATTAAGAGTAAATTTATCCGATTAAGATATACTTTCTTATATCTTAAGTATTTGAAGAGAGAGTTTTACCATTCCTCCTTTTAAATTGATAGACAAGACATAATGTAGGTACATTTCTCTTTTTGTGCCATATTAACTCTCTTCAGTACTTAAGATTAATTAATAGCTAGATATAATACACCTCATCCCACTACCTAGAGCATACTATGAGAAACTGGTTTCAATTTGACCGTAGAATACTACAACAATTCAATTTTATCTTAATCTTACAACTTATTCCACTATTTGTTGTCTCCTCCTATTTGGTCTATGAGATACAACCCAAACTTTTTCAAAAACAGATGGTCTACTATGCCATCTCTGCTGTTGTTTTTTTGGTAGCTTTTTTAATTCCATGGCGACAATACAAATGGCTCATCCCCCTCTCCTATTGGGTCAATTTGGTATTGCTTCTTAGTGTAGAGTTTTTTGGTAAAAGTATTTTGGGGGCACAACGATGGATAGAGATACCTGTTGTGGGACTCACCCTTCAACCATCTGAATTTATTAAAATTACTGTACTCCTTATGCTGGGCTATATTATTACCCGTAATCCTCCACAAAAATCTGGTTATGGCTTAAGAATGTTTATGAAACTCTCTTTTTATATCCTTCTGCCCTTTGTTCTTATTGCCAAAGAGCCTGATTTAGGAACAGGTTTGGTACTTCTTTTGACAGGATTTGGGGTTCTTTTTATTATTGGCATTCAATCACGTATATGGATAACCCTGCTTTTAGTTGTGGGTCTATCTGCACCTATTCTCTATACACATGGACTAAAACCCTATCAAAAGCAACGTATTGCAAACTTTTTAGGAGAACCCAGCTACCATGTACAGCAGTCACTTATTGCCATCGGTTCAGGGGGAATCCGTGGACAAGAGAGAGAGGATGCCACACAGACCCAACTCAAATTTTTGCCTGTCTCCTCCACTGATTTCATCTTTGCTTATCTAGGAGAGCGTTTGGGATTTGTAGGGATTCTCTCGGTTATTTTTCTCTATATATGGCTCATTATCCATCTTCTACAGATTGCCATGGCAAAATCCAAAGACTATTTTGTAAAAGTTCTAGCCTCAGGCATCGCATTTCTCTTTTTTATCTATATGGGAGTCAATATCTCCATGACCATAGGATTAGCCCCTGTTGTGGGGCTTCCCCTACCAATGTTTAGCCATGGAGGAACCTCTTTTATTATTTTTTCATTTCTTTTTGGTATTTTAGAGAATTTACTTGCTTTTCGCTTCTATTTTATGTATAATTCTGACTCGAAAATAACGATGATTAAGCAAAGTAAAGGCATAAGGCATCCACTTTCGGTCAACTGACAACTCTTAATTAAAGGGTCGGTAGCTCAGTTGGTTAGAGCACTCGGCTCATAACCGAGTGGTCGGGAGTTCGAGTCTCCCCCGACCCACCACACTTTAATCTAATACCATTCAAATACCTCTATCAAGTACCAACAAACAATAACCCAAAGCCCTTTTAACGTTTAAGGTAGTCTAATATGTAGTAGTCACATCTAAGTTAAAGAGTAGTAATATAAGTAGTCACTTAAAAAAAAGACTACCAAGGACTACAAAAATGACTACTAATAAATTAACTGCTAAAATGGTACTAAATGCAAAGCCTAAAGAGGTGGACGGTGCTTTAAAAGATAACTATATACCTGATGGTGGTGGGCTTTACCTCATCATTACAGCCAAAGGGGGCAAACTTTGGCGTTATCATTTCTCTTACCAAAATAAAAAATATAGATTACCATTAGGTAAATATCCCACTTTATCACTAAAAGAAGCTAGAGAGCTACACAAAGAAGCCCAAAGCCAAAAAGCTAAAGGTATTAACCCAGTGGAAATTAGAAGAGAAAAAAAGCAGCAGAACAAAAAAGAGCAGAAAAATAGTTTTAAAGAGGTTGCAGAGGAGTATTTAAAAAAACGTTCTTCTGAAATTGCATCATCTACACTTAAAAAACATCATAACGCACTAATTAGAGACTTTTTCCCAATCATTGGTAATAAATCAATAGATAAGATTGAAAGGGCTGAACTTGTAAAGATTGCACAGACTATTCAAGAGCGTGGAGCATTAGAGACAGCCCACCGACTGCTTAACCTTTGTGGTCAAATTTGGCGTTATGCTCTACAGCTTGATAAAGTTCCTCATAATATTGTTTCAGATATTAGTAAAAATGATGTACTTCAAACTTTTACCCATACCCCTATGAGAACAATAACCGACCCACAACGTATAGGCGAACTAATGAGAGCTTTAAACTCTTATCATGGCGATTACTCCACCAAGTGGGCTTTATTGTTTATGGCTCATACTTTTGTGCGTTCTGCTAATATTCGTTTTGCTACATGGGAGGAGATAGATTTTAAAAATAGAGTTTGGGTTATTCCTGCTCACAAGATGAAAACGAAAACAGAGCATAGGTTACCACTTAGTGACCAAGCAATAGCCATTCTAAAAGAGATAGAGCCATATACAATAGACGCTAATTATATCTTTCCATCTTCATTAGGTCGAACCAAGGCATTAAGTGAAAACACTCTTAATACTGCATTTAAGCGTCTTGGTTTTGGTAATGAGATTGTATCTCATGGTTTCCGTTCTATGTTTTCTACTTTGGCTTATGAGAGTGGAAAGTTTAGGGGCGAGGTTATAGAACTACTATTAGCTCATAAAGATACCAACAAGGTAAGGAGAGCTTACAATAGAGCTGATTATGAAGATGAAAAGAGAGAAGTTATTACTTGGTGGGGGGAGTTTTTAGAGGGGGTTAAGAATGG
>CAYVNI010000228.1:0-3000 GCA_964452815.1 uncultured Sulfurovum sp.
AAAAAACATAAAAGAATAGTATCTGTTAACTATCCATTGACTTTTTATTGTTCAACCGTTTATTTTGTTGCTCTATAATTTCAGTATGAAAGATGTGGACTAAGTAACATACAATCTTCTTCCCCCTTTGAACTCCCACCTTGAGATATCATTGTCTCAAGATGTATTGAAGTCATTATATTTAAAAATCTATTTCCTAAAATTTCAATACATATCTTTCAGGCACTACAGGTTGACAACCGTAATCCCCAAATTTCCCTTTTGACCATAAAATGATTGTAGTTTTGGATAAGACTTTAGATAGTCGATAATGACTCTTTTTAGTACCCCTGTTCCTGTCCCATGTATAATCTCAACCTCTGAAAACCCTGCTACCAACGCATCGGAGAGAAATACATCCAGTTTATCAATCGCTTCATCAGCAAAACAGCCTAAGAGTTTAATGGAGATAGCCCCACGTCCTGATTTTTCTACGCTTACTTGGGTTTGTGGCTTCTTCTTTGGTTTGGGTAACGCTCCTATATATCTAAGTTGAGAGAGTGGCACACGCATTTTTAATCCATCGACCTCGATGGTTGCCTCTTCTCCTCGGATAGAGAGAACATCTCCTTTTGAGCTTCGATATTTAACTCGATTTCCTACTTGAATCTCAATTCTATCAGGTTGTGTGGCTTTTTTTGCCTGTTTGGAACGCTCTTTGTGTTTGTACGCATCATTAAGCAATCTTCGCCCCTCGGTAGACTCTTTGACCTTCATCGCCTCCAATGCCCGTTTTGTCGCTGCATTATAACGGTTCTCCAACGTGGCGATGGCTTTACGGTGTTGTTCGTTGAGTCTATCTTCTATGTTCTCTAAATTCTCTTTTTTCTTACTGATAACTTTTAGCTCATCATCTATCTTGGCAATTTTTAGACGCATCTCACGCTCTAAAGTGGTAGACTTTTCGATAAGCTCATTGAGATTCTCTTTGTCCTCTCCATAAATCTCTTTGGCTTTCTGTACAAGATATTCAGGAATTCCATAACGTTGTGCCGTCTCAAATGCGTATGATTTACCAATGCTTCCTTGTAAAAAGGTATAGGTAGGAACACGCTTCTCCTCATCATACAACGCGGCGATAAGCTCTACATCATCATCCACACTCATAAGGGAAGCCAGACGTTTGTGGTGGGTGGTGACAATAAAGATTATCTCTTTCTCTTTTAGCTCATCAAGCATTACCCGAAACAGAGATGCTGCCTCATCAGAGTCCGTCCCAAGCTCTATCTCATCTACCCCGACAATTGCCCCACTCTTATCAAACAGTTTACTAAACTCCACCATTCGACCTGCAAAAGTAGAGATATCATTTTTGACCGATTGAGGGTCATCAATAATCGCCTCAATGGATTTAAAATGACCAATCTCTGTTTTTTCAGGGTTACATTTAAAAGGCACAAGATTTTTGGACATATAGACCGAGGAGAGTAGGGATTTGAGAAGCATGGTTTTACCTCCTGCATTAACCCCCGTGATAAGCATTACGTTTTTGTCAAGATTGATATTGACAGGTTTGGGATTGTCTATGGCAGGATGACAAAATGCTCCAAGTTTGACAACCTTGTTTTTGGTAGGAAGTATAAAGTTAAAATCATACGCCCTAGCAAAAAGTACCCGAGCTTGATAGTGGTCAAACTTGTCATATTCACGGTTGATAAATCGCATAAAGAGATGCCACTTGCTAAAGATGGCAGAGAAAGTTTGACAGTACCTATAGATAACCTCCTCTTTTCGACTAAGCAGTGTTGCCTCTTTCTCTTTAAGGTGTGAAATAGATTGGGGCAGAATATAAAAAAATCCACCTGAACTTCGCCCCACCACAGAGGCTTTTATCATTTTGTTAAATCCCCCTCGAACCAACAGTGTCTCCTCTCCATTTAAAAAATGCACTTGGTTATCCACCAGATAATCTTTGAGGGTAGAGGAGTGGGCTACTCTATAGAGTTTATCTTTTAGTTCTGATTTGTTCTGTTTGAGTGCCTTCTCAATATCATAAAGTTCAGGCTCTCTTTGGGGGTTAATGTTTCCCTCATCTGTAAAATAGAGCAAGATGTCAGCTATCTCTTCAGGCACATCAATCTCTCTAATCCATTTTCCAACAGGTTCAGGTAATGTGGTCGCTTTGAGTGAATTAAAATACCCAATCATTGTCACAAAAGCATAAATCTCTTTAAGACCAAGTACTCCCTGTTTTTTAATAAGATTTAACTCTCTATCGAGATTTTGAACCTCTTTCATGGGAGGAAATTGAACGGAAGAGAGTGCCATGATGTAGCGATGATGTTGATTGATATCCCCCATCATATCTATCGGTTTTTCTCGGGCATAAAAGCTTTGAAAATTGCCTATAAATGTCTCTAAATCTAGTTTTTGAATTATCGTTTTTTCTGTATAGTTTATTGTATTTTTCATTATAGAGATTATATCGTAGTTTTGTTTTAGGGTATTTGAGATGTTTTTTAGATTTTTTTAGTGGGAAAGTGTTATAATGTATCCATCTAAATTTTATAAGGAAAAATAATGGAAAAAGAGTATAAAGAAGCAGTTGAAAAATCAACCAAAGCGATGAAAGAGTTAGAAAATAAAATAGAAGATATGGCGAGTGAACTTAGTGAATCAGCCACAGAGCTTTGGGGAGATTTCAAAAAAAACCTCGCAGAGATGAGCAGTAAACTTGATGGAGCATCTGAAAATATTAGTAAAGCAGGTGATGAGACTTCACTTCAAGCACACCTTGGTGCGATGGAAGCCCGTGATAAGATGGAAGGGATGAAAGGTAGCATGGAGGAGTTTGCTGACAAAGTGACCAAAGATGCTCAAACAGGACTGGACACAGCCACACTTCAAGCACACCTTGCCAAAATGGATGCAGAAGATTTTTGGGAGAAAAAAGGAAAAGGAATCACAGAAGATTTCAATAGTTCTAAAGAGAGTGTAGAGAAATTGGCTGTTGAAGCGATG
>CAYVNI010000229.1:0-8097 GCA_964452815.1 uncultured Sulfurovum sp.
GGTACTTTTTGAAAACTACTCTCAGATAGAGTCACTCTATCTAAAAATTTCTAAGCCCAATATTATCAAGAATGCCACAGTTTCAGTCTCTAATGAGTGGAATAACGCTTCCAAACATCAAAGAATATAAAATAATGAATAAATATTGGAAATATAACGATTTGTATTTAAAAAAACTTTAAACTATAATCTATTTGTGTTATAATATTAAAAAAATATTAAACAAGGAGTTGGAAATAAAATGAGAATATTAATTATTGAAGATGAAGTAACATTAAGCAAGACACTGTCAGATGGACTAAAAGAGTTTGGATTCCAAAATGATGTAGCTGAGAACATTAAAGATGGCGAGTACTACTTAGGGATTAGGAACTATGATTTGGTACTACTTGACTGGATGCTTCCAGATGGTGAAGGGATTGATATTATTGTAAAATTAAAAGAGAAATCCCCTAAAACTTCTGTTATTATCCTCTCTGCTAGAGATGACAGAGAGAGTGAAATTGAAGCACTTAGAGCAGGTGCCGATGACTTTATCAGAAAACCATTTGATTTTGAGATTTTAACAACACGTATTGAAGCAAAATTGAGATTTGGTGGTTCAAATATTATTGAAGTTGAGAACCTTATCATCAACCCTGAAGAGGAAAAAATTATCTATGATGGTGCAGAAATTGAACTTAAAGGTAAACCATTTGAAGTGTTAACACACCTAGCAATGCACAAAGACCAAATTGTCTCAAAAGAGCAACTACTTGATGCCATTTGGGAAGAGCCTGAGCTTGTTACGCCAAATGTAATTGAAGTGGCAATCAACCAAATTAGACAGAAAATGGACAAGCCATTAAACATCACAACCATAGAAACAGTAAGAAGAAGAGGTTATAGATTTTGCTTTCCCAAAGGAGCTTAAGGAGAAGATTTCTTCTTGAAATTGCTGTCTCTATGACAGCAATGCTTATCACTATTTCGGTTATTTTAGCCTATTTCCTCTTTACTAATCTATATGATGATGCAGAAAATGAACTTGATAGACAGGCCAATTATCTTATCTCCAACTACAAAGACCCTGACCTGTTGTTAAAAGAGTTTAATAGCTTTGAACTGACCAAACTCTATAAAAATTCTATCTCTATTGTCAACTCTAATAAACAATTGGGTACACATCTCATTCAAAAAAGAGACCAATACTACCTTGAATTAGTTACCCCCTATCCTGTCTCTAAAAGATATCTCAAAATTTCACAAAATGTTACCAAAGAGAAAAATCTTCTCTATAAAACCTATGTTGCCATGATGGTTATGATTATAACGGGTCTATTTTTTATTATCTATTATGCCTCTGTTCTCTCTAGTAACCTTATGAAACCTCTAAAAAAGCTTACCTATAAATTTTCTAATATGAATGAGAGTCTGCTTCAACCACTTAAAATAAGTGAACTACCATTAGAGTTTATTCAGCTTGGAGAATCGGTCAATAGATTAATAACTAAGATAAAAACCTCTATAAACTACCGAAAAGAGCTCTATGTGGGTACAGCACACGAGTTAAAAACTCCTTTAGCCGTTATGCGGTTAAAAAATCAAATTAACCTCATGAAGTATAAAAAAGAGGATAATATCAAAGAGACCTTACAACAAAATATTAAATCTATTGATGACCTCAACAATATGATACATAATATCTTAGAGTTTGGTCGAGCTGAGGGTATGCAGTTTGAGCAACCAAAACGGCTAAATATTATTCGTTTTATGGTAGAAAAAGCAGAAGAGTATGAACTGTTGGCACACTCTCAAAACAGAAACTTTATCTATCACTTTAATGTTGAACGCTTTATGATTACCATTCAGCCCCTACTGTTTATGCAGATTTTTCAAAACTTTATCCAAAATGCCCTACGTTTCACCCCAAAAGATGGTCTTGTCACCCTAACGGTACGAACAGATGAGAAAAATTTCATTATTGAGATAATGGATGAAGGACCTGGAATTGATGAAACACAAGACTTTTTCGCCCCCTTTAAACGCTCTTTGGACTCCGAAGGTGCAGGGCTTGGACTCTTTTTGGCACAAAATGCAGCGGAGTCTATGGGGGTAGACCTTACCCTACAAAATAGAACAGATACACAAGGAGCAATTGCCAGTATTATTTTTCCCTATAGCCGTTTTTTACACAATGAACTTTAATTATTCTCATAATTTCATTTAACCATAAGGTTTGTTAAGATATAAACCTTTTTGTAATTAGAAAATAAATATAAAGAGAGAATAATAATATGGCTTTAAAAATAGCAGATGATTGTATCGCGTGTGATGCGTGTAGAGAAGAGTGTCCCAATGAAGCAATTGAAGAGAATGATCCAATTTATCTAATAGACACTGACCGATGTACAGAGTGCGTAGGACACTATGACGAACCACAGTGTATCTCTGTCTGCCCTGTCGATTGTATCTCCTCTGATCCAGATGCAGCAGAGAGTGCTGAAGAGTTAAAATTTAAATATAATAAAATGCAAGAAGAAGAGTAGTGTATCATGTCTCAAGCAACAGCTGTTATCGACATTGGTTCAAACTCAGCTAGGCTTGTTATCTATCAAGAGAGCAGTCTCTATGGTTTTCATATCATATGTGAAAAGACATCCAAAGTTCGAATTGGAGAAGGTGCATATGCAAAAAAGGGACATCTTCAACCAGTCGGCATACATCGTGCCTACTTAGCACTAAATGAATTTATAAAAACCATCAAACTTTACCCTGTCAAGCAGACCATTTGTGTTGCCACCTCGGCACTTCGAGATGCTCCCAATAACAACGCGTTTACATCATGGATAAAAGAGCGACTTAACTTAGAGATACACATCATAGATGGTAAAACAGAGGCAAGATATGGAGCTTTGGCTGCGTTAAATCTTCTCCCTATTCATCACGGAATCAGCATTGATATCGGTGGAGGCTCTTCTGATTTAGCCCTTATCAAAAACTCTAAAATTATTGATACCTACTCTCTAAATTTAGGAACAGTACGAATTAAAGAGCTTTTTTTTGATGGCAATGGTTCGGACAGTAACGGATTACGAGAAGAGGCAAAAGCCTATATCCAAAATGAACTAAATAATCTCCCTTCACACTTTAAACATTCACAGGCCATCGGCATAGGAGGAACAATTAGAAGCCTTAGTAAAGGGATTATGAAAAGTCAAGCCTATCCACTTAATAAGATTCATGCCTTCTCCTATAAAATAAAAAATCATCAAGAGTATTTTAAAAATATATCCTTGGCAAACAAATCTCTTCTCCCCTACCTCCACATCTCAAAAGGTCGATATGATACCATTCGTGAGGGGTCACTCATCTTTCAAGCTATTTTAGAAACTATCGGTGCAAAAGAGCTTATCACCTCAGGTGTGGGAGTGAGAGAGGGTGTTTTTCTAAATAGTTTTTTAGAAAAAAGTAACTTTTTATTTCCTAAAAATCTCAATCCAAGTATTCAAAGTATGCTTGATAGATTTGAGACACCCCATACCAACACCGATAAACGAAAAGAGAGTGCTACAAAACTATTTAAACTCTTTTCCCGACAAGAAAAACTCTCTCACTTTTATCTCAAAACACTGCTCTATGCCATTAAATTAACCCCCATTGGCTACACCTTTAATATCTATGATGCACACCAACACGCCTATTATGCTACCAAACAAGAGTTTAATTTTGGAATAACACATCAAGAGATGATGTTAACAGCCATGCTATTACGATTTGGGGGAGATAAGCTTTATGATAAAGAGGTCTATAAAAAATACAGAGAACTTCTACCTCAAAAAAGTGAAATGAAAATATTAAGCTTTATCTATAGTGTGACTATTACGCTTTATGAGAACTCATTTATAGAAGATTTTGATTTTGAATTAAATAATAACCTTTTATCCATTAAAACAGACAAATCTCTCTATTTGGCACGAGAGAAACTCCAAGAGCTAGAACGCCCGTTGGAGATTGAACTAGAGATTGAAGATATCCAAAAAATACCCCCATATAACTTTTAGAATCTTCGTCCCATGGTAAACTCAAACAGGGACTCTCTGTCAAGTTCATCAGGGTTAATCGCCCAACCCCAAATGAGGTTAATAGGTCCCATAGGAGAGAACCACTCTAAAGCTACCCCATATGATTTTCTCTCTATCTCTGTAAAAGTATCCTCTCCAATAAACCCATAGTCATAGAAAAATGCCAAACGCATCTTGGCTGAATCCGAGAGAGGAATACTTGCCTCAAGGGTATTGACCACAGATTTCAATCCTCCTCTAAACTTTCGTTTATCTTCCAAATTCCCATATTCATCCTCACCCACACTGTCATCATGAGGTGCAATACTGTATGGCTCATATCCTCTTAAACTAGAAGGTCCACCTAAAAATAGCTTCTCTGGACCATGAATTTCTCCTCTCTCTTGTAGCATATTGGCACGAAGCTTATAACGGAAAATCAAATCATAGTCAATATAATCCTCTAGTCCCTTATAGAAACCTACCTTTGCCGAGTAGGACGTAAACTCCTCATCTCCACCAAGCCCAGAGTATCCAACATTACCACCAAGAATCATACCCTCTCTTGGGACATAAAAATCATCAGTAGTATCATAGTTCAAGCCCAATGAAAAAGTACTTTTAGCATACGAGAAATCTTCATCATTCCAAACACTGCTATAGGTAGAGGTGCTGTTTCCAAAATAGCCATCGGTCTTATTTTTACTGTAGTTATAACCAACATAACCATTCAGGTTTCTTGTTATCTGTTTTCCAATATTCACACCCACCCCTGAACTCTTCTGCTCATATCCTTGTGTCTCATAATCAAACTCATTTCGATAGAGATTCATTCCAAAACTGTACTCGCTGTCCCAAATACGAGGATTATTGATGTTTAACGCGTAATTAAGAGAAATTTTTGAGTAATCAACAGATACCCCTGCATTAATCCCTGTTCCCATGATATTTCTATCCGAGAGACTGGCATTGACCATCGCTTTTTGTATCGACCCATATCCACCACCCGCTTGAATGCTTCCTGTAGGTGTCTCTTTTACTTTAACCAAGATGTTCATTGTGTTGGCATCAATACGCTCTTGTGAGATATCCACTTTTTCAAAGAAACCTCTACGACCTAATGTACTTTTGGTGTCTTTTAAATCTGTAAGGTTAAACATCGCCCCAGGGGTCAAAAAAACATCTCTACGAATGACACTGTCTTTGGTTGTGTAGTTTCCTGAGATAATAACATCATTAATGCGTACTTTATTCCCTGTACGAATACTATATTGAATATCCACCATCCCATTTTTTTGATTTTTACTAAAATTTGGGGTGACTTTTGCATAAGCATATCCTAAGTTTGCCACCTGCTCTTGAATGTGAGCAATATCTTTTCTTAGTTTTTTAACGTTAAAAATCTTGCCCTCAAGCAGACGAAGCTCATCTCTGATACTATTTTCATCTAATTCATCGACCAAACCAGCAAAAACAATTTTATTCACATGATACTGTTGACCCTCATCTATTTGATAGGTAACATCTGCAATATATGAGCCACTGTCCACACGCATCAGAGGTTCACTCACTGTAGCGTCCAGATAACCATTGGTCATATAAACATCTTTGGCTCGAAAGGAGTCATACCCCAGTTGATCAATATGAGCAATCCCTTCATTGAGTCCAGGAAGCCACCCCAACACCTCCTCCTCTTGGTTGGCCAATGCGTTCTCTAAATCTACCAAATCAATCGTATCAGCCCCTGCAAAGTCTATATTTTTAATATAGATTTTTTCACCTTTGTTGACATCAAAAACCAGTGCCACACTGTCTGTTTTTGGCTCAGTAGTTACCTCAACGACCGTATCATAGTAACCCTCGGACTCTATTCGTTTAATAAGTTTCTTTTTGGCTATTTCGATTTTTTTACTATCGTAAAGGTCTCCCTTACGCAATCCCATAGAGACAAAAACCCCTTCTGATTCATCATCAGAGCTGTATCCATTCATCACCAATTTAGAGATAACAGATTTTTCCTTAAATGCATAAAGTAAATCTCCAGCTCCTGATGTCGAGACCATAATATCAGAGAAATAACCCTGTTTATAAAACTTTTTAAGAGACTCATCTATCTTGTTAATATCAAACTCATCACCGACATGAATACCTGATATCTCTGTAGCCACATCTGTTGAGAGATGAAGAAGCCCATCATATTTAATAGAAGTGATGGTTTGAGAGAGGAGAAGTGAGCTTAATGTAAGAGATAATGGTATAATTTTTTTCATAAAAGCAGTAATTCCTTAGCGTGTTTATCTTTGTTGTTTCAAATGGCATAAGTGTATCTACTTTTCACTAAAAAAGTGGTATAATCCGACCATAAATTAAGGGAGAATTGATGAAAATAGGCATTATTGGGCTAGGTTTAATGGGTGGTTCTTTAGGTTTGGCACTTAAACATTTTTCCAAAGAATATTATATTTTAGGCTATGACCACAACCAGTCACATCAAAAAGAGGCTTTGTCTCTTGGACTTGTTGATGAGATAAGTGATGATTTTAAAAAAATTAAAACGTGTGATATTATTATCTTAACCATACCTGTAGATGCAATTATCACTATCATGCCTCAACTAGAAGGGGTATCAAAAGATTGCACCATTATAGACTTTGGAAGTAGTAAAGAGAAGATATCCAACTCTATTCCCTCTAGTATTCGTAAAAACTTCGTAACAGCACACCCTATGACAGGAACAGAAAAATTTGGTCCCTCTGCGGCACTTAATGATTTGTACAATAATAAAACCATGGTAGTCTGCGACCAAGCAAAGAGTGGAGAGATTCAAAACAGTATCGCCACAAAAATTTTCAATGATATCGGCTCCAAAATCGTCTATATGAATGCCAAAGAGCATGACCGACACGCCGCATTCATCTCTCATATGCCTCACGCTGTGAGCTATGCCATCGCCAACTCTGTGATGAAACAAGAGGATGCAGATGCCATTGTCACCCTCGCAGGTGGAGGATTCAAAAGCATGAGCCGTATCGCACAGAGTTCCCCCAATATGTGGGAGGATATCTTTAGACAAAACAAAGCGAATCTTTTGGAATCAATCATCACCTTCAATGAAGAGATGTTACTTTGTCAAAAACTAATAGAAGAGGAGTCATGGAGTGAGCTTCATGCATGGATGAAAAAGGCAAATAAACTTCATGAAATACTTTAATCTCTTGCTCCTAAGCCTCTGCTTGGGCTACAGTACAGTAAATGCCAACCAATCCAACAATACAGAGAGTTGGACTGAAAACTTCACCCCTACCCAAAAGCTAATAGCTACCAATATTCTACTCGCCTCAACCGTCACAGGTTGGGGTTTTAGCCAATGGGGCTATGGAGAAGAGAGCTACCATACCGATGATGAAGGATGGTTTGAGAACACCACAAGCAATGGAGGCTCAGACAAACTTGGACACTTCTACACTAACTATGTCGCCACCCGTAGCCTAGCCCCCCTCTATGAGAGTTGGGGATATGATAAACCAACAGCAGGTCTCTATGCCTCTCTCACCTCCATTATGATTTCAGGACTACTCATAGAGGTGGGTGACGGATACAGTACACACGGATTCTCTTCAAATGACCTTCTAGCCGACTCTTTGGGTGTGGGTGCTGGATATCTCCTCTATCTCGATCCCTCTCTTGCCAATAAACTAGATTTTAGGGTAGAGTTTAACCCTTTTGTAAAAACAGACAATGCCACCGACATATCTACCGATTATGAGCGAATGAAACACCTCTTAGCCATAAAAGCAGATGGGTTTGAAGTATTCCAAGAGACCCCACTAAAATACCTAGAACTCCACCTTGGTTACTATACAAGAAACTTTAACCACGACCACCTCCCCCTAGCAGGACGAGAGAGAAACCCCTACATCGCTCTAGGAGTCAACCTGTCAAGACTCCTCAACCCTACCATAGGAGATTACGCCAAATTTTTCAACTATGTTCAGATGCCACACACCTATATAGAAAAAACTTTTACCAAATAATCAAACTAAAAGATAAAAGA
>CAYVNI010000230.1:0-3916 GCA_964452815.1 uncultured Sulfurovum sp.
ATGGAAAACAGTACCACGTTTAATCCTTGTTTGGCTTGTAATGCTTGGTCTTAGTGCTTCATTCTATTTTGATTATAGAGCAATCACAAATTATACCGTTTCAGTTATGGAAAAAGTAAAAATAAAGAAAATGGAATCTAAAACAGATATTGCAGGTATAGAGGTGTCTAGTGTTCAAAGTGAGATAGACAATTTAAATAAGAGCGTAGAGCGTTACCAAAATAGCTTGGATAGCATAGAAACAAGGCTAACAAGTATAAGTGGAGAGCGAACAGTTATAAATAGTTCTATTGAGCGTGTGAAGCAAAAAAAAGAGAGTTCCAACATCTCCAATAAAGAGTTAAAAAAACTTAATCAAAATATCTACACAAGCAGAAAGCAATTATCAGAGTTAGAAAAAGAAGAGGAGAAATTAACAACAAGACAAGCTAACCTCATCAACTCTATTAATACGATTCAAAAAGAGATAGGAACTAAAACAGGTAATAAAATAGATGCTGTTAAAAGTGTAGATAGTAAAATGGATAACGAGCAGTTTCACAGATTCTTATTTTTATTTATTTTAGTTGTAGTGATAGAAGTAGTCTCCTTTGGTGGTTTGTTATCTGATTTTTTAGGAAACAAAAATATAGAGGTAGAGTTAAAAGATAAATTAGACACTCTGAGAAACAATACCAATTTGATGGGCGTAATTAATTCTAACTTATCCATGATGGAAGCAAACCAAGCACAACAAGCTAACCAAGAATTAGGAATCAGAGGAGCAGTGAATCAAGTTTATGCACTATCGGCTATCAATAACATCTACAGACAGGGGGAAAGTGTAAAGAGCCTTGTAAGTGCAACCAATAAGATAGGAGACGCGACCAATGAATTAACTAATCTAGCAGTAGAGGGAATAGCTAATAATATTGTAGCGAATCTTGAAAGTAAAAGAGCTGATAAGTTACAGGACTTACTGAATGAACCAAAATAACAATGTTGCAGTTATGATTTATGAGGGGGTAAAACAAGATCCCTCTACTCTTTTAACTAATAACTCTATTAATCTAAAATCATTTATCCTCAAAGATAACAATTACACCATAGAGGTATGTGAAGCTAATGCAGTCAATAAACTAATATCTCTTTTAATAAAAAAATATGATAAAGAGTTGAATGAGATGGAGCATCAAGCAGTAAATTCAATAAAGACAATGCGAAAAGATAGAGAGAACGAAAAAAAAGAGCATGAGAAAATGTTAAAGTTATATGAGACAGCGATTAAAGAGAATAGACAATATAAAGAGTGGTACGGTACTTTAATAAGTCCTATTCTAATTTCCAAAGAGCTTTGGAATAATGGAGCAGTCGGACAATTTGGCGAACTGATACCACCTACTAGATGGAGAACAGGAAAGGGGCTTAGTGGTACAGGTGGCAAAACAGCCATTAGGTATTGGCTTAGTCTCTTTGAGGAGTTAGAGCTAATGCGAACTTATGGAAAAGGCTCTTATATTGCAATGGTTGGAATGTATGAAGCTTTAGACGTAATTAGCAAACACAAAAGTATTTTGAAAAAAAAGGTAAAGGAGGTAGGGCGTGAATAGATTTAGTCATCTGATAGTATTAATAACAATTTTAGCAAGTGTTACAGGTATAGCAACTTATGTAGTTATTGAGTTTTTCGTTTATGGTTCAATCCATTAGTCTTATAGCCCTTTTCTATTTTGGGCTTTTTCCTCTTTTATGCTATAATGGCACTCTACAAACAGTTATAAAAATCCTCAAATTTATCAAAAATACCTCTTAAGAATTGAAAGAGTAGTCATTATAGTAGTCACTTTTAATATGGCACTATGCAAAACCCCTAAATATAGGCTACCAAAGGTAACAATGTGGTAGACCCTCTTACTACCACTACACACTTATAATCATAAAAAACTTTAATTTTGTCATGATTGAAATCAATAAAATACTCCATCTGCATTATAACTTATTATTCAGAAGATGAAGTGAATGATTTTTAATTTCCTTCGAGAACTAAATCGCCCTGAATTTTTACTTTAGATGGCGTTACTTTTGCTTTTATTTCATTCCCCCATACTCGAAACTGAATCTCTTTTGGGAATGCCTCTGGTTTCATAATGGATTTATTTTTTAGTATTCTTAGACACTCTTGAATCCCTTCACTGATGCTTGGGTGTGGGTGTGTTGTTTTCATAATGTCATTGAGTCGGGTATTGTTGTTCATGATGGTTGCAATAAAGACAATGGATACAGCCGATTGTAACCCTGCTGCTCTCATTCCTAAAATGAGTGGATTCTCTTCATTTGTGACAATAATTTTGAAAAAACCATCTGTCTCTCTCATTGCGATTGCCCTAGAGATGATACTGTGTTGATAGGTGATGACTTTATAGGGTATGCCCCTTGCTTGACACTCTTTTTCATTGAGTCCGATGGCTGATATTTCAGGTTTGAAAAACATAATGGTAGAGATGTTATTATAGCTTAGAGGATAGGTTATTTTTGAGGCTATCGCTTTTGCCACAAATCGACCCTCCATCTCAGCGATATTGACCAGTGCCATTTTACCTGATATGTCTCCTGCTACATAGATATTTTTATCCACTTTACACCGCTCATCTCTTTGTGGTCTGCCTCTCTCATCTATTTTTATATTGGTGTTTTCCAAACCGAGATTGTCTATGTTTGGTACTCTTCCGATAGAGACCAAAATCATATCCACAGCGATTACTTCGGTATGTTTATCCTCATAATCGAGTATAATATCTATGTGATTTGACTCCTCTCTAATCCCTCTTAATGTTGCTTCGTGATGAATATTAACCCCTGCTTGATGCAGTTTTTTTCCGACATAGTCGCTGATATCATTGTCCTCAAAAGGGATAACTTTGGATTGAGAGTCCAGTAGATGTACGTGTGTCTGCTCAAAATTGGCAAAGATGGTCGCAAATTCACAACCAATAACTCCTGCCCCTACAATCAAAATTCTTTTTGGAAATTTTTTGATGGAGAATATATGGTCAGAGTTGACAACTCTTTTACCATCTATGGGCAAAAGTGGATGTTCTCTTGGTTTAGAACCTGTGGCAATAACAAAATTGTCAGCCTCTATCTCTATGGTCTCTTTCTCTTTTTTGACCAATATATTTTTTGAGTCTTTAAATGTTGCCCAACCTTTAATCAGTGTAATGCTTCTAGTACTATCAGGAGTTTTAGCAAAAGTCTCTATCTGTGAGAGTAGTTGATACTCTTTCTCCTCTACGGCTTGGCATACAGTTTGTCGAACATCATTGTAGTTAACACGCACAGAAGAGGCTCGATAGCCTCTGTCTGTTCGTCTAGCGATGGCATAATTACTGGATAACTCCCAAAGGGTTTTGGAACTCAACGCACCCTTTCTCACCCCTACACCACCCAAATTATCACCCTCAACAATGACCACATGATTACCAAAATCATAAGAACGCATCGCTGCTGCAAATCCAGCAGGGCCAGAACCAATTACACAAATATCATATTTTAATTTTTTCATTATTTTACTTTAAGTTTTTTTTGTAAAATAATATCAATTTGTTTTTTAAGAAATAGTTAAAAATATACTTTACTTTAAATAAACGTGTATATCTTTATCTATATCCTTTAAATCTTTTCCCCAAAAAAGCATTAAATTGATTGGCAAACTCACGGGCATCTTTTTGCCCAAATGCTTTTGGTCCACCTGTTATCTCTCCTGCATCTCGCATCTCCTGCATAAAGTTTCGCATGGTGAGATACTGCTTGATATTCTCTACACTATAAAGCTCTCCTCTGTGGTCAATGGCGTGAGCATTTTTGGTGATAATTCGGTCAGCCAAAGGGATGTCTGCTGTAATTACCAAATCCCCTTCCTCTGTCATCTCTACTATTT
>CAYVNI010000231.1:0-6315 GCA_964452815.1 uncultured Sulfurovum sp.
AGTAACTTCTTTATTTAACCATGTTTTAGTTTCTGATGAAACTGATAAAGTATCTTCCCACTCCAATCCTGTGACATGGTCGGTAACAATCTGAGTATTGTCATCTCTTGTGTAATTGGGGTCTATACCTTTTTGATAAAACTACTAGTAGCCAAAAACAATAGTGATATTGTTACGAATCTTTTTTTCATTCGTCTTTCCTTTAAGTTTTTTATAAAAGGTATAAACTAGCAACAAAAACAAGCAGAAATATAAACTATACAAAAAATAATATCAAAATTTAAGAAACTATCAGATATACTTACTTCGTGAAGTAAATGTGACAATAGTCTATTATATTTAGTTTAAAGAGTTTCGAGGCACTTTAATAATATTAAAATTGTTGTACTTGCATTTCTACTTTCGTTATTTCATATACTTATACCTTTCCAAGGTTGTAGTGTATGGATAATACAACCTCGAAAAAAGTATATCTCTAATAATCTTAAATTATTATAAATATTTGTTATCTTTTTGATAATAATTACTAAAAAAAGTGTTTTTATATGAAAAGAACAACATTAATAAACAAGCAATAAAGCAATAAAGCAATAAAAATATACTCTCAAATGCTTAAATTAAAATCAACTACAATAGTAAAAAAAGACCAATTTTATCCTATTTTAATTTTACTATGATATTATTTACTTGTTAATAAAAATTATTATTTAAAAAAAAAAGGCAAGAAATCATGACAGATTATATAACACTACTAAAAGCAAATGATTTAAAAGCCACCATCCAACGCACAAGCATCTTGAAATCAATTGATACTATGGGTCATGCCAATATTGATGAGATATATGAGGATGTAATTGAACTTCACCCTACCCTATCTTTGGCTACCATCTACAAAAATATTATCTTGATGCAACAAAACAGTGTCATAATAGAAGTACCTATTAATGGTGGAAAATCTAAATATGAACTAAAAAAGAGTGACCATCTACATCTTATCTGCCAAGCGTGTGGAGATATCCAAGATAGAAAAATCCCTAAAAAAACACAAGAGACACTAGAGATAAGTGATTTTAAACTCAATAGCTCACAAATCAACCTCTATGGAGTCTGCGAAAAATGCCAAAGCAGATAAAAGAGAATGCTCTTTTTATAGCCGATGCACACTATCCACACCATGGAGATGAGTTTCTTACACTTCTAAAAGCGTTAGATAGTGGCAAAGTGAAGAGAGTTCAACTCTTTCTTATAGGTGATATTTTTGACTTACTTTTTGGCTACAATGAGTATATCAAAACATTCTCCCAAGAGGCGATAGAGCTACTTCAAAAGCTCTCAACCAAATTAGAGATTTACTACCTAGAGGGCAATCATGATTTTTGTCTAAAAGAGCTTTTTCCTCATATTCATATCTATAGCAGAGAGGAACAGCCCCTAAAATTCCGACTCAATAACCAAGATGTATATTTGGCTCATGGAGATAAATATCAAACAGGATTTGGCTATGATTTCTATTCTAATATCTTGCGAAAAAAATCTACTCTTCTACTGCTAAAACCGTTTGAGAAAATAATTATAGAGCATCGGATGGAGAAATTAAAGCGTAAAAAAATATGTGGAGATTTTACTCATTATCAAGAGAGATTTGATGCGATATTAAAGAACTATCCAAAAGATGCTCTGATTATTGAAGGTCATTTTCATCAAGGGTTGGTGTATAAAAACTATATTTCGCTTCCCTCTTTGGTTTGTCAGAAACAGATTGGAGTGATTGTAAACTCTAAACTACTATTTAAATCTACATATGATATAATAGATTTATATTAACCGAGGAGAATATCATCATAAAAAGTATTTTTATATTTATCTTGATACTTCTATCTTTTAATCTCACCTTCTCACTAAATTTTAGTGACTCTTTTGGATATACCACTGTTTTTATACCCATACTTTGGTTTCTCTTTTTTACTATATTTAACTCTCTAAACTATCTATATTTGGCAACTTATACTTATATCTTGTTTCTATCTATTATCATCGCAGAGAGGCTAAATTTTGCTCCATTGGAGATGGAGAATACTCTTTTATACAGTTTTTTACTCTTTGCTCTGAGCACTATTATGGCAACAATTTATCAAATATTTAATAGAATAAACAAGATGAAAATAGCAATAACCATTAATATACTTATCTCTTTTCTACTTTTACTCTCTCCTCTACTCCTCGCTCTCTATGCTTTAAACTTTGATTCGAAAATTACAAAAGATTCTCTCTATGCTATATTTCAATCAAATCCAAATGAGTCCTATGAGTATCTTAAAGACTTTGTAAAAACTGAGTATATTGTCATTTTCTTTGCTATGATATTTATCTCTTTTACTCTGATATATCTACAGGCAAAACAGCTTAAAGAGAACAAACATGTTGTCTATCTTCTGCTTCTTCCTACCATATTTTATCTCTCCTCTCTCTACACCCTCTCCTCTCTTTTACTTCCCTCTTTTATCATTGAGAAGTTTGAAGCATATCAACATGAGATAGAGATGTTTAGAGAGATACAGGAGAAAAGAGCAACAGGAGAGATAAGTTTTACGGCAATTAAAAAAGCCCAAGGGGAGACCTATATTGTTGTTATTGGAGAGTCTTTAAATAAAAATCATATGGGAGTATATGGTTACAAACGAAAAACTACTCCTTCCCTATCTAAAATCTATAATGAAGGTAAAATACTACGATTTGATAATATATACGCCAATCATACCCACACCATGCAAGTATTGAGCCTTGCACTCACAGAGGCAAATCAGTATAATAAAAAAGACTACTACAACTCTCTGTCTATTATAGATATACTCAACCAAAGTGACATAGAAACCTACTGGCTAAGTAATCAAAATATGCTAGGGGGATGGGATAATTTGGTTTCAGTTATTGCACACAGTGCCACGCATATAACCTCCATCAATAACTCTATTGGATATACCATTACAGCTCAAAAGTATGATGGAGAGCTTATTCCAAAAGTCCAAAAAATTCTCTCTAAAAAAAGTAAAAAAAATCGTATTATATTTGTACATCTTATTGGAAATCATACCACCTATTCCACTCGATACCCAAAAAACTATAAACACTATCCTAAAAACCACCACATCGATGAGTATGATAACAGTATACTCTACAATGACCATGTGGTAAGCTCTATTCTCAAAGAGCTTCAAAAGCAGAAAGGGGTTTTGGGATTTATCTATATGCCTGACCATGCTGATGATATTGATAAAAATCTAGGTCATGGTTCAGCACATTTTACTTTTGAGATGACGGAGATACCGATGTTGATGTATTTTAGTAAAGAGTATCAAGAGAGGTATAAAAATAGATATCAAACACTCTCTAAAAATAAAAATAAACTTTACTCCAATGACCTATTTTATGATACACTTATTGGCATATTTAACATAGAAACCAAAAGATACAACAAACAGTATGATTTAAGCTCTAAAGCATATCAACTAAACGAGAAAGATGCGCTGGTTCTTCATGGTAAACGTCCCTATGAAAAGAAAAAGAGTAAAAACTCTAGCTGTTTACCTTAGCTTTCCCCTCACACTTCACCTCCACCAAAATTGGCTCATCAACATCAAGTCTAGCAACTGTCAATTCACGCCCCCAAAGACACCCTGTATCTAAGGAGAGTACATTGCTATCTTGGTAGTAACCCAATGTTGACCAGTGACCAAAGAGTATTTTCATGCTCATCTTTTTTCGGGTAGGACAGGCGAACCAAGGCATTAGACCCTTTTTTATAACTTTTAGAGAGGTTGGCATTCCTTTCTGTTTAAAGTCTAGTTTTCCATCATCTTCACAAAAACGCATACTTATAAATGAGCTTAAAATATACTTCTCTATATCAAGAGAGGTTGCTTTTGCATTAAATTTATTGGAGCTTTTTTTATTCATATGTTTGAGCCACGCTTTATAATTTCGCCCTCGTAATTTCTTCTCAATCCGTGATGCGTGTTGAATCGCCATCCCAAAATCAAACTGAGGAGAGATACCTGCGTGTGCCATCGCGTAACCTAGCCTATAGTCCCAATGTAAAAAAGGCTGATGACGTAACCAGTCAATAAGCTCTTTGGCATTGGGTGCATCTAAGATAGGTTGAATGGTAAAATTTGATTTTTTTACCCCTGCATAGGCTGAAATAAGAGCGATATCATGATTGCCCAAAACCACTTGGATAGACCCTTTAATCGAGTAGAGATAATTAAGCGTTTCAAGCGATTTATCCCCACGATTGACCAAGTCACCTGCGACCCAAAGTGTATCTTTTTTTGGATTAAATTTTATCTTTTTTAGTATCTCTTGCAAGGAGTCAAAACACCCTTGAATATCACCAATTGCCCAAACTGCCACGATTAAATCCCTAACTTCTCTTTATATATAAATATTTTATTTTCTAATGACATCTTAGCATAAGCACTTGAAGGAGAGGGCAAATAGATGGTTTCTATCTCCAAGTGGTCAAAATGTAGCTTAAAAAGTCGCTCTGCCAAACGTCCTGTAAAGGCAATTTTACCAATAGTTGGGTTCTCCTCCAAAAAAGAAGCGATATCATTCACCTCTATATCCTCTAACGAACTATCCAAAGAGCTATCACGCGTACAGTTTGCCACCATATCCCAAAGAGCCAACTTGGACTCTTTGAGTAGCCATATCTTTTGGTCTTGGTTGTTTATTGGGTAATTGGTCACGGTTGAGAGTATCTTCCAAAACTGATTGCGAGGATGGGCATAGTAAAAACTATTTTTAAATGAGTCTATGCTTGGGAATGAACCCAAAATTAAAACCTTGCTATCATTGAAGACGATGGGTTGAAAGGGGTGTTTTAGTTTTTCATTATCTAAATTAATCATTAAACTGAATAGGCCCTTTCCCACTACCATTGAGCAACTGCCTCACATAGGGGTTGGTGGTGTTCTTAAACCCCTCATTATCTGCCCACTCAATAATCTTACCATCAAATAAAAAGGCCAAATAGTCAGCTGATTTAAAACTCTCTTTCATATCATGGGTAATCAAAACAGAGGTAACACCTAGCTCTTTTTGCAATTTTAAAATCAGTTGCGTAATAAGGTCACTGGTAATGGGGTCAAGCCCTGATGTTGGTTCATCATAGAGGATAATCTTAGGCTCCATAATAATTGCTCGTGCCAATCCTGCTCTCTTACGCATTCCACCACTTAACTCATTTGGGGCTAGTTTTGCCACACGCTTGGCATCGAGTCCTGTCATGGAGAGCATCTTCATCACCCTCTCCTCTATCTCTTTTTCAGAGAGTTTAAAATGTTCTCGCAGAGGAAATGCCACGTTATCAAAGATATTCATACTGTCAAACATCGCCCCATCTTGAAAGAGATAACCGATATTTTTACGCACCTCACGAAGCTCTTTTTCTGAACAGGTAGCCACATTTGTACCATCCACAAAAATCTCTCCGCTTGTCGGCTTCATCAGCCCCACAATATGTTTGATGATGGTTGATTTTCCTCCACCTGAAAGTCCCAATATAACAGTCGTTGAACCCTCTGGAAAAATCAGATTGACATCGGCTAGAACCTCTTTTGTTCCAAAAACCTTTTGAAGGTGTTTTATCTCAATAAGTGGATGTTTTTCATCAAAAACCATCTTCTCTTTTGTCTCTAAAATATCCATACTATCGCAACGCCTTTTTTAAATTCATAATCAAAAGAGCCAAGGTAGCAAAAGAGAAAATTTTAAACGTTATCTCACTTACAGAGTGAACCGAAGCAAACCTATCACTCTGTGTCATAGCCTCTCCAAGACCCTGCATCTCTAAGATACTTGGCATATAGTAAGAGGTAAAAAGAAGCCCCGTTCCTGCAACTAAAAAAGTGGTCATAATCGACCATCTATCACTCTCAAACGCTTTATATTTTATCACCTCATAGAGTATCACCACCACGACCAAAAAGTTTACAACATACGCCAACTTCTCAAACACATGGGTCATCAGTAACCCCTCTTGAAAATGGCTCAAAAGTTCAGAACCCAGCAGAGCTTCCGAGTGAAAAATGGTTGGAGCAACCACGATTCCTGCCAACAGCCCTGCCCCCAATACTGTACCGAGTATAATAATATAGCTCATTGTGAAAATTCTAAAATATTTTTTTAACATCTCTGCTCCTTGTTTAATTAAATGTTATAACAAAGCCTATATCAAAGTTTGCTAAATAGTAGCGATAAAATCAGATTATCCATAAAGATTTCATCCGATTTTTCAGGCAAATCAGAACACGC
>CAYVNI010000232.1:0-11541 GCA_964452815.1 uncultured Sulfurovum sp.
TCTTACCGATTTGAGTAGACTTAGTATTATTGTTGAGATATCAGAGAGCAACCTAAGATACATAGAGTTGGGTAAAAAAGTAGCCATTGAGGTTCCCTCTATTAAGTTTAAATCTACAGGAAAGATTTACTCCATTATTCCCAACTCAAATCCTATGACCCATAAATTTAAAATGAAAGTTAAATTTAAGAAAAAAGGCAAATCTATCTATCCAGGTATGTATGCTAAAGTCCATATAAAAGGTTAACCATGCCACACAATAAACCGTATGAGATAAAAGATGTTGCTGGAAAACTTGCCATAGGCTTTCTAAGAAATCCCCTCACAGCAGTACTCGGAATTGTCCTGATTGCTATTGGTTGGATTGCACTCAATACTATGCCAAGAGAGGAAGACCCACAGATTGCTATCTCGGGAGGAAGTATTATTGTCCCTATGCCAGGGGTTACACCCAGTGAGATAGAGAATGTCATTGTTAAACCATTGGAGAAAAAGCTTCGTGAAGTTCAAGGAATTGAGCATATCTATGGAATGGCAATTGAGAATGTTGGAATTGTTAATGTAATGTATTATATTGGAGAAAATAGAGAGGACTCAAACCTCAAGCTCTATGATAAAGTAATGCAGAATATGGACAAGCTTCCCAAAGGAACAATGCAACCGATTATCAAACCATTTGATATTGACATTGATGTTCCTATTATGACAGTAGCACTATACCAAAAACCAAACTCAAAACTCAACCCTTATGATTTTTTAGAAGAAGTTCAAGCCTTTCAACACAAGATTAATGCCATTGAAAATGTTGCTAAAACAACCCTTCAGGGAGAGCATATTGAGCAATTTAATGTTGAAGTTGATATGGGAAAGCTCTCTGCTTATCACCTCTCTATGGGTCAACTAATGCAAGCGATTCAATCACTTGCTGTCTCTGTACCCAATGTTAAAGGACGAAGTAGTGATGGAAAACTGGTTCTGTTTGGCATCACCAATGCCATTGAGAGTATCTCAGATGTTCAAAATGTTATTGTTGCACAATATATGGGTTCCCCTATTTATCTGAGGGATGTAGCAAAAGTCGAGATTGGTATTGATAAACAAAACTTTAGAGATGTTACACTTATTCATAGAAAAGACAACAATAGAACCAACCCTTTCTTCAAGCAAGATATTCCACAAATTACACTTAGTATCGCAAAACTGGCAGGAACAAATGCTGTTTTTGTATCTCAAGATGTGGAGAAAATGCTAGAGGAGTATCATGGTAAATTTGAAGAGATGGGAATGGGGTATCTTATAACTAGAAACTATGGGGATAGAGCCAATGAGGCTGTTAATGAGCTGATGCATCACCTTGTTATCACCATTATTATTATTGCCATTATGTTGGTCTTTGCACTGGGTTGGAGAGAATCTATTATTGTTACTTTTTCTGTTCCTGCTATTTTGGCAATTACCCTATTTATCGCCTATATAAGTGGTCAAACAATGAATAGAATTACGCTTTTTGCCTTCCTTCTCTCCTTGGGATTGCTGGTTGATGCCGCCATTATTGTTATCGAAAATATCCACAGACATCTACATGAAGAGAGTGCCAAAGACAAAGAGATGGGAGCCTTACTCGTTGAGGCAACAGATGAAGTTGGAGGACCTACTAACATTGCAACACTAGCAATTATTATGACCATGGTTCCAATGGCATTTGTTGGGGGAATGATGGGGTCATTTATGAAACCTATTCCATATAATGTTCCTGTGGCACTCTTTGCCTCACTTGTGGTAGCTTATATATTTACCCCTTACTTAAGCCTAAAACTGCTTAAAAAACCTGAACATGATGAAAACTTAAAAGATAATATAAAACCAGAAGATAATAAAGGAGACAAAGATGGACAATAACCACAAAGCAGGTCTCTTTGAGAGATTTATCTATTTTGCATTACGCTCTAAGATTATTAAATTTTGTATTATTATCTTAACAGCTATTTCCTTTTTTGCCACATTAACAATGTTAAGTAATGAGCTTGTTTTGGCAAGAATGTTACCAGGAAAAAGTGCAAATACCTACTCCATTTACATAGACACCCCAACGGGAAGCTCAATGTATCAGACTAAGAAAGTGACCTCATGTGTCTTAAATATCTTAAGAAAAGAGAATGAAATTCTCAATATGGAAGCTTTTTATGGTCAAGGAATTCCTCTTGATTACGCAGGATTGGTCAAGGGTGCCAGTATGAAACAGACAGAGAATGTTGCTGAAATTGCCATCAATCTCACGGATAAACATAGTCGGGTGGAACCATCATTTTTAATGACCCAACGACTTAGACCCATCATTGATAAAACCTGTTCTAGTGTTATTCCAGGAACATCTATTAAACTTATAGAGCAACCATCAGGACCACCTACCCTAGCCTCTATTGTACTTGAGGTACATGGAGATAACATTGAACAAAATAGAAAACTCTCTGTAGAGGTTGCTAAAATTCTTTCTGAGACAAAAGGGCTAGTAGATATAGATATTATGGCTGATGATATTTTTGAAAAGTTTAACCTTGTTCCAGATGCCGAAAAAATAGCAAGAAGTGGACTGGGGATGAAACAAGTTAACAATATCCTCTATTTGGCTTTTGAAGGAATGGTTATCGCGACTAAAAACTCTGAACATCACTCAAGCCAAATACCAATTTTTTTAGTCCTTAGCAGAGAGACCAGTCAACTTCATTCAGGTTCAATCGACTCATTAAAAGCCAAGCTTTCATCATTGAACTTGATGAATATGAAAGGGATGATGGTTCCTTTATCAGAAGTAGTTCACGTTAAAAAAGTAAAATCAATACCAATGATTATGCACAAAGACCTTAATCGAATGATTAATGTTATCGCTGAGACTGATATGGTATCCCAACTCTATCCGCTACTAGAAGCCCGTAAAACCATGTTAAAGTATTTTTCCACACAGTACAATATTGAAAAAGCTGGATTTAGTACCTATATGTTTGACCTCTACCTTACCGATAAGCGAACAGGTGAAAAATTTTTACTTCGATGGGATGGAGAGATGAAAGTCTCACTTGACACCTTTAGAGACCTTGGTGCTGCCTTTATCGCAGCCCTTGTTCTTATCTTCTTCTTGTTGGTTATCTACTACAAGAGTTTTGCACTCAGTGGGATTATCCTTGTGGGTTCATTTTTATCACTTATTGGGGTTATTATTGGTCACTGGGTTATGGATATGTTTACCTCTCAAACATTCTTCCTCACAGCCACCTCCTTAATTGGATTTATTGCACTGATGGGAATTAGCTCAAGAAACTCTCTGCTTCTTATTGATTTTGCAATGGGGCTTATTAACAATGAAGGCGTTGAAAAGACCAGAGCCATTGCTATGGCGGCGGCAACCCGTGCAAAACCTATTATGCTTACAGCTGTTGCAATTATTTTGGGTTCTGCCTTACTTGCAGGTGACCCAATATTTGGAGGTCTAGGTATTGCCCTTATCTCAGGTACGGTTGCAGCTGTTTTTGTATCACTTATTTTCGTTCCTGTTTTAATGGACAATACAAGTGCTATGAATAAGAAAGAGGAGAAGGAGTTTTAACTCCTCTTTTCCATAAATCTTCTATTCCAATAAAGAATAGAAGAATGTGTCATTTCTTTACATATTTCTCTAAACCCCTTTTTTTTAACTGTTATTAGCACCTTAAAAGGGAAATGTGATACAATTTGCATAAGATTATATAATAATAGAAATAAGGTAATATTAATGACAGAGGATATTTCAACTACTTATAAGTTAGCAGCGTCATACACCATTGGCTCATATATCCTACCAGGAGAACCAATTCATAAAATTCAAGAGATAGTTGAGAGTAAAATTCAACTCTCAATTATACCATGCGATGAGATACTAGCCAGAGTACGATCAGGAGAGTTTGAGATGGGTCTTATCGAATCACCTCTTGCAGATGAAAAGCTCATATTTAAAGAGTGGATGAGTGATGAGCTTGTTGTCTGCTCTAAAAAACCTCTTCCTGATACATTTGGTAAAGAGGAGATTTCTACTTGTAAACTAATTTGCCGTCCCGAGGGAACACTCACCCGAGCATTTGTAACCAATTTTTTAAAAAAATTTAACCTCTCCTATCAAAGTTTTAACTCTCTTGTAGAGATAGGAAATCCAACAGCGATGATACAGAGCATAAAATGGTCAAAACCAAATACAGTAAACCCCACTATTGCTATAGTTTCACAACTTACTATTCAGAGTGAACTAAAATACAAAGAACTCTATCAATCACGAATAAATAATAGACCCATGAAAAGAAAATTCCATCTTGTATATGATAAAAATAATAGTAATATGGAATATATTTATGAAATTATATCTACCCTAAGAGCTTTATAGGGTAATAGGGGGTAGATATATAGATTAAAATCTATACGTTGCACCCAGTGTTAGTGCTTGTTGAGAGTGTTTTGTGGAAGCTGTTGAGCCTTGTGCTTGTCCAGCAGCTGCCATTGCATCTCCTTGACTTGCACCATTCGCCATAGCACCTTGCATCACCATTCCTTGTGTCATACCTGAGGTATCAAAGGTTACAGTATTTTCAGGAGAATAGACATAGGCAAAATTTAAATCTAAATCTTTTGCTAACTTATAATCTCCACCCAATGTAAAGTGATCTTCAATAACAGCAGGGAATCCAGAGAGATTAAAGAAGTTAATGGCTGAGTTCTCATAAGCAGAACTTGGTGTCGCTTGTGACTTCGCGTTAAGCTCTCTAATTGGAGAATCTCCATGGTTATATCCTAGTCTAACTGTCCATGTAGGTGTATCATACGCATAACCAATCGCAATTACATCTTGGTCTTTCCATCCAAAATCTGCATACCCTTCACTGTCTGCCCAATGAATACTTCTATAATCCAATGCCACACTATGCTCACCTTTGTGATAAGCAATACCCACACCTGTTTCAGCAGGTTGGTCAAGATTGTCTCCTGAAGTTACACCCTTAATACCAAAATCTGTCATCGCTTTTGAGATGTTATTTTTATAACTTGCTTTTATTTCAGACTGATAAACAGCACCCAATGTAAAGTCACCAATTACATAACTTGCTCCCAGTTCAAATCCAAAATCAGTACTACTCTCTTCAGCATTGCTTGAAGGACCTTGAGGAGTATTATAATTAATCTCTAGTGTACTATACTGCATAATCGCCTCAGCACCCAAAGTTATACCTGAGTTAGGAATGGTATATGCTACAGGAATACCAACTTTTGCAATAGCAAGATTCGTTGTCATATCAAATGCCCCACTCATCTGCTTCCCTTTATAGTCAACACCAAGACCTGCTGTACCATCAATAGTCAAGCCCGTTACAATATTTTCATTTACTCTGGTAGCATATGAGAAGTCAGGGATTACTGAAAAGTCAAATGTAGATTTCTGATAAGTAACAGGAGCTGAATTTGGATAAGCACCACCCATATTAGCACCCATTGCATTGGCACCTGCATTTGAACCAAACTCAACATTAGGTGCAAACATGGTAGCACTCCCTGTGAACTCACTCTTCTCTACTGATTTAATCATAGCAGGGTTGGAGAGTGCTGATTCGGCTCCATTACCTATTGCAATACCTACGCCCCCCATCGCACTTGATTTTGGTCCATGACCTATCATCACATCCCCATTTGTTGCCAATAACAATGTTGATACAACTGTTGAAATTAAAACTATTTTTTTCATATACTTACTCCTCCGTAATTTAATATTTTTAATTGTATCTTATAATTAAAGATAATGCAACAGTAGAAGCAAAATATTTAATTAATAATAAAGTATATTTATTATTAATTAAATTAATAATAAATATACTTGTATAAAAAACTATTATTTTAACTCCTTATAAATAAGAGTAGAGACCAGTATAACCACAAAAATCACCCCACCCATAGCCAAATAGCCCACCTCTTTGTCTACCGATGTACCAAAGAGATACCCAAGAGTAAGCATGGCACTGTTCCAAATGGAGTTAGAGAGAAAAATAAGAGGGATAAACCACGATAGTGGCATTTTTGTAACTCCTGCTGGAATTGAGATATATTGTCCCAGTCCAAAAGTAAGAGGGGCTAAAAAAACAGAAATTTTTCCATATTTCTTAAAAAATTTTTCTATTTTTTTTAGCTTATTTCCATTCATAAGTCGTTTGGATAAAGAATGAGAAAGGTGATAGTTTATCAATGCACCGATGGTAGTTCCCGTGGAAGTAACAACCACAATGGTTGCAAAGTCTAGCTTACCTTGTGAGACCAAATAACCAGAAGGGACAAGTATAAGTTGTGTGGGGAGAGGTATAAATGTCCCCACAACTATCATGTAGAAGAAAAAACCCAGATAACCTAGGTCAAAGACAGTATCTACAACTGCTTCTATCATCAAAAATTACGCTGTAGCCTCAGTAAAGAGCTGTTTTGCTTTTTGAACGTGGAAATTAAGCCCAATCTCTTTTTCAGTACAACCCAAAGCAAGTGCTACCATTTGTGGCATATGTAAAACAGGCAGCTCGATATCACGACCCACTACTTTACCCACATCATCTTGGTAGGTATCCATTTTGAGGTGGCAGAGTGGACAAGGTGTTACCATAAGGTCAGCATCATTATCAATCGCATCTACCATTGCATTACCTGCCAACACCTCTGAGGTGTGTGTCGCCTGAAGCTCCACATGAAAACCACAACATTTATTTTTGTGGCTGTAATCCACAGGATGCCCCTCCAGTGCCAAAATCAACTCATCAAGTGAGGTTGGCACATAGGAGTTCTCTCCATAGGTCTTAGAGTGATGTTGGTCTGTTGAACGAATATTATGACACCCATAAAATGGTGCAATATTAAAGTTACTTAGTGGAACAGTGACTTTATCTTTAATATTACTCAAACCATACTCATCTATTAACGTATAGAGGAAGTGTTTAATCTCTGAGGTACCTTTGTATTCTAAACCTACTTCTGCCAGTTTTTCATTTACTTTTGCTTTTAACACTGGGTCAGAATCAAGTGCATATTTGGTCATTGCTGAGTTAAGTTGACACGTGTTACAGATGGTAATCATGGTCAAGCCTAACTTTTCTGCATAACAGATGTTACGTGCATTTAAAACGTGTGCTAAAAACTCATCAAAATCCTGTAGGTGAGACGCTCCACAACATGAAGCCTCCTCTAATATATGAATCTTGATTCCTAACTTATCAGCTACTGCAAGAGTAGATGACAGAAGTTCTGGTGTTGATTGTTTTGCTGTACAACCTGTAAACAGTGCATATTCAAATTTACTCATCTTTTTTCCTTACAGTTTATTGGTCATTGAGATATCAATAAGTTTTTGAACCTCATCTAAATTTTTAATTTTTGGCATATTGTCGATAAATGGAACACCATCTTGCCAGTGAATTTTCCCTGCTTTCATCATCTTAAGAGCCGTTTTGAGGTGTTTGTACATTCCCAAATAGCCCTCAGAGTAGACAACAATATCAGCCTCATCCAAGAAACCATGCTTTCTAATACTTCGGACAAACCCCTCTGCGTGACGGGTTGCAATATTACTCTGTGCCACTTTATGCTTAAACTGCATATTGTGAAGCTTACCAATCTTTTGAATAGGATTAATCTCTTTTGGACACGCTTCAGCACACTCATTACACTTAACACAATCCCAAACACCAGCACCTGTTTCAAACACTATCTCTAGTCTCTCTTTGGTCGCTTCATCTCTGGTATCCGAGGTAAATCTAAACGCTGCGTTCAACGCTGCAGGTCCGAGGTAGTCTTCATTGACCTCCAATGCAGGACAAGAGTAGTGACACGCACCACACTGAATACATAAATCAGAATCCAACATCGCATCAAACTCTGCTATGGTCTGAATACTCTCTGATGCTGGACGTGGGTCAATGTCTGCAATGACATAGGGTTTAACAGCCGAGTGTTTTTCCCAAAAATCAGACTTGTCAATAATCATATCTTTAACAGCACGTTTCTTGCTAGATGGCTCTATGGTAATATCATTATCAAACAGGTCAAGAAGCTCCATTGCATTTTGCTTACAAGCAAGTGTGGCTTTTCCATTTACTTTAACAGCACATGCCCCACAAATACCATGACGACATGAACGACGATAAGAGAATGAACCATCATGTTCCCACTTGATACGGTTCATTAAATCAAGGATAAGCTCATCTTTTCCCACTTCCATCTCATACTCTTTGGTATATGGAAGATAATCGGTTTCAGCGTTAAATCTAAACGCTTTAATTGTTACTTTTCGTGTATCTTTGCTCATCAAGCCCTCCTTAATATGTACGCTCTTTAGGCTCAAACTTACCAAGCACCACTTCACCCCAGTCATGGGTCATGTTAAAATCTTTGTCCATATATGCATAGGTATGTTTCAAATAGTTCACATCATCTCTCGTTGGGAAATCTTCACGGAAGTGACCACCACGGCTCTCTTCACGATTTAACGCACCATCTACAATAAACTTAGAGAACTCTAACATATGTCCAAGCTCTATCGCCTCTTGTAAATCAGTATTAAAAGTAGCCGACTTGTCATCAATTCTAATGTTATTAAATCGACCCAAAAGCTCATCAATAAGAGCAATCTGCTCTTCAAGCGACTCTTTGGTTCTAAATACACCAGCATTTTTAGTCATTCCCACCTGTAACCGTTCTCTTAATGCAGGAACACGCTCTTTACCATTGGAAGTTTTAAGCTTCTCCATCTCTGCCAACATTCCATCAGCATCAGACTCTTTCGCAGGACGAAGTTCAATTCCCTCATCAAGCTTTTTAACCATGTTCTCACCAGCATGACGACCAAAGAGAAGGGCTTCAAGTACCGAGTTTGCACCCAATCTATTTGCCCCATGTACAGAGACACAAGAACACTCACCAGCAGCATAGAATCCTTCGGTCATCTCGGTTGGAGATTTTCTAACTTCACAGTTGATATTGGTTGGAATTCCCCCCATAGAGTAGTGTGCCGTAGCAGAGATATGGATAGGCTCTTTGAGCATATCTTGCCCTTGGAACGCAATTGCCAACTCTCTAAGCTCAGGAAGACGTGTCAAGATAATCTCAGGATCAAGGTGGGTCAAGTCGATATTAACCGACTGTCCATCTTTACCAACCCCTTTACCTTGACGAACCTCTTCCATAATGGCACGGCTCACCACATCACGAGAGGCCAACTCCATCGCATTTGGAGCATACTTGGTCATAAATCGTTCACCCTCAGAATTAAAGAGACGACCACCCTCACCTCTTGCTGCTTCAGAGATAAGTACCCCTGAACCACCAAGTCCACTTGGGTGAAACTGTACAAACTCCATATCTTCAAGAGGAAGACCATGACGTGCCACAATAGAGAGTGAATCACCTGTATTTGCATGTGCATTTGAGTTAAATTTATATGCTCTACCATGTCCACCTGTTGCAAACATGGTCACTTTAGCATTAAAAATAGCCGGTTCAGAGTTTCTAATATCATAGGCTACAATTCCAGATACTTTCCCATCCTCATAGATAAGGTCAGCACAGTACCACTCATCAAACACCTCTATCCCTGCTCTGTCTGCTTGTTCATAAATCGCTTGAAGTACAGCCAATCCTGTTCTGTCTTTTGCATAACATGCTCTGGGCTTCGACTGTCCACCAAAAGGACGAATAGCAATCTTCCCCTCTTCATCTCTTGAAAAAGTCGCACCCATTCTCTCTACCCAACGAATGGTCTCTGGTGCTTTGGTACACATAAGCTCAACACAGTCTTGGTCTGCTAAATAATCAGAACCTTTTACGGTATCAAATTCGTGAAGTTCTGTAGAGTCATCTTCATGTAATGCTGCATTTATTCCACCTTGAGCAGCCCCTGAGTGGCTTCTTAGTGGGTGAAGTTTTGTAATGACAGCTGTTTTTTTACCTGCTTCTGTAAGCTCTTTGGCGGCAGCCAATCCAGCGAGACCAGAACCAACAATTACAGCGTCATATTCGTATATTTTCATACTCATTCTACCATGTCCTTTTAAAAATTAAGAATTTGTATAGATTATATTCACAAGCCCATTACAAGCTGATTACAACCTATAGAAAGCAAAACTATAGCACTTAATTGACTTAATTATGTTACAATTTTTCCATTAATGTTAAAGGTTAAAGATGAATAAAGAAGAGTATCTAATAAGTAAATTAAGTTCAAGTTATATCGGTGATGATGGAGCAATGGTGGGGGATAAAATCTACAGCATGGATGCTTTTTTTGAGAATGTGCATTTTAAAAGAGAGTGGATGAGTCTTGCACAGATAGCACGAAAAGCGATGCTTGTAAATATCTCTGATGCCATTGCGATGAATGCGAAACCTCTCTATGCTTTGGTGACACTCTCTATGCCAAAAGAGATGACAACCGATGAGATAGATACTATTTTAGAGTCCCTACACAAGGTGGCAGAAGAGTACTCTTGTGAGATTATAGGGGGGGATACCATCGTGGGTGAGCGTTTGGATTTTAGCATTACTATCATATCTGAGTCCAACAATCCCCTCACACGCAGAGGGTTAAAAGAGGGAAATCTACTCGCCTATACAGGCTCTTTAGGAGAGAGTAAACAGGATTTAAATCGGCTTTTTAATGGGGAAGAGATTTCTGATGATTCTCGCTTTATAGCACCAATTTTACGACAAAAGTTTATCCAAAAAGCTCGACCCCATCTGGGTGTAGGCATGGATATTAGCGATGGACTCTTTTGTGATACCAATAAACTTTTAGACCATAATGAGATAGGATTTAAAGAGCTTATCACCATAGAAAAAGAGATAGGAGAGAGTGGTGAAGAGTATGAGATGCTAATAGGATTTGAGAGTGACAATCTAAAAAGTATTGAGAGAATAGCCAAAGCGTTAAATCTCTCTTTGACTATTTTTGGGGAGGTTATGCTAAATAAAAATAGATTTTTGTGTCACAACCACCACCAATAAACTATAGAGAAAAAAGTAGAGATAAAAGAGAATTATGAAGCGATTAACACTTCACTCTCTATCTCTTCATTATCAAAAACACTTGTTCTCTTCTCCAAGGATAAAAGTGAGGCAATCTCTTTTATCCTTTTGGCATTGAGCATATTGACAAGAAGTTTAAAGGTATTGAGGCTACTGCTTACTTTTGCAATTTTCTCTTCTCTATGGGTCAGATACTCTTCAATATAATCAAATCCTGTTGGTAGTTTTTCATTAATAATATTGCTCTCTACACAGAAAAGCACTGTTGCTTCTATATTAATTTTACTCTCAATAAACCAATATCTGTTTGAAGCAGGAGTCAAATTCTCCTTCAAAAACCCCTCAAGAACTTTTTTCTCTTTTAATAGTTTTTCTAGTGGATTAGAGTAGTGTCTGTTGTCAAGAATCAAAGCACTGTCTCCCCCAATTGAAATCTCTTGATTGGCAAAACTTTTACTCTTTAAAATCTCAATT
>CAYVNI010000233.1:0-4990 GCA_964452815.1 uncultured Sulfurovum sp.
CTTCCAAGCTACCTACACGGCAGTACACAGCAAATTAATGCTCGGAAGTCCCTATATACTCGGATTTAAAGCTATTTTTACGAATTATACCATTATTTTTTTATAGTTTTCAAAAGCCCTAGATTTCGGGCTTTTCTAATAATGCAAAAAATAAAGGTCTCTTTTTTGACTCAAAATCAAAACCAAGGAATAGTTGAGACCTTGCTTAATCCGAACAAATCAAACTCACCTTTTGTTTCGCTCTCTTGTAACTCTCCAAAGGCTATAAATCGTCTGTGTAATCTCTCTTTTGCACCATTTTTCTTTTTTCCTGATTCACTCATCAACTCTACATAAGGGTTATCTAAGCCACCTTGAAGCATCTTGATACGATATTTTTTTATATCCTCCTCATTAAAACCACCTTTGCCCTCTTTGGCTCTTTTTATCTAAAAACTTCCAGAAAACCCCGTTCTCTAAGACGGGGATGAATTGAAAAGGGGTGGATAAAGTAATAATTCAGTAATTTTAAGCTAAGATTCCTACATGAAGAGTATTTACGATACAAATAAACATTCAGTCTACCTATTGCAATATCATCTAATATTGGTTGTAAAATATCGAAGAAAAGTGATAGATGAAAATATTTGTGATAGATTAAGAGAGATATTTGAATATATTGGATGTAAAGAGCAGTATAAATTGGAGATAATCGAATTTAATAGTGACATAGACCATCTTCATATACTCTTTAAAGCCGAACCAAAAAGTGAAATAAAGAAATTTTTGAATGCTTATAAAAGTGCAAGTAGCAGATTAATCAAAAAAGAGTTTCCTGAAATTAGATTAAAACTTTGGAAAGAGGCATTTTGGAGTCGAAGTTTCTTCTTAGCAACAACAGGTGGAGTAAGTTTAGATATTTTAAAAGAGTATGTAGAGAATCAAGGAAAAAATAACAGATGAGCAGACTGGAGTTAAATTTACCTTACTTAAAAATCGTAAACCTAGGCTACAAATACAGACTCTATCCCACCATAGAACAACAAACTATTTTAAACCACCAAATGTTCATCTACAATCAAGCTTATAATATATGTCTAAATCTTTGGAAAGAGGAGCAAGAGAAAAACAAAACTTTGCCAAAAGAGAAACAAACCCATAGAAAACAAAAAGAGATTGACCAAGAGGTAAAAAATATTTTAATGGCAAGAAAATTAGAGTATAAAACAGTAGTCACTCAACAAGCTAGAATAAATTTTCAAAAAGCAGTGAATAGAGCTTTTCTAAAAGAGGTAGTGGCTGAAAGAAAAAAGGCAATTGCTAAAGCAGTAACCCCAAAAGAGAAAGCCAAAGCAATTAATTTAGGATTTCCAAAATTCAAATCATCAAAAAATATGAATCAATCCTTCAGTTGGAATAATCAAGGCTACTCAATTTTAGAGCATGACAATGATAGATTTGAGATATTAAGACTGATTCGTGAAAATATAAAAATCAGATATCACAGAGATTTACCAAAAAATTATAAAATGTGTTCAATCACTATCTCAAAAGATGCAACAGGATATTTTGTAAGTTTTGGGATAGAGTTTAAAAAAGAGATAGATTTAGTCGTGACAAGTGAAAATCTTGATATGACTAAGTCTATTGGAATAGATTTAAATGTAAATAATTTTGCTATCTCTATGCCTTTTGATGGAGAGCAACTTTTAGATAATGGAAGCCAAAATAGAAGAGCAGTTCAATTTGGAAAAGTGATAAAAACACTTCAAAAAAAACAGTCAAGAAGAGATATAAAAACTCGAAAATTAAAAGTAAAAAAAGGTAAAAATTATCAAAAAACCCAAAGAAAAATTAACAGACTAAAAAAACAACAGAGCAATAAAAAGAGTGACTTATATCACAAAATATCTAAAACTTTAACAGATAAGTTTGAGTCGATAGCAGTTGAGGATTTGAAATTAAAAAATATGACAAAATCTTCTAAAGGAAATGAACAAAAACATGGAAAAAACATCAAACAAAAATCAGGTTTAAACCGTTCAATCCTTTCAGCCTCATTCTATCAATTTGTAGCAATGCTACAGTACAAACAGACTATGCTTAATGAGAAACTATTTGTAAAAGTTAACCCACAATACACAAGCCAAATTTGTAATAGGTGTGGATACAAAGATAAAAACAATCGCAAAACTCAATCTAAATTCAAGTGCTTAAGGTGTCATCATGAGATTAATGCTGACATTAATGCCAGTGAGAATATAGAACGCAGAGGATTGGAGTCTCTTGGGCTAGGAATTAGCCTTCAAGACTATAAATCAGAAAGCCTTTCAAATTCAGACTCGTTGGAGTCTGCTAGTTAGGAAGCCTCTAGCTCTTTAGCTAGAGGTAGTTCACAAGCCGTCTTAGTTTTGCTTCGGTCATGTTTTGTTGTATTCTATAGATAGTTCTATATTGTACTTTTTGGGGAATGGATTCGATTTTGGAGACCTTGCAATAGTTGGCATATTTTCCTAGCCACTCTTTGGCTTGTAGCTTTTCAAGAGCCTCTTTTGAGCCATGAACTCTAAAGAGTCTACCAAGTTTTAGACGATATTCAGGGAAGCTTAGAGCAATATTTTTTGCTTTTAACTCGTATAATCGTTTATGAAAAGCTGTATAGAGTTGGTTTAGTAGTACATTTTCTCTTATCTCTTTATTGGGATTGAGTCTTATATCTATATAGTGAGTCATCTCTTTTTTACCTCTCTTATATCAATTTTGGTCACATATGCCAAACCTTTTTTGCCAAGATAGAAACTAGAAACCCCTGCGTTATTTATCAGTTTTCTTAAATATTTAGCTTCATCTCTTGGTATATCTATGACAATCTCCAAAACACCACTAGCCTTTGTCAACATAGAGGTCACTTCACCTACCCCTTTTATCTTTAGCTTTTGAATATATGGATTTCCAAAAATCTTCTTTTTCTCTCCTGTTGTAAAACGATTCATAAAATCTTTTTTGGTAAATAAGCGTTTAGAGATTCCTGTAATTGTTCCTGATTTAGTAAGAGCAGAACTCAAATCATATTCAGAAGAGAGTCGTGCCAACTGTAAATAGAGAGCAGAACAGTAAAGATTAAGAGGAACAACCAAACCTTTATTATTTTTATAGTTTGTTCCCTCAAAATTTTTCTCTAAAACCTCCAATGCTTTTAGCACCTCTTGATTCTCTTCTATAGCTTTAAACTTGCCAATTTGGGCAAACCTATCAGAGATGACCAAGGGGTCTAGCTCAATAACCTCATCTATCTCTTTACCATGAACAATAAACTCTAAAAGCCCATCAATATCAAGTGCCAAAACACCCCAAAACTCAACCGAATAATCTGAAGTAAACATAGAATCATTGGTCTTTATCATCCCTGTAAATGAGTTTTGGTCGGTATTTCCTGATATATTTCGTAAATATACCAATTCATGATTTTCAATTCTCTTTTCATCTATATCATCAAAGGTAACTTTATCTTCAATATCTTTAAAATAATACTCTTTATCTTCTCGTGCCTGATAAAGCTTTCGTTGGTCTCCTATAAGTCTATTTAAAATTCCCATAACTGTACTTTTTTCAACTTTTCTTGATATATAGTTCTCACTCTTTTTCAAAGCCGTTATGGAACCTATAAACTTTCTTCCCTTTTTTGGTAAGGCTTCATCATTACTACCATCAAGAAAAGAGTTTCGCCATGAAGCCTCATACTCTATCTCTATTTTCATTACTTCTCTTTTGCATAAAAGTAGTGAGCATATTGAGAATTTGGATTGCTACTAACACTACTCTCATCTTGCTTGATTCTCATCATCTGAGATGAATCATTATAGTCCACTATAATCTCATCAACATACATATAAGATTTAGCTTGACGAATAGAGAGTTCACTAATCATACGAAGTGTCTCGTCTATCAGTACAGCTACAGCATCATCATTGAGCAAGATTCCATTCTCTCCCTCTTCAAAGATTGTTCCATTTCTCACACAGTTTTCATGAAACGAAGCTTTAGGCGAACGACCTTTAGTATCAATAGAAGCAATATACTCTTCTACCAATTTAGCTACCTTTTCACCCTCACCTGTCTTAATCTCCATCGCTTCACGGTCAAACTTTTTATCAAGTGAAATAAACTGTAACTGCTCTATACTTATTGAACCATAAGAGATATATTTGGTATCTCCAAAGGTTGTTTTGGAATAAAAAGAGGAGCTATCTCTCTCTCCTGCTTGTCCAAACTGTTCAAAGTTTCCATTACCCAATTGGTCTACAAAATCCTCAAGTAATAATGGGCTTGTTCTTTTATATGAACTAGAAGGTATCACATATCCTCTCATTAAACCTACGATAGAAGCAAGAATTTTTATTGTACTTTTTGGATTTTCTGTTGCATAATGCAGGTCAAAAGCTTGTTCTCTAAAAAGATGATGACGCACACAGTTTTGACTTATGTATAGAGGTGTCTCTTTGAAATCAATATCTGTTGCTTCTTTACGATACTTATAACCTGTATCTTTTTTTTCTTTACCTGTTAAATTGGTATAACCACGAAGCTTAGGCATAGTATGATTATCAGCTGTTTTTCCACTATCTAATCTTAAACTGGTTGGGCCATTCCAATTTACCACACCATGACCTTTTGCTATAATTTTAAAATCAATGCTTCTTATATCTGTTATTTTTTCTTTTTTCATTTACTCGTTTCCTTTTTTAACTGTTGTAGTGAAATTATACCTATTGGTTGTTTTAAACCAACAGCATAATACTGTGCATACTCATGAGGTTGAGATTTTACCTTTGCCAAATCCTCCAAAGTATAACTCAGATAGATAGGGGTGCTTGGGTCTCTCGCCTCATTTTTTAGTTGAGCATCTTTATAGGCTTTTTTCACATCTTTGATATTGTGATGCTTCTTTGCCATAAATGAGAGTAAGTTCATATTGGAATCTCCATACCCCTCTATAACTGTTGACTCAACT
>CAYVNI010000234.1:0-13082 GCA_964452815.1 uncultured Sulfurovum sp.
ATTAAAAGAGCTTGAGTCCAAATATAACCATAAATATCCTAAGATTTTTAAAAAATTATGGGATGATAATATGCTTGATTGGATGAATGGTCGAACTGAACCTTTCTCGTCGGATGAGAATTGGGCAAAAACTATTTATCCTAATATCAAAGAGAACCCACCACTTTTTTTGCACACAGGAGGGTTTGATTTTGAGCTATTGACAGCTGAGGGGATGTTTGATTTTAAATTTGATGAGTTGTGGGATATTGACAAGCATGAGTTTATCCCCTTTGCCAAAACAGATGAAGGGAATGTCTATGCTTTTTATAAGCATATGAAAACAGATGGAGAGAGTGCCATTGTACTTGTTTGGAATGATATGAATGAGACCGAAGTTTTGGCTAAGAACTTTGAAGATTTTATATTTAGAAAAATGCTCGAAGCTGTTTATGATGTGGATAAAGATGAGATGTCAGGTGATTATACTAAAGATGATTTTGAAGCCTATCGGGTAGATATTTTAAATGATTTAAAAACAGTTACCCCCTATTTAAAAGAGGAGTATGTTGCTATATTGAGTGAACTTTATAGCAGAGAAGTACAGGAGAGTTTAATCTCTTACTCTTTACTTGATAGCAGAGAGCTAGTGGATATAATTCAAAAACATTTAGAGTTTAAGCAACTTGATTTGGTTTTTGAGCATGAGTTAGATTAGTAAACGCTCTCATCTTTAATAACCCTTAGCATAGATTCCAATGGTCTTTAGCTATTGGGATGAATAGATATAATAGGTGCTAGAGTTATTTTCGATATCTAATATTATATCTTACAACCTTTTCCAGCAATATCTTCTAAACTGGACTCCTCAAACATCTTTTGTAAAAGGTATCTAGGTTTTATCCATTGGTCATGTAATGCACATTTACAGAGTCCATTACAAAATCCTATACCCAAAACACACTGTTCATCTTTTATGGAATCATTAAAAATAGTTAAAATATCACTGACCATAATTTCGGATGTCTCTTTTTCAAATTTGTATCCACCATCTCTTCCTCGTATAGAGACTACTAGCCCACTCTTTACCAATTCTGTCATAATCTTGGTCAAAAATTTATAAGGAATATAGAGTGTTTTAGCCAATTGGGTAGCGTTTAAAAGTTTGGAATCTTTCTTGTCTGCCATATAAGCTAAGATTCGTATCGCATACTGGGAGCTGTTACTTAACTGCATAAGAGACCTTTAAGTTGTCATTAATATTTTATATTATACAAAAAACAAATATAATTACTACTTAAAGGTAGAATTAACTTTATTTGGATAATATCACAAATACTACTTAGAGATAGAAATTTAAATGAGGATGATTTTATGACTGAACGTATAACGAAAAGTATGGCAAAAAATATCTATTATGGTGGTGGTATATTTGCCCTTATGATATTTATTGCTTTAACTTTTGATACCGTACATCAAATTCCAAAACGCTCAAATCAACAAAATATGACCCAAAGTGTTGTGGCTGGAAAAAAACTTTGGGAGAAAAACGACTGTGTTGGTTGTCATACCATAGTAGGAGAAGGTGCTTATTATGCCCCAGAGCTTATGAATGTGTTCCAACGAAGAGGAGCTTCAGATGAAACAGGCTTTAAAGCCTATATGCAAGGGTGGATGGCAGCACAGCCACTTAATATCCCTAACAGAAGAAAGATGCCACAGTTTAATTTAACTCCAGCAGAAGTTGATAACTTATCAGACTTTCTGATTTGGACATCTAAAGTAAATGCCAATGACTGGCCACCAACAATAGAAGGGTAGGAGAGAGATATGAAATATACATCACAAATGGTCGCAAAACCATATTTTATTTTTGCACTAATTCTTCTAGCAGGAGAGATTCTTTTTGGTCTACTGATGGGTATTCAGTATATTTGGGGAGATTTCTTATTTCCATTGATTCCATTTAACGTACTTAGAATGGTACATACCAATTTACTTATTGTCTTGTTACTCTTTGGTTTTATGGGTGCAACCTACTATTTAGTGCCTGAAGAGACAGAGAGTGAACTTTGGAGTCCTAAATTGGCAATAATTACCTTTTGGGTCTTTTTAGTAGCAGGAGTACTGACAATTTTAGGTTATCTATTTGTTCCTTATGCAACATTAACAGAGATTACCTTTAATGAGCTGTTACCTACCATGGGTAGAGAGTTTTTAGAGCAACCATTACCAACTAAAGTAGGTATTGTACTTGTTGTTTTATCTTACCTTCTTAATGTTGGTATGACTATAATTAAAGGAAGAAAAACTGTTATTACAACGGTATTGCTTACAGGTCTTTTAGGTCTTGCCGTATTCTTCTTGTTTGCATTTTATGTTCCTGATAACCTTATTATGGATAAGTTCTTTTGGTGGTTTACTGTTCACTTATGGGTTGAAGCAACTTGGGAGCTTATTCTTGGTGCTATTTTGGCATTTGTATTGATTAAAGTAACAGGTGTAGATAGAGAACATATTGATAAATGGCTCTATTTAATTATTGCTATGACCATGGTATCAGGTATCTTAGGAACAGGTCACCACTTCTTCTATATGGGAGCTCCTGAGTATTGGTTATGGATTGGGTCTATCTCATCGGCTGTAGAGCCTCTACCATTTTTACTTATGATTCTTTTTGCCTTTACCATGACACGAGAACGAAAGATAAAACATGACAACGAGATGGCTCTTACTTGGGCAAAAGGTACAGCTGTAATGGGATTTATTGGGGCTGGAGTTTGGGGATTCTTTCACACCTTAGCACCCGTCAATATGTATACTCACGGTACACAGTTAACAGCTGCACATGGTCACCTCTCGTTTTATGGTGCTTATGTTATGATAGTTTTCACTATAATTTCTTATGCCATGCCAATCTTAAGAGGTCGTCCACATGGTAACTCTGCTAAAGCTCAAAAGGTAGAACTGGCTTCATTTTGGATGATGAATATCGGTATGTTGGGTCTTACCTTGGCTCTAAGTGCTGCTGGTTTGGTTCAGATATTTGACCAAAGAGTAGGAACAGAGCTTATAGGGTTTATGGAGTCACAAGAGTCTATTAATGGCATCTATATGATTCGTGCTGGTTTTGGTCTGCTTGTTTTTTCTGGACTACTCACTTACTTTTCTAGTTTCTTTATAAAAGAAGAGACTGGTCAGGCATAGGTAGAAAAAATGATTCACTATTGGCTTGAGTTTGAAGAGAGTATCGGTAGAGTTTGGGACAAGTACCTAAATAGAAAAGTAGATAAGTTTCATGATGAAGCAAGAGTATATTTCTCTGATATTAGTAAGTCATTAACCCTTTTTCATCGCCTTATGGGTGGTGAAAAAGGTAAGGATTTACAAATTACCGATAAGAGATACATTCAAACCAATAGAACTATTTTAGAAAAGATATCTTTTTTAGGTCAAGAGTTCTATCTTACATGGCAAGATGAAGAGTCTATCTATCTTCCTGCATCGTTTGCCTATTTTCCAACAAAAGAGGAGAATGAGATGTTGTACTATTGGCTTATTGCTATGGCAACCAAAGTAAATAGTATTAAAGGTAATGGATTTAAACAAAACCAACTTGCTACTGACTATCTGACTCAACGCTATAGTGGATTTCAAAACTTTTATGAAAATGCTACAACCTATCTTATACAGAGATATGAACAGTTGTCATTTGTTAAATCTTTAGATGAAGCGTTAACAAATGATTACCCCAATCCATTTTGGATATATGCCTCGCCCCTTACACTCTATAAAGCCAACAGCAGTGAAGATGAACAAGAAGAGCCAACACAAGAAGAGCCAAGACGAGAAGAGTCTAGTGATAAAACAGATGAACTTCAGATGAAAAAGCAGACTCAACAGATAGATGACAAACATGAAACTGATGGTTTTTTAGCTTTTTTGCCTGAATCGTTGATGAGTATTTTTGAACAGGTTAATGTGGACAGATGCGAAGATGATAGTTTTGATGAAGATGCACTCTATCATGCAGAAGATTTAGACGAAATAACCATTGGGCAGAAACAGGCAAACCTCTCGGCACGAATCAAAATGGATTTGGAACTCCTACCTGATACTACCGTAACCTATCCTCTTGGGAAAGGGCATTACATTGATGAGTGGGACTATTTAAAGTCTGAATATTTGGTAAAATATGTACGAATATTACCCCAAATCACAACCAATGTTACTCCTATAGAGTTACCCCTAAGATTGAAAAAAACTGTAAAAAAGATTCAAAATGAACTCGACCTTCTACAGTTAAATCGTATCAAAAATGACCACCTTCCTTATGGTGATGAGATTAATATGGATAGCTGGATAGAGTATTGTGGGCATCAAAACAAGTCAATGCATCATCAAAATTTCTATACAACTTATGAAAAGAAAACACGAGATATGTCCACTCTGATTTTAGCAGATATATCACTCTCCACAGAAGGGGGAATTACTCAAGAGGTACGGATTATTGATGTTATCAAAGACTCTTTAATGGTTTTTAGTGAAGCGTTGGAGAAGCTACAAGATAAGTTTGCTATCTATACCTTTTCATCGTTGCAAAATAAAAAAGTCTATTTTTCTATTATCAAAAACTTTAAAGAGTCCTACTCTAATCTGATTAGAGGAAGAGTAGAGGCGATTAAACCACAATACTATACTCGAATGGGAGCTGGTATAAGAGAGTCTACCAAAATCTTAGAGAAACAGCAGAGTAGTAACAAACTTTTACTTATTATTAGTGATGGAAAACCAAATGATGAAGATAGATACGATGGAAGATATGGAATAGAAGATACCAAAAAAGCACTAGAAGAGGCAAAACGAAAAGGGATTACCCCTTTTTGTATTACCGTTGATATGGATGCAAAAGAGTATCTAAGCTACCTCTTTGGAAGAGATGGATACGCCGTAGTTCGCAATGGTCAAAAGTTACCAAAAGTGCTTACAGATGTCTATATAAATTTAACAAAATAAGGAGTAACAATGTCAAAAAACTATTACTTACCACAATCGAATGAGGTAGAGCTTTTTAAAACTGCATTTGAAATGAACCTACCAATTTTGATTAAAGGACCTACAGGGTGTGGGAAAACAAGATTTATAGAGTCTATGGGTGAAGAGCTTGGATTAGATGTTCATACCGTAGTCTGTCATGATGATTTAAGTGCATCTGATTTGGTAGGTAGACATCTTATTAATGAAAAAGGTACTTATTGGCAAGATGGACCACTAACCAAAGCTGTACGAAATGGGGGTATCTGTTATATTGATGAGATTATAGAAGCCCGAAAAGATACTACTGTAGTTCTTCACTCTTTGGCAGATTACCGTAGGGTTTTACCCATAGATAGAACAGGAGAAACCATAGAGGCACATCCTGATTTTATGTTGGTGGTCTCTTATAACCCTGGTTATCAAAATGTGCTTAAAGGGATGAAGCCTAGTACCAAACAGCGTTTTATCTCACTTAGTTTTGACTATCCTAAAGCAGAAATAGAAAAAGAGGTTCTAATAAAAGAGAGTGGAATAGAGGAGACAATAGCTAAAAAACTTGTAGATATTGCAAGTGAGATTAGAGAGTTAGATGATACCGATATTCAAGAGGCTGTCTCAACCCGACTTCTTATCTATGCAGGTAAACTCATAGTAAAAGGTTTTGACCCCTATCAAGCTTGTATGCACTCTATTGTTGAGTCACTTAGTGATGAAAAAGAGGTACTTGAAGTACTTGAAAAACTTATTGCTTTACATTTTGAGAAAAAGGGTTTTTAATGTCTAAAAGTAGAACCATAAAAGAGAAGTATCCTTCTGGAGATTTTGCCATTTGGATTATTATCTATGTTGAGTTGGTAACCTTTGGGCTTCTTTTTTTAGGATATGCCTTTTCAAGAAGGTCAAATGTTGAGATGTTTAATAACTCTCAACTCTTACTAAATCAGACATCAGGTTTTATTAATACACTTATCTTAATTACAAGCAGTTATTTTGTGGTTCTAGCTGTTCAAGCTATTTCTGAAATGACCCAAAAGAGCATAAAAGAGTCTAACAACAGAGCATCTCAATGGCTTCTTTACGCTCTTCTTTGTGGTATCGCTTTTTTGGTTATTAAATTTTCAGAGTTTTATTATATCTTTGGAGAAGGTATTACCCTAAGTACCAATAAATTCTTTATGTTCTATCTTCTGCTTACGGTATTTCATTTCATGCACGTTATTTTGGGTTCTATCATCTTATTTAATATTTATAAAAAGACAAAAAGAGTAGGCTATACCCCAAATGATTACCGTGGTTTTGAAACAGGTGCATCCTATTGGCACATGGTAGATTTGTTGTGGATTGTACTCTTTCCACTGGTTTATATTATCAGATAGGAGAAAAAAGATGAAAAAAAGAGTTAAAATTATATGGATTATTTTAGTTATATTAACTATCTTTGCATATCTATTAGGCTACCTGAAATTAATCAACAACTCCCTTGTTGCTATTTTACTTATAACCACATTTATAAAAGGAGGATTGGTAATTGACTACTTTATGGGTTTAAAAAATGTAAGGCTAAAATATAGACTCATTCCTATTATTTGGCTTCGTATAGTTCTGTTGCTTATTGCTGTGACTTATTATTTGCCTTGATGGTATAAAGTCGAAAAGGCTTATCCTAAAAAGAGAAAAACCACCCTCTTTTTAGGGGGTGGAGTTGTTAAATAGCCTCTTCGTCCTCTTCCCCAGTTCTGATACGAATGGTTCTCTCTATGTCGGTTACAAAAATTTTCCCATCACCAATTTTTCCTGTATGGGCTGCGGCAATAATGGTCTCGATGGCAAGATTTGCATACTCTTCATTGCTCACAATAATGTCAATTTTTACTTTAGGGATAAACTCCACCACATACTCAGCACCTCTATAGAGTTCTGCGTGTCCTTGTTGTCGTCCATACCCTTTTACCTCAGAGATGGTCATCCCCTCAATACCTGCTTCTACGAGAGCATCTTTTACATCTTCTAACTTAAATGGTTTGATGATTGCTTCTATTCTTTTCATGTTGTTCCTTTGTTTGTTATATTGTTCGTCTAAATTCAGGATACGCTTCCATACCACACTCTGTCTCATCAATTCCTATCAACTGCTCCTCTTCATCGGCTGTAAGATGGAAGATTTTGTTGATGATATAGATAACGATAAATGAGAGGGGAAATACAATTCCTGCAACCACAAGTATACCTTTAATTTGGTTCCAATAGCTTACACCATCTACAAAAATAGCAACAGCGAGTGTTCCCCAAATTCCATTTACCAAGTGTACTGATAATGCCCCAACAGGGTCATCTAGTTTTAGTTTGTCAAAAAATGGTACAAACCAAACTACCAAAGCCCCACCAATTCCACCAATTAAGATAGGTTGATACATAGAGAACTGGTCAGGACCTGCCGTAACAGCTACCAATCCACCCAATGCACCATTCAAAATCATGGTGATATCAAACTTTTTGTATCTGAAAAAGGTAAGACCCCATGCCATAATCGCACCTGATAGACCACCTGTGTTGGTATTCATAATGGTGAGTGCCACAGCATCTGCATTCTCTTTTGAGCTTATTGAACCTACTGAACCTCCATTGAATCCAAACCAACCAATCCAGAGTAGAAATGCCCCAAGAGTGACCAATGGAATATTTGAAGCAGGGATAACTTTAACTGCCCCATTCTTTTTATATTTCCCTTTTCTAGCCCCCATAATTAGAATAGCTGCCATCAACGCCCAGCCACCTGTAGAGTGAATAACCGTAGACCCTGCAAGGTCAGACATGGCTGAGATATCAAAAGGAGTATCTGCCAAGAAGTTTGCTCCCCATGTTATGTTTACAATGGTAGGGTAGATAAATGCACCAACAGCAATGGTAAAGATAGCAAGAGGAATGATTCGTGAACGCTCACTCACCCCACCACTCATGATGTTTACTACTTTCCCAACAAATGCCATTTGAAAGAGGAAAAAAGCATATTTTGAGATACTATCCTGATGCTCCCAAGAGCCAAACGCATACTCATATCCAATGAGCATAAAGCTCATAGAAGCCACAGCGTAAATCATAACGTTCATGGTGAGTACGGCCGTAACATTTTTGGTTCTTACCAGTCCAGCCTCTAGCATCGCAAAACCAGGAACCATAAAGATAATTAAAACCATTGTAAAAATGGCAAAAAATGTGTCAATAATATATGACGGGTTGTCTAACATAATCTCATCCTTTTAAAATTTTTGATGTTTGATTTTATCCTATTTTAGGCTGTTTTGCGAGATAAAATAGGTAAAAAATATGGTTAAAAAAGGTACAAATTTTGTTATTTTATTTTGATAGCTATATTTTTGTTGTATAAAAAATAGGCACAATAATATATAAATTAAAAAAATAGGAGTAATTTAGTCTTTTTTAGATATTATCATTTTATGAAAAATATATTTAAAGAGAAGCAAGGTGGCATTGTTCTTTTTCTGGGGCGTGTGACCAATTTTACCCCCAAAGAGCTAGGTAACTTTTTAGAATCCCAAGGCATGAGCTATGCCGATAAGTATACGGGGCAAGAGGTAGCATTGAGTGTGTTGAGTACCATGTTGACCCCTTTGGAGGAGCAGACCTCTTATGATTTGTATGATTTAAAAATACCTGAGGTACATTTGGCAACGTTTGAGGAGTTTTATACCACACATATTAAGCCCAATACCCTAATGATGTCACTTAAGCTCTCCAATGACCAAGAGCGTCTAAAGCGTCAACTCAAAAACAGTGCCTTTGCTGATGAGGTCTATCTGAAACTCTTCAAGATGTATAACTGGGGTGAAGATGGGGTCTATGAGAACGATGATAACCGTGATATGACCATTACCTTTGTGGAGCGTTTTTATGACCCTGTGGGGTTTCGTGACCCTGCTATGGTCTACTCTCCTATTACGCTCTCCAATATCGCCAGAGATACCAAGAGAGCAGAGGTGTTAGATGCGATGCTTACCATGCCAAACCATAACATAAAGCAGAGCAGAAAAGAGGATTTACGCCCTAAGAATTTGCGTGAAATTGTGGCACTTAACCCTTATATTGCCCATGAGAACATACGCTATCTATTGAGTTTTAATGATAATCGAATCAATAGCTTTTTGGCGTGTAACAGTGCCATAAGCGTGGATGCCCAAGAGCTGATTTTTAAAAAGGCTGATGAGGTAACGAAGCTGATGTTGACACAAAATGACAGTTTGGATGATGGGATTTTTGTGGAGTTGCTAAACGATAATGATGAAATAGTTGGCTCTCTTTTGACATTTCAAAGATTAAGTAAAATAAGACTAAAGGCTATCTTAGAAGCCACTTTAAGTGAAGATATTATGCTATTTATGGGTGAAAATCAGCGTATATCAGAGGTTGTTGAATGGCTTATTGGGATGAATAGAGTGTTAGATTATAAACTGGCCTCCAATCGAGAGCTAAATAGTAAGCAGTTGGGTAGCTTATATGCCAAATATGGTGAGGCGTTTATGATGCCATTGAGTCTCAATCCCAACTTAGAACCAAAGCTCTTGGAACAGTTTTATCTACATGGAGAAGAGGAAATTGTGATAAATGTGGCATCAAACCCTGCCACACCACAAGCTATTTTAGAGGAACTAGGAGAGAAAAATATTCATCTGTTTAATAGGGGGTTAGCGATAAACCCATCGACAAAGCTTATCTACTTGGAGCAGTTTGCTTTAGATTCCGAACTTATTACACTTATGACGCAAAATCCAACCTATTTAGAGAGTGTAAACTCGGCACATAGGGGAATGAGAAATGATGATAGATATTAAAAGAGGAGCAAAACAATGAAAGCAGAAGATATCAGTAAAAGTTTGGACAGATTAATAGAGTCACAAATTCCTGTTTTTGTATGGGGAAGCCCTGGGATTGGGAAATCTTCTATTATAAAACAGATAGCGATTAAAAAAGAGTTAGAGTTTGTTGATTTACGACTCTCTTTGCTTGACCCTACCGATTTAAAAGGGATTCCTTTTTTTGATAAAGATAATCATGAAGCTGTCTGGGCAAGTCCAAATTTTTTACCCAAAAATCCCGAATCAAAGGGGATTTTGTTTTTAGATGAGATAAACACAGCCCCCCCATCGGTTCAGGCATCTGCTTATCAGTTGGTACTGGACAGAAAAGTAGGTGATTATGAATTGCCAAAGGGGTGGAGTATTGTTGCCGCTGGAAATCATGAGAGTGACCGTGGGGTGGTCTACCGTATGCCACCTCCTCTTGCGAACCGTTTTGTGCATCTTAGCATGGAGGTGAGTTTTGAGGATTGGAAGGGGTGGGCATATGGGGCAGGGATAGATAGCTCAGTTATCGCTTTTTTGCACTATGATAGTGAGAAGCTTTTTGATTTTGACCCCTCCAAAAATCAAAAATCATTTCCCACTCCTCGCTCGTGGGAGTATGTGAATAGGATTTTAAAATCAGGAATAGAGCAGGGTCTGCTTATGGACATCATCTCAGGTGCAGTGGGGGTGCAGAGTGCCACAGCATTTATGAGTTTTAGAAAAGTGATGCACCGACTTCCTAGTATAGAGAAACTTTTAAACGGTGAAGAGGTAGAGGTAGAGCATGATTCGCAAGTGCTTTTTGCTCTTATTGCAGGGGTTATCTCAAATATTAGAGGAGACTCAACAAAAGTTAAGATAGACAACGCGTTAAAATTTTCTCTGACCCTTCCCAAAGAGTTCTCTGTGATGTTGGTAAAAGACATGCAACAGAACCAAATAGATGTAGAATCTTCTATGGTTTGGGAGGATTGGGTAGAGGAGTTTGCCTATTTATTGGTGTAAAAAACATTATTTTGATTGTTATATGCAAATAATAACATTTTCTTAAGTCAAATTGAGGTAAAATCGCGTTCCAAATAAATGCTCATATTAAACAGTGAGTAAAATACTAATAAGGATGGTTATCAGTTATGAAAAGAACGTTTCAACCACATAACACACCAAGAAAAAGAACTCACGGATTTAGAACAAGAATGAAAACTAAAAACGGAAGAAAAGTTATCTCTGCTAGAAGAGCAAAAGGTAGAAAAAGATTAGCAGTTTAAAACATTTTAGTAGCCTAAAAACTACTAAAGAGTTCAATCGGGTTTATAAAAACTCTAAAACTGTACACACCTCACAATTTGTACTCTTTTATCAGTCTCATGATACAGAGTATAGGTTTGGGATAGTTGCCAGTAAAAAAGTTGGTAACGCAGTTCATAGAAATCGTGCCAAGCGACTTCTTCGTTCACAACTTCTTCTCCATGTGGATAATTTGAACACAGGACAATATATTCTTGTGGCAAAGCCCTCTCTCCTCAACAATTGTTACCATAAAACAACCAACAATATTTTTAAGGCATTAAAGCGTTTAAAAGCCGTAAAACAATGATATTTTTAAACACTTTTAGCTATAATATTTTCATTAATTAAAAATAAAATTCTTAACTAAATAATATAATATAACGAAAAAATAATATATTCTAACAGTTAATAATTCAAAGGGTGATTTATAGTGGAACAACAACAAGATTTACAGAAGAGACTTCTGTTAGCACTGGTATTGTCATTTATGGTATTTGTCGTATTTGATATGGTTATGCCTAAGACAACAAAGCCAATTGAGCAAAATGGAACGGTTACAACGCAAGAGCAACAGACACCAAAGATAGCAAACAGTAGTACTCCTGCTACCAGTAATAAAGCAACGGTTCAAGCCGCATCAGCACCTGTAACAACGGTTAAGTCTTTAGCGACTGTTAACTCCAATAGATTTGTTTATAGTATTGATGAACTGGGACGAATTGCACAGGTTAAAATGCTTGAAAAGAAGTATGAATATGAGGGAAAAAAACTAGAGCTATTAAATGCTGAATGGGTCAAACCATTAGAGATTCGTTTTGCAGATGCCAATTTAAATAAAGAGGCACTTAAGACACCATACACCTCTTCTGTAGAAAAACTTGATTTGAAGAGTGGAGAAAGCACCGTTGTCTTGACTCAAAAACTTAGTACTACCACCATTACAAAAACGTTAAAATTTTATGCTGATGGACATTATGATATAAATATTGAACTCTCAACACCTGAGCAGTACTTTATAACCACAGGACAGAGACCCAATGCTGACCATACTTTATATATGGTAGTGCAGGGTGCATTAATTAAAAGAACCAATGGCACAGTAGTTATACTTGAAGATGGTGATGTAGAGGAGGCACTATCTGGTATAAATGCTGACTTTGCCTCTTCATTTGATAGATACTTTACCTCTATTCTTTACAATTTTGAGAAGCCCTTGAATGTCTCTACACTTTTAGTAGATAAGGAGAATGCTCTAATATTTGTTCAAGGTGAACAGTCTCTTGCTTTGCATGGTTATCTTGGACCAAAAGAGTCAGATATTTTAAAAAATATTCACCCTCAATTGACCGATGCGATTGAGTATGGTTGGTTTACCTTTATCTCTAAACCTCTCTTTAAAGTTTTAGAGTGGTTCCATAAGATTTTTGGTAACTGGGGTTGGGCGATTGTGGCTGTTACTCTATTGATTAAACTGTTACTTTTCCCTCTATCGTATAAGGGTATGCTCTCTATGCAAAAGCTTAAAGACCTTGCACCTAAGATGACAGAGATAAAAGAGAAGTATAAAAAAGACCCACAAAAGATGAATGCTAAGATGATGGAACTCTATAAGAAGCATGGTGCTAACCCTATGGGAGGGTGTCTACCGATGATTTTACAAATTCCAATCTTCTTTGCTATCTATCGGGTACTATTAAATGCTGTAGAGCTTCAAGGTGCTGAGTGGATGTTGTGGATTACAGATTTGTCTCTAAAAGACCCACTGTTTATCTTACCACTGCTTATGGGTGCATCAATGTGGTATCAACAGAGAATTACACCAAATACCATGACCGACCCAATGCAACAGAAGATTTTCCAATGGTTACCCGTCGTTATGACTGTGTTCTTTGTAACGTTCCCAGCAGGATTGGTACT
>CAYVNI010000235.1:0-8593 GCA_964452815.1 uncultured Sulfurovum sp.
TTAGAAGTTCTATTAATCCCTCATTTATCTCTTTTATCATCTTTGGTCCATTGTAGATAAGCATGGAGTAGACTTGCACAAGGGTAGCCCCTGCTTTGATTCGTCGATAGGCATCCTCTGCTGTCTCAATTCCCCCCACAGAGATAAGAGTGGTTTTACCATAAAGCTCTTTTCCAATTGCTTGAAAGAGTTTAAATGATTTTTCACGCACCAATGCCCCTGAAATTCCCCCAAAATCTTTGGCATTTGGGGTGACAGAGTAGTCGATGGTGGTGTTGGTAGCAATAATCCCAGAAGCCCCTGCATTGACAGCCGTGGTACACAAATCAATGGCATCTTTTTCTGTCATATCAGGAGCAATTTTTAAAAATATGGGTTGGTCTGTAATCCCTTTTGCCATGGTAAAGAGATCGGTGATAAACTTCTCATTTTGTAAATCACGAAGACCTGGGGTGTTTGGAGAGGAGATATTGATGATGATATAGTCCCCATAACCTTTAAAGGTATGAAGCAGTGATTCATAATCTTTTAGTGCATCCTCTTCGGAAGTAAGTTTATTTTTACCGATATTGATTCCAATGGGATAGTCAAAAAAGTAGAGTTTATCAAGACGTTTCTTCATAAACTCTGCACCACGGTTATTAAATCCCATTGCATTTTGGATAGAACGCTCCTCTTTGAGTCGAAAGAGACGTGGACGAGGGTTTCCATCTTGTGGTTTTGGGGTGATGGTACCGATTTCTGTATAACCAAATCCAAGGGTAGGCATGGCAGTAATGTACTCACCATTTTTATCAAATCCAGCAGCCAGTCCTACGGGGTTTAGAAACTTTCGTCCAAACAGCTCTTGTCTTAAAATAGGCTCTTGCACAAAGTAGTGTTTTTTTGCCAATTTTAGAATGGTAGGGGCATAAGCAGAAGCTTTAAGGGTTAATCCCCCAATAGAGTGAGCCGTCTCGGGGTCGAGTTTGAATAGAATGTTTTTAATGGTTTGGTATGAAAAAAATGACAATGTCTTCTCCTGATATTTTAGTCGAAATAGTAGTGCAGTGATAAATTTAAGTTGTTCATACCATCAAGGTTCGCAAGTTCGCTTCCTGTTAACATATGTTGAAAATTTAAATCTAAATCCATACTGTTATTGAGTACATAATTTACTCCTGTATTGACTCCATAGATGAAGTCACTGTTGCTATAATCATCACAACTGTGTTGCATTATCCCAAGAGAGAGACCAATATAGGGTTTAAATGGAAAATCAGCAAACGCTTCAGTGAGTACACCATAATCAATCTGTGCTACCAAACTATGAAACTTCTCATCAGAGTGTTGTCCAAAATTATAGTAGATAGCAGTTCTCCATTGAGATGTCTGTTGACCATATTTAAACCCAATACTTGGGGCGAGTATGTCCGAGCCAGATTTTGATTGGGTATTTACTGAAGAGACACCTGTTTGAATGCCTATAAACTCATACACCTCTGTGATACCATCATTGCTTGAGTACCCTAAAGAGCTAAATATCAATAGGGATAATATTATCTTATTAAATTTCTTTTTCATTATTTCTGGTCAACCTTTTGTGGTAAATTGTGTTGAAATTATATCATTTCTATACTTAATATTAAAGTAATCTTAATTTATTGATTATCAAAAATAAAAAGAGTGAAAGGGCTGAAATAAGGATAATAGCAGCCCCCGAAGCAATATTGTAGGTATAGGAGATATAGAGACCAAATAGGGTGAAAATAGAGGAGAAAAATCCTGATAATATCATCATTATAGAGAGGGTGTTTGAGAGTTTTTCAGCGATATAGACGGGGATGGTAAGCAGGGCAATGACCAAGATAAGTCCCACAACTTTAATGGCAACAACTACGGTGAGTGCTGAAAGTACTAAAATTAGTGTATAGAAAAACTTGACATTGATACCTCGCAAAGAGGCGTATTGACTATCATAAGAGACGGCTAATATATCACGGTACCAAAAAGTCATGATAAAGATAATTACAAAAAGAAGTCCTCCCATATAATACAAATCATTGTGACTTACAGCCAAAATAGAGCCAAAGAGATAACTCATCAGATCGATATTGTACCCAGGTGTCAAATCTATAAGAACCACGCCCAAAGCCATGCCCACAGCCCACATAAGACCAATAAAGGTATCCATTCGGTTGCGATGATTAAAGGTGATAAAGGAGATGATAAGTGCTGAAATCACTGAAAAAATGGAAGCTCCTAAAAAGATAGGAAAACCAAAAAAGACAGCCAACCCAATCCCCCCATAGGCAGTGTGTGCAATTCCTCCTGCTAAAAATACCATACGGTTGACCACGATTAATGAGCCAATAATTCCTGAAGCAATAGAGACCAGTACCCCAGCAATAAGTGCATTTTGGATAAATTCATAGGAGAGTGCTTCTATCATGTTGCCTCTTTTAACGTATTAAAAAACTCAACTTCACAAAAATGCTCTGATGGTTCTTCTTTCTTATTATTAAATTTATGAGAGGTCATTTTTTTGTTGATATGTACTATTTTAGACGCAAAGCCAAGTACCATAGAGATAGCATGGCTTACCACAATAATGGTAATACTTTTATTGAGCAATTTGAGAAGTTCATATATCTGCTGTTGACCATCCACATCAATATTGGAAGTAGGCTCATCGAGTACCAAGATTTTAGGATGGGCACACAACGCTCTGGCTATCATCACCCGTTGCCGTTGACCTCCTGAGAGTTCACCTATCTTTTTTTGAGCAAACTCCTCCATGCCGACCTGTGCCAATGCTCCCCTTGCACACATAATCTCCTCTTTGGCATACCCAAAAAGAGGCTGTTTTGTTCCAATATGTCCCATCATTACCACTTCTATTACTTTAATTGGGAAATCGGTATTGATATTGGTGTCTTGGGGTACATAGCCGATTTTTGAGAGATTTTTAGTGGGTTTCTCTCCAAAGGTTTCTATCTCCCCTTTTTGTATCGTCTCAATTCCCAAAATAAGTTTCAGTAGTGTAGATTTACCCCCACCATTAGGACCAATGATTGCCAAAAAATCTCTCTCTTGTACCTTAAGATTTATCTCCTCTAAGACATTGTGTTTATGATAAGCAAAGGAGAGGTTTTTGATTTCAATAACTGACATATTTTATCTACCGTTGACAATTGCTTTTGCCAAGTTTTTAAGGTTTTTAGCCCAATCTTTTGCCAAAGGAGAGGTTTTGATAACCTCTATTTTTAACTCATTGGCAATAATTCGAGCTGACTTATCAGAGAACTCAGGTTGTGTAAAAATAGCCTTTATCTTCTCTTTTTTCGCCTCTTTTAAAATCGCAATAATCTCTTTTGGTTTGGGGCTTTTCCCTTCAACTTCAATAGCAATCTGCTCTAAGCCATACTCTCTTGCAAAATATCCCCACGAAGGGTGAAAGACCATAAATTTACTGTTTTTTGGTGTTTTTTCAAGTATCTCTTTTATCTCACTGTCCAGCATATCAAGCTCCCCCAAATAGTGTTCTAAATTTTTCTGATAGTCGTCACTGTTATTGCTATCTATCGCACAGAGTGCATCAGCAATATTTCGAGCAATAATTTTTACATTAATGGGGTCAACCCAAATATGAGGGTCTAGTCCATCTTTATGTTCATATTCATGCTTATGATGTTTACCCTTATTTATACTGGTTTTATTGATATCTTTGGAGATATCTACCACCTTTAAGTGACTGTTTTGTGATTTAAACTTTGGAAGCCAAACCTTTTCAAACTCAACATCAATGGCAAGATATAAAGAGGCGTTAGAGACCTCTATCATCTGTAGAGGTTTGGGTTCATAGTTGTGAGGTGATTTCCCTGCAAGTACCATCAACGTAGGGTTGATATGCTCCCCTCCAATCTTTTTGACAAACTCCATTTGGGGTTGAATAGAGACAATAATATTAAGTTTTGAGAACGCAGGTGTCCATAATAGAACAGATAATAGTATAAGTAGTGATTTTTTCATGTGGAATTTTATCATAAGATAGGTTATAATCTCTCTTTAAAATTAAACTAACAGAATAAAAAGGGATTTAAAGATATGAAAAAACAGTTACAGATAGTGCTATGGGTGCTTATGTTAACACAGTATATGAACGCAGGGTGTTCAAGCTCCAAATTATTTTGGCAAAATAAAATAGCCAAAAGCCCCTCAATAGAGCAGTTCTTTTTAGAAAATCATGCGTGTCAAAAGAACTTTTATCCAATGCTAGAGACCCCTCAAAAAATCTATTTTGATACGGTGCTGTATCCTAACAACTTATCAAAAGAGGCCTATGTCAACCGATGGTGGGCGATGATATTTGTAAATGACAGTGATTTCTTTAGAAAATTCTCATTTTTCAATAACTACTTTACCACACACCGAGATAAAATCAAAGCAGAAGAGTTGAGCTGTTTTCAGACTCAAAAAGGGTTTAAAAAATCTGTACCAAAAGATGCATTTTATGCAGAGTTACAAAAAAGAGATATGCTCAATGATGTGGGCTATCTCTACCCTCTTATCCGTTGGGCATATGTACATAATGGGGTAGATATGGTGCTTAGTCGAGAGCGTGTGAGCAGAGCAGAAAAAGCGTTTGGCATTAAAAAAGGAAAAGTAGGAGACAAAGAGCAGTTTGCACGGTTTATTGCTCTTTTTGCAGAGGAGTATGACGCTGTAGCCACACCTTTAGCAACGAAACTAAATATCCCTCAGGTAGAAGCCTATAAACTCTTGGTCGTTATTACCTACCTAGAGTCCAGAGGAAACATCTTTGCCGTCTCTACCACAGGTGCATTTGGCCCAACCCAATTGACCCTACACTACTACATGATGTATGGAGAGCCAAGCAACCCCTTCTCCCCAAAAGCAAGTCTAGCCAAATTGGCCAATAAGTTTATCCACTACAATCGCATAGGAAAGAGCCTAAACAGCTCCGTCATCGCCTACAAATCAGGAAGCCTAGTCAAGTGTCAAAATGGAAAAAACAGCTCCGATGTAGATTGTCGCTACTACAACAACTACAAACGCTATATATCTGAAATGAGTGAGTTTAGTAGTAAAAATGAGATATCACGCTACTTAACAGGAAAATCCTATTTTTTCCCCGAAATTGCTGAACTAAAACGGGCTAAAAACAGACACAACCTAAAACACTACGAGCCATACCAGTACGCCGTACTAAAAGGAAACATCTTAAAAGAACAAGCCCAAAAGAGTCTCTTTCTCGGAGGAAGAGCATTCAACTCTTTGGGACGCATGAAAAGAAGTGATATCTATGAGTTACAAGATAAGTATGGAGCAAACAGTATCGGGGTAATTTCAGATAAGAAGGTCTGTTATTAAGAGAGCAGACACATCACCTCAACAACAAAACCACCAAAACCAAGTTCATAAAAAAGGAAACCGTAAACAATGCTCGATAGACGGCAATTGGTTGACGCTCAATTAGTGTGGTTTTTTTATCAAAATAGGGTTTTACTTTATTGGGATTTGAAATCTCAAAAAGCATCTCACTGTGGTTTTTATAGCGTAGATTGGTCTCTTTTTCAATGGCTCTTAAGATGATACTACTCAACCATGGTGGGATGTTTCCATTCTCTTTTTGGGGTGGTTTTGGGGTTTTAAAGGTGGGGTTTTGAAATGGCTCTATCTCTCCGTAGGGAAACTTTTCGGTGAGGGCTTCGTAGAGTGTTACCCCGATTGAGAATATCTCACTTCCTTCGTTGATACTTGCACCCGTAAAACGTTCGGGGGCGAGGTAGGAGGGTGTTCCTGCGTTGGAGGAGATGCTGTAGAGTTCTGTCATGGAACCAAAGTCGATAATTTTAAAAATATGTTTTCCATCACGTTCACTTATCATGATGTTTTCGGGTTTGATATCGCCGTGAACGAGGTCGAATTTTAGGAGGTATTGGCTCATTTTTAGGAGTGTTTTGGCAAGGTTTATGGTGTCATCAACAGAGAGTTTTCTCTTTTTTAGGTGGGTTTTTAGGTCAACACCATCCAAGGCTTTCATCACATAGTAGCGATGGGTTCTGTTTTTGGGGACGACAGCTTTTGGGAAAAATCCTGCTTTTAAACGGTTTGAGTTCCACGCCTCTTTGACATAAAGGTCAAGGACGTTGGGGTCATCTATCGCTTCAAGAGGAGCAAATTTTATGACGTAGTTTTTACCTTTGTTGACACAGAGCCATGTACGGTTGTTTTGTATAAGGGATTTCTCTAACTTATATCCATCTATCACCATGCCCACTTCAAGTTTTTCAGGGATAATGATATCTTGCTGTTTCATCTGAGCCACTTTGTCAATGCCTAAGATATCAATAATGACAGCTGTGGTGTCATCGTGTAAATCATCATTCATCATCTTACTGGCACGTTTGATGATATTATGCGCTCCAAAATCTATCTTTTGAGAGAGTAAATCATCATCCATCACCGTATAGAGTCCATCCGAACAGAGCAGAATTTTATCTTTCGCATTAATGATATTTTCAAAATAATAGGGTGAGACGGTTTGGGCTATTCCTATGGCTTGGGTGAGTACGCCATCGTATCCCTCTTCATCCATTACTTGGTCGTGTGAGAGTTGACTTATAATATTTTGACGTTGAAGATAGATTCTACTGTCTCCTACATTGGCTCCATAGAGACGATTTCCTTCGATAATAGCAATGGTCATGGTGGTAACAAGCTCAGAGCGTTCATAGTTTATCATCGACTCTTTGTAGAGGATGTCATTGATGGAGTGGATAAATTTTTTAATAGATTTTTCGATACTCCACGACATGGGACGATTTTTGAAGTTGGTCATCAGGTAGTTGGTGACTCTTTTTGCTGCCTCTGCTCCCTCATCGGCAGAGCCTACCCCATCGCAGACAATGGCGATGGTGAGGTTATCAATGGTTTTGACATCAAAATAGTCATCACCCTTTAGCTCTTTTCCTTTGGCGAGAGTGAAACCTGAGGTTTTTATGGTCTGTTTGCTCATAACTATTCCCTTTTTTGAAATATATTTATTTGGCTATTAGATTCTTCCACCTGCTTGAACACCCCACGTGGTTCTCCAACGGGTTTTAACCATTGAGATTCCCATAAGTGCTACAAGTACAATTGCTGTAAATATCATGAATCCTGCACCGTATCCATCAAATGCACCTTTTGACCAACCAAGAGTTTGGATTAGTACCGTACCACCAATACCACCAGCGGCACCGATAAGTCCTGTCATGATTCCCATATCTTTACCAAAACGTTGAGGAACGAGTTGAAAAACAGCCCCATTTGCCATACCAAGGTTTGCCATAATAAGAAAAAGAAGTGCAATGGCAATCCAAAATGGTAACACTACCATTGCATTGATTCCTGCAAAGATTGCTACCAGTCCAAAGAAGATGTAGAGTGATTTTACCCCCCCAAGCTTATCTGCCAATGCACCACCAAAAGGACGGAGAATAGCCCCTGCAAAGATGGTTAATGCTCCAAAATATCCTGCGATAACTTTTACATTTCCTTCATCAAACCACTCCATACCAATTGTTGCCATGTCTACTTGATAGGTGTTCATAAGATAAACTTTCATGTAGGAAGCAAAACCGATAAATCCACCAAATGAGATGGCATAGAAGAGTGCAAACCACCATGTATCTTTGTCTTTCATAAGTTTAGCATAGTCTTTAAGCTTTTTGGGACGTGAGGTGTAAATCTCTTTTGGTGCATCTTTTGCCATGAGAATATAGGCAATAAGTACAATAAAGGAGAGAGAACCACCTACTAAAAACACTGCTTCCCAACCCCAAATTTCAGCAATTTTTGGAGCAAAAATAAAGTCAACCACCACACCGATATTACCTGCACCTGCAATACCAAGAACAACACCTTGAAGCTTTGGTGGATACCATTGACCTGCTTGTGGAAGTGCTACAGCAAATGAAGCCCCTGCAAAACCAAGTCCAAGTGCAACAATAAGAAGCTCATTGTAAGAGATACTCGCCCCTCTAAAGAAGGCATAAAACAGAACAGAGATAACAATAAGTTGTGCCACTATCGCTGTCTTTTTTGCACCAAATCTATCAACCCCAAATCCAAGTACAATTCTTAGCAATGCCCCTGACAGTACAGGGATGGAGAGTAAGGTTGCTTTTTGAGATGCACTCATTATAAATCCACCAAGAGCCAAAGACTCAGCAATCTCTGTTGAGAGTGGTCCTATCATTGTCCATACCATAAATGAAAAATCAAAATATAAAAACGCTGCCATCAGCGTAGGCCAATGCCCTTGTCCTTTTAATGCTTTAAATCCTGCCATATAAAAACTCCTATCCGTTTAAGTTAAGGAAATTATAATAGAAAAGTTATATTAATTATACAGTTTTGTGGGTAAAATTTAACCAATTACAAAAGGCTAACAGATATTAATGACAAATAAGGGAATAGGTAACTTAATAGTAAAGGAGGAGACATCTTATAAAAGAGTTATTAAGCTACCTTGTAAATTGACCTTTTGTCACTTTTGGCGAAGTGACTATATGATGATAACATATATTTTCTACTATTGTGTATA
>CAYVNI010000236.1:0-2001 GCA_964452815.1 uncultured Sulfurovum sp.
CTTCTCAGCCCCATTTGAGCATATGAACCAACAACTTGATGATTTTATAAAAGACTCCATGCATGAAATCAACACCCCTTTAAGCATAATAAACCTAAATGCCGACCTCTTTGCTAACAAATATGGAGAGAACAAGTACCTCCAAAGAATGAAATCAGCCTCCAAAACCCTCTCCACCATCTATGATGATATGGACTATCTCATTAAACAAGGTAGAGTAGAGCATAAAAAACAACCCATAAATCTCGGTGAGTTCATTCAAAACAGAGTAGACTACTTCCAAGAGATAGCTAACCTAAAACACATTAGCATCTCAACCAAGGTAGCAACCGATATTATCTATGTGTTTTCTAAAACAAAACTCCAACGTATCGTAGACAACACCATCTCAAATGCCATAAAATACAGTCATGACAATAGCCGTGTGGAGATAAGCTTTTCTCAAAAAGGGGAGCATCTCATCTTTGAGGTCAAAGACCACGGCGTAGGCATCGCCAATGTAAACAAGATATTCTCACGCTACTACCGTGAAAATGAAGCCAAAGGTGGATTTGGTATCGGTCTAAATATCGTCAAAGATATTATAGATGAGGAGGGAATTGAGTTGGATGTTCATTCCACAGTGGGAGAGGGAACTATTTTTAGGTATGTGTTTATTCCCATGAAGTAGCCTTAGCTTCTATAATCAGATATCTTTTCCTCTCTATTTTTTCACAACTCATACACAAAATAACCATATAATACAGAAATAAAAGTATAATATTAAAAGTATAATATTAAAAATAAAAGATAATTCAAAAAGGAAATATTGTGAAAAAAATATTAATAAGTTCAACCCTTGCATTGCTTGTGGTTTTAGGTACAGGTTGTGCCCCAAAAGGATATGCCAAATCAGATGTCAACCAAGCCATGAATGTAAAAGCAGGAGTGATAACCGCCATTAAACAGGTAGAAATCAATAATGATGGTGTAGGTAATGGACTAGGTATTGTATTGGGAACCGCAGCAGGTGGTGTTTTGGGAAACAAAGTGGGTGGTGGAACAGGTAAAGTCATTGCCACTGCGGCAGGAGCTGTTGCAGGTGGTGTTATGGGTGGAATGGCAGGAAATAATATGGATGCACGTTATGGATTGGAGGTTGTTGTCAAACTAAATAGTGGTAAAACCGTGGGTACAGTGCTTCCTATCAATGGAGCCACCTCTCCTCTTCGTAATGGTCAAGCCGTCAATGTATTCTATTCCAGAGGAAGAATTTCAAATATCTCTCCTCGCTAAACCGAAGATTAGGAACGCAAATTAAATAAATGTCACTTTTTATAGGTAAATAATAGTACAGATTTAGCTATAGTTTGACGCAGGATTACTCCCCGTAATTCAAGGAAAACTAGAGTTAAAGATGTGCTTTTAGTTGCCTTTGAAATTTGGTAGTTATTTAATTTGCGTTCCTTAGCACCTGTAAAATGCTCAAAATGGTGGAGCTAAAAATATAAAAGAGACTAATATCAAAACCGACAAGAAAAAACTATATAAACCTACAGAGTCCGTACTTCATCGTTTGAGTGGCACTTGATAGCCACTCTTTACCTGCATCACTATTCCATCGTTAAACACAAGGAAATCATTAGCACTTTTTATTACTTTGGGATTGCATAACTTAAAAAGAGCATCTTTTAACCACTTAAAACAGCTATCAAAAGCTACTTTAATGTGATTGACTGCTCCATTTAGGTCTGCATTCCAAATTTTATTTAGCACAATATCTTTGAACAATCCCCTTTTAGCACGAGTGCCTTTAAACTCATTAGCTGTGGGTTTTTGATTGCTTTTTGATTTAGTTTGCACTGCTAAAACATCTCCATTAACACAAGATGTCTTAGAAGTATAAGCTTCGTCGATAAATATAACCTCAATTCCATTTTTTATCGCTTTCTCCTCAATATAATGAATCAATTGTATAAAAGGTATTTGAATAAAATTCTGTTTAGTTTTTTTTCTTAAGTT
>CAYVNI010000237.1:0-5282 GCA_964452815.1 uncultured Sulfurovum sp.
TCGATAAAGTTATTAATCTTGTAACCGTAAGAACTGCTGATTATAAACAAAATTTAGCAGTAGGTGAGAGCAAAATGGTCTCTTTTACGGTAACCAACAAAGGTAACTCAACTGAAAACTTTTTACTTAAAAGATTTGGAGTAAAACAACAATTTGACTTTTCAATCAATAAATTTTATGTGGATGCTGACAATTCAGGAATTATTGAACCAAAAGAAAAAATTGATACAAAATATATTAAATTAGCTAAAGATGCAAAAGCAACCGTTTTTATGGAAGTTTCAACAGATGCTAAAACTTCTCTTAAAAAAGTAAATTCAGATGGTCTTCTCGTTCAAGTTGTTGATGCTTCTTTAAAAGCATACACAGCTAGTAAAACTAACAATCTTTCTGAAGTAGATGTTGTTTTTGCTGATGGTAATGGTGGAGCAGATGCTAATAGAGATGGTCAGTATGGTTCTTACTACCAATGGACAACTGTTCAAGGTGGTGATGTTAAGTTGACCATTAAAACAGATTATAATCTTATTACAGCAGACCCAATAAATGGTGCCTGTAAAGATTACAATGATGCAATGTCTCTTAGATTCAAAGCTATTCCTGGTGCAACAAATTTAAAATCATGGAGAATTACAAACAATACTGAAACTGTGGCAAAAAATGTTGTATTTAAAATTAAGATTAATACTTCAACAGAGAAAATTGCTAAAGATGGTTCAAACATATGGAATCATGGAGATATTAAAGATATTAAAAAGCACTCATTATTTGTAACATCTGAACATAAATTACTCTCAGTAGGTAAATTTGATGGTAGAGATACAGTAACGTATACTATTCCTGAAATTAAGCCTGGTGGATATGCTAGACCATTTATCGTAACTGAAATTAAATAAAAGATGCTCTTACTTCACCTCTTTTGAGGTGAAATAGGTTCTTTTTATTTATCTTAAAAATAACAAAAAAAAATATTTAATTTGTAATGAAAATAGCAAAACACATTTTAAAAATAAAATAACAGTTTTTGTTCTTCAATTTTTTTCACTTAAAGAGAGTTGCTTTGTGGCGATTTTCTTTAGAGGAAAAACCCCTCTACTCTTGTCTAGATTCTTTTTATTTATTTTAAAAATAACAGAAAAAAATATTTAATTTGAAAAGAAAATAGTAAAGCATAAGATATTATGTTTTTTATTTTTTATTAAAATAACAAAAAAAAATAGATAAATTTTAAAAAAAATAGTGTGAGACATTGAAAAAATAATTTATAATATTTAAAGGAAGTATAATGAACAAAAAACTAACCAGTATACTACTTCTCTCAACTGTATTTGCCAATGCAGGAGAATTTATATCAACTGATGCAACCATCTTTTTTGAAGAAGATGGCATTCCAATGCATATCTCCACGGGGGTACATAGCGTAGATATTAAGAAAAAAGAGCTTATCCAAAAAGAAGAGGTGGTCAATAAAGAGGATATATGGCTCGGTTTTGAGTCTATTTCCAAAGAGGTTGTGGGTATGGGTGAGTTCGTCCGATACCAACTCAAAATCACCAATAAAAGTGAGAAACGCATGGAGGATGCCCAAGTGCATATTGACCTACCTCGTGGTCTGACCTATGCCAAAAACTCATATCGTATCGACCAAAAAAAATCTAATGATATAATCTTAGGCTCAAAAATATTGATACTAAATATAGAACATCTCAATGCAGGGGATGAGATGATGGTCGATTTTGTTTTACAAATGGGTATTAAAGGTAATGATGAGCTAACGATTATCGCTTCTGCCATCGCAGAGGGGTTTAGCTCAAATCGGGTAACACAGAGTATTGTCATTGAGAACCAAGAGTTGATGCTAAATAGTTCAACCATTATCGGTAAGGTAAGTATGGATAAAAAGCCTGTAGAAAATGTACGTATTTATCTCGAAGATGGTACTTTTACTTTGACCAATAATGAGGGTAAGTACCACTTTGAAGGGATAGCCACTGGTACGCATGTGGTACAGATAGACCCTGAGAGTTTAGATACTAACCTAACCGTAGGGAGTTGTGGGGCTAACAGTAGATGGGCAGGGAGTATGCAGTCTCAATTTATTGAAAGTTTTACAGGAACTCTACACCGAAGTGATTTTTGTTTGGACAGTGTGGAGGTTGATGCTACAAAAGATAGTATTGATGCATTTATCATCGACGATAAGCCAGAGACGATGCCTGACTATAACAAAAAGTGGTTAGCAAGACAAAATAGTAAAATTGAGTGGGTTTGGCCTTTTGTAAGCTCTATTCCCTCTATCTCTGCGACCAATTTAGCCGTGAAACATCATGAAAATCAAACCGTCTCATTTCTGGTCAATGGAGTAAAAGTTGAAGGAATTCATATAGACAAAATACTAAAAAGTGGTAAAAAAGCATTGACCATCTATCGTGGGGTACATATCAAAGAGGGAGACAACAAGATAGTCGCAATAATCAAAGAGGATAGCAGAGTAATTAAAAGGTTGGAGAGGAACAGTCACTTCTCTACGATGCCTGTTCGTGCAGAGGTACTAGAAGAGTTCTCCAACTTTGTAGCTGATGGTAAACAGACTCCTGTAGTAGCCGTAAAGTTTTTTGACAAAGATGGTTATCCTGTTCGTGCAGATGTTATTGGTAAGTTTAAAGTTTCTGCTCCCTATGCTGGTTATAGACGGCTCGATAAGTTGGGGCAAAACCCATTGTCACAGTCTACTACAGGTGAGGATTATGTGATTGTCAAGAAGGGTATCGCCTATATCAAGCTAGAGCCTACTACCAAATCGGGCGAGGTAAAGATAACCCTACCGTTTCAAGAGAGAGCAGAGGAGTTAAAGGTATGGCTCAAACCAAAAGCAAGAGATTGGATTTTGGTTGGTTTTGCCAAAGGAAGTCTAGCCCACTCTACCATCGCTAAACATATGCAAAAAGATGAGTTTGAGACCGATGGACAGATTTCACTCTTTGCAAAAGGTAGGGTGCTAGGTTCATACCTTTTAACCACCTCTTATAACAACAAAAAAGGCAAAAAAGAGTTACTCGATACCATCGACCCTGAGCGATACTATACAATCTATGGCGATGAGGGGACACGAGGAGTAGAGGCTGCTAGTATCAAAAATCTCTATTTAAAGATAGAAAAAGATAACTTCTATGCGATGTATGGTGACTATCAGACAGGTTTTGATGACATGGAACTCTCCAGATACACCAGAGTGATGAATGGAGTCAAAGGGGAGTATAGAGGAGATACTTTGGAGTTTCAAGGGTTTGCTTCTGACAGTGACCAAAGTTTTGTGAGAGATGAGATATCAGGAGATGGAACTTCTGGACTCTACCGACTAAAAAATCAAAACATTATCCTAAACTCTGAGATAGTAACCATCGAGACTAGAGACCGTTACCAAAGTGATGTGGTCATCAAAACAGAGAGTTTGACGCGTTCATTGGACTATAATATTGATTATAGTGATGGAACGCTCTACTTCAAAAAGCCTATCTTTAGTCAAGATGAGAACTTTAACCCCAACACCATTGTCGTGAACTATGAGTTACAATCGCAGACCAAGAGTAAAACAGGTGGGGCTAGAGGCTCTGTGAAGCTACTGGATGATAAGCTTAAAATCTCTGGGACTTATATCCAAGAGGATTTAGGGGTGCTTAATAGTAAATTAGCCAGTGCTGATATACGATTTAAAGTGGGTACTGTTGGCAAGTTAGAGATTGAGATGGCCAAGAGTAGTAGTACTGAAACCCAAGGGTTAAGTGAGGGGATTAGAGCTGAATATGAACATAATGGAAAAGAGATTTACACTAAAGTACACTATAAAAAAATAGATAAAGATTTTGGTTTGAGTCAACAAAGTACAGCTGATACAGACTTGGAGAAATTTGGAATAGAAAGTCATTACAAAACAAACTCTTATGTCGAAGCAGTAGTGGAAGGATATCGTACCACCACTCTCTCTACAAAAAGTCAAAAAGATGTGGCAGAGGTTAGAGTTGAATACAATGACAATAATATTTATACTGAAGCAGGATACCGATACTCTGATGTGGATGGAGAGAAGAACCAACAGGTTATTGTAGGAGTGGGAAAGTCATTTTTTAATAACAGAGTAACAGTAAGAGGTAAACACGAAGAGAGTTTAAGCGAACCAAATGAGGTATTTCCAAACAGAACAGTAGCAGGAATTGATGTTAAAGTATATGATGAAAATGTGATTTTTGTAGAGCATGAGCGACAAGAGGGGATAGAGAGCAAAGAGCTCTCACGCGTTGGAGTAAGAGTCGAGCCTTGGAGTGGAGGAAAGGTTCAAACAAGTATGAACCAAGAGGTGAATGATGCCCAAAGGATTTTTTCTACTGTAGGCATTCAGCAGAGCATGAAACTAAGTGAGGTTTTAAGTGCAGACTTTAGTTTAGATAGAAGTAACACAGTTGATGGTAGTAACACCAATGACTTTATAGCATACAGTGCTTCTTTCAACTATAATCTCGACAACATTTCTCTAAATTTAAAAGGAGAATACAAAGAGACCAACGAGGATGATGCTTGGGGTATCTCGACTGCAATGTTTTCTGAAACAGAGAGTGGTCTAGAGGTGATGGCAAGTGCCAGTTATTTGGTCTCTGATGCTGATAATAAATTACTAACAACTAAACTATCAACTGTCTATCGTCCTAGTTTTAGTGACTATGTAATTTTTAACAAGTTGAGATATATTGACCAACGCTCCTCAGGTTTAGCCACACGCAAGATAGTCAATGACTTTAATCTTAACTATAAAGCCAGTAATGCCCTTGGATTTTCTGTCTACTATGGGATAAAAGATGTAATAGATAGCATTGATGATACCGAGTACAAAGGTCTCATCGGATTGACAGGATTGAGTATGATAGTTGATATTTCAAATACCTTTGATACTATGTTCTATAGCAATATGAGAGAGAGTTATGAAGGTGGACAGAGAGAATATAATCATGGTGTGGCTCTAGGATGGAACTTCTACCACAACATGGTAGCCACCATTGGCTACAACTTTGAAGGTTTTGAAGAGAGAGATTTCGATGCAGGAAAAGAGACCAAGCAGGGAGTATACTTGGACTTTAAAGTTAAGTTTGAGTAAGGAAGAGTTGATACATTTTGCCATATATGGAAGATAAAAAAGCATAATCACTCCACTAAACCCATAATAGCCACCCCTAAAAAAATAGGCTCAATAACTAATTATTCTCCTAAAAAAGATTTAAACAAATCGCTTT
>CAYVNI010000238.1:0-2324 GCA_964452815.1 uncultured Sulfurovum sp.
CATTAAAACCTATAATATAGGTAATAAAAACTAAACCATAGTATATACAACCTATAAAAAAGGATTTAGATATGTTAGAAGAGCTATTTGGTTCCAAAAATCGTGAACGAGTTTTGCAGTTTATCCTTGCCAATAACCAAGGCTACGCCAAAGAGATAGCAGATTTTTATGAGAGTAGCGTTGACCCCATACAGAAACAGCTAGAACGGCTGGAGTTGGGGGCTATATTGGTAAGTCAAACCGTGGGGCGTACACGGCTTTTTATGTTTAATCCTCGTTATGCTTTTAAAAAAGAGCTAGAGGCTCTACTACTCAAAGCACTAGAGTTTTATGCCCCTAGCGAGATAGAGCGATTGACCAAACAACGCAAACGACCTCGAAGAGTGGGGAAACCACTATGAAACGAATCAAAGATATGAGCATGGAGGAGTTGGGGGCGTTTGTCTGTTCGGCATTGGAGCAAGAGGGGATAGATACTGTTTTATCAGGTGGATGTTGTGTTGAGATTTATAGTCATGGGCGTTATACCTCTGATGATATAGATTTGATTGACCGTTTTAATGGGGGTCATAGAAAGATAAAAACAGTTATGGAGAAGTTGGGTTTTAGAGAGTATAAGATGAGACGCTATTTTGTGCATGATGAGACCTCTTTGTTTATAGAGTTTCCTAGAGGGCCTCTTGGTGTAGGAGATGCACCTATCAAAGAGATAGCTTTACGCAGAAGCCAAACAGGTATTTTGAAGCTTTTGACCCCTACTGATTGTATCAAAGATAGATTGGCAGGGTATTATCATTGGGATGATGAACAGAATTTAGAACAGGCTATTTGGGTGGCTAGTGAGAATGAGTTTGATATGGTATCCATAGAAGAGTGGTCTAAAAATGAGGGAGAGATTGAGAAATTTGAGGTTTTTAGGGATAGGTTGGGGCTTTGAAGGTTGCAGGGTGTTTTCCTCTGAAAACACCTTAAATCCAAAATAGAATAGGATTTATAGGTCAAAGAGATAGGTCAAGATATATCCTCCTATAATGATGTTGGAGAGAGAATTTCCCAACTTGTTTTTAAATACTCATAGAACTTTATAGCATTTCTATCTTGGGTAAAATGAATATAAAGTTTGAGTTGTCTAAGTGTTGTAGTCATATCAAATGTAGAAGTAATTTCTTCAAATTCTAAAAACTCATTGACTTTTAATATAGCTATATCAGTTTTTCCAAGTAACATTAAGAACTCTGCATTACTAATAATCTCCCACCACTTACTATTTTTAACTCTACACCCCTGCCGTTGAATCTCCACTTTTAATGAAAAGGGAGTCAGACACTTTTTCGGAACAAAACTTAAACACATCTTTACCCTAAACCCCTAAAACAACCCACCCTGAACCATCCTATCACTCTTCAAACTCCCCTTAACTTGCCCTCTATATCTATCCACTATAAGCGATTTATAGCAAATTACTCTGCAACCGTATTAACTCCCCATAATCACCACCATCAGCCATTTTTAGAGCATTGATGTAGCTATCTCTATGAGTATTCTCTTTTGATAATAGATTCTCATTCCATCTAGTGGGAGTTAATCCATTCTGTTTTAGATAGATATTGGCTAACATTCTTGACCCACCTACCATTGCCATTTAGAAATGGATGTATATGCACTGCTCTATGGTGAGAAGCCTTGATGCTATCTCTATAGTTTCAAATATTCTATTTTGATGCCAAAACTCCAAATCATCTACAAGCTTTTTTATCTCCATACCCACAAGATAGGCTTTTACTCCTATGCTTAGTTCTACCTGTCTTAACTTCCCTGCCCACTCCCACACATCACCAAACATATCTCTATGAAGTATCATAAACCACTCATAACTAAATGGAGCTAATTTTTGTATCTCATCATTTAACTCGCCCATAGATTTTTTTGATACGCTCCATATATAAACTCTCTTTTTGTATCTTCTATCAAAATATCAAGCTCTCTTTTCTCTAACCCTTGCATCTCCAAGGCAGATGTATCTTGAACCAAAGAGACAATATATAAAGCCCTCTCTTTTGCTCTTTGCTCTCTTAGTATATCAATATCTACCATCTCATTACCTGCAAAATCTAACCCCAAAATATTAGTTATCTTTTCAAGAGTACTTAACTTGACATCCTCCCCACCAAAGAATCTTACAACAGTTCTATTTCCTAGTTTGGATAGTTTTGCAATATTATCAATGGTCATATTCATTTGAGATTTTCTGTTTTTGATTTTTTTGAGCAAATATTCTCTGTTCATTATTTATCCTTTGGTACTATTATGTCATAAATGGCTTC
>CAYVNI010000239.1:0-6928 GCA_964452815.1 uncultured Sulfurovum sp.
TGTAGGTATCCACTTCTTTCGTGACCAATTTAAAATTGCTCATGAGATGAACATTTAGATACCCATAAAGGGCATCCCTATGAATTACGTAACGCCTCATACTCCTTAGGAATCAGATAATCCTCCGTTTTCATTGACTCACTAAATATCCCTTTTTTAAACCCAAGCTCATAGAGTTTATCCAGTGCTTTTAGTTGAAGTTCTGAAAGCTCTACAGACTCATCTGACGCATACATATCAAGATATTTGGTTAGCATCACATCAGAGATTCGTACCAAGTTTTCCTCTTCTAGTTTTTTACAGAGTTCCTCTTTTTTCTCATTGGCTACCTCGACTCCCTCTATCAAAATATTCTCAATATCAATTGCACGGTTGAGGGGTAGACTCCGTCGTATTGCCATGCCACCTAGAGGTAAGGGTAGCCCTTTTCCTGCCAGTTCTACCCAGATATCCCACATCTCTTTTTCTACCTCTAGTGATTTATCAAAATCTAAAATAGACTCATGGATAAGTACCCCTGCATCTACCTCACCATTTACCACTGCCATCTCTATCTCTAAAAAGTCCATATAGACAGGTCTAGCATCAGGGTAGTAGAGCTTGAAGAGCATTGCGTTGGTGGTATATTCCCCCGAGAGGGCTACTTTGAAATTTCGTTTTAGTTTTTTCTCTTTACGGCGAATAAGTTTAGGTCCATATCCATCTCCAAAACTAACAGCTGTACGAAGTAGGGCATACTCATCTTTGATGAGGGGGTACATACCAAAACTAATAGCACTAACATCATACGTTCCTTTTATCGCCTCTTTGTTAAGTGTCTCTATGTCCAAACCGATATTGTCAAACGCATAATCTTTGGTATCTACCCAACCAAATTTAATCGCAAAGTACATAAAGATATCATCGGCATCAGGGGAATGGGCTAGTAGTATTTTTTTCATCAATCTCTCTTTTGTGTTCCGTAGGGTGCATTTCCCAACGCACTCTACATAAACAATAATTTTTGTGTATTTTATCACAAAATAGCTCTCACAGCAAAAACAAAGTAAAATAATAAAAAGTCTTTGATTTATGATAGAAGTTTTTTAAGAATTTTACTCAAAGGGGATGGGGTTACAACGGTTTTTTTACGAAAAATTTGGGTTGAGATATTTGATGAGACGAACAATTTTAAGTTGCTAAATTGCTGATAAATTAAAAAGAAAAGCGTAATTTTTGATATAATTCAAAAAAATATAGGATTTATACTCGATGAAGAAAGCAATAATCACAGGAATTACAGGACAAGATGGGGCGTATCTCACAGAACTACTATTGGATAAAGGGTATGAGGTGTATGGAACCTATCGGCGAAGTGCTTCTGTTAATTTTTGGAGAATTGAAGAGCTAAAGGTGGACAGACATCCCAATCTTCATCTTATTGAGTATGATTTGACTGACCAAGCCAATACCTTTCGAATGGTTCAAGAGATACAACCCGATGAGATATATAATCTAGCAGCCCAAAGCTTTGTGGGGGTGTCATTTGAGCAACCATTGGCTACAGCTCATATTACAGGACTTGGTGTTGTTCATCTGCTTGAAGCCATTCGTACTATTAATCCCAAAATCAGATTTTATCAAGCCTCTACTTCGGAGATGTTTGGCGAAGTTCAAGAGATACCCCAAACAGAAAAGACCCCATTTTATCCTAAAAGTCCCTATGGTGTTGCCAAACTCTATGCCCACTGGATGGTGATTAACTATCGTGAGTCTTATGGTATGTTTGCCACCTCAGGGATACTTTTTAACCACGAATCCCCACTTCGTGGACGAGAGTTTGTGACCCGAAAAATTACCGACAGTGTTGCCAAAATAAAACTGGGAAAACTGGATATTTTGGAGCTTGGAAACATGGATGCCAAGCGTGATTGGGGATTTGCCAAAGATTATGTGGAGGGGATGTACTTGATGCTTCAAGCTGATACTCCTGACAGTTTCGTCTTGGCAACCAATAGAACAGAGACGGTACGAGATTTTGTCACCATGGCATTTAAAGCTGTAGATATTGAGCTGGAGTTTAAAGGATCAGACCAAGAGGAGATAGGGGTAGACAGAGCCACAGGAGAGATGCTAGTAAAAGTCAACCCCAAATTCTACCGACCTTGTGAGGTGGAACTTTTGATTGGAAATCCTAAAAAAGCAAAAGAGGAGCTAGGATGGGAAGCGACCACCACACTTGAAGAGCTATGTGCGATGATGGTCAAAGCTGATTTAAAAAGGAATGAGCGTGGCTTTAGTTTCTAAAAAGTCTAAAAGGGTACTCATTACAGGTATTGATAGTTTTACGGGAAAACATCTATCCACTTATCTTAAAAATCTGGGGTATGATATCTATGGAACCTCTTATCTTACAGAAAAAAAAGATATCTACCGATGTGATATTAGAAAAAAAGAGGAGATTTTATCTGTTTTAAATGGGGTAGAACCCAATTTTATTATACATATGGCAGGTATCTCTTTTCCTGCACATGGAAACAATACAGATTTTTATGAGATTAATACCATTGGGACGATTAATCTCTTGGATGCCATAATAGCATCGAAACAGCATCCACAAAAGATAATACTCGTAAGCTCTGCTACGGTTTATGGAAACCAAGGGCTAGAGGTACTTGATGAGTCTCTTTGTCCTACTCCTGCCAATCACTATGGGGCGAGTAAATATACGATGGAGTCATTGGCACAAAACTACTTCTCAAAACTTAATCTTATTATTACGCGACCCTTTAACTACACAGGTCATGGTCAAGCTGACCACTTTTTAATCCCGAAGATAGTCAAACATTTTAAAGAGAAGAGAAAAAGTATTGAACTGGGAAATATTGATGTCAGTCGAGAGTTTAATGGGATTCTTTATATCTGTGAAGTGTACACCAAACTTTTGAAGAGTCATCATAGCTCAAAAGTTGTGAATTTGGCCAGCAATAGAGGGATTAAACTCTTAGAGGTAATTGAGATGATGCAAGAGATTGCAGGGTATACAATAGAGGTAAAGATTAACCCTAAATTTGTACGAAAAGATGAGATTAAAACACTCACAGGCTCCAATAAAAAGCTTTTTGAACTTATTGGTAAAGTAGAACAGAGAGATTTTGAACTAACCCTTAAGGATATGTTTGAAGCCTAAAATTTTGATAGATGCCATCGCACTTCACTCTCCTCTTACGGGTATTGGTAGATATACCTATGAGGTCTCAGCTCAACTACAAAAATCACACCATTTTGAACTCAACTATTTTTATGGATACTACTCGAAAAAACTGCTAAAAGCATCAGGAAAAGCACCAAAAAATTCTCTTATTAAAAATTCTCTTATTAAAAACTCTCTTATTAAAAATTCACTTCTCAAAAATCCTTTTATTAAAAAACTAGCCAGAGAAGTACTTCATCTTGTAAGCAGACTATCTCCCTCTTCTTTTGACCTCTATTGGCAACCAAATTTTATCCCCAATAGTGGAGTTAAGACAAAAAAAATAGTCACCTCAATACATGATTTTTCTTTTATTTTATATCGTGATTTTCATCCCAAAGAGAGAGTTGAGTATATTGAAAAATATTTTTTTAAAAATGTGGGCAAGAGTGATATGATTATTACAGGTTCTGAATATACCAAACAAGAGATTCTCAAAAGATTGGTATTTAAAGAAGATAAGATTCAGGTCATTTATCATGGCATTAATCATGAGCTTTTTAGAGTATACCATGATATAAAATTAGATTTTGAACTGCCCTCAAAATATATCTTATCGGTAGGAAGTATTGAGCCACGAAAAAATCTTATTGGTCTACTAAAAGCATATAATCTTTTGGATAAATCATTGAAACAGGAGTATAAATTGGTTCTTGTAGGCTTTAAAGGGTGGGAGAATCAAGAGATAATGGAGACCATAGATGAGAATAAAGAAAATATTTACTATTTGGGATTTATCTCAGATAAAGAGTTAGCACAGGTCTATAATCTGGCAACCTGTTTTGTTTTTCCCTCTTTTTATGAGGGGTTTGGTCTGCCACCTCTTGAGGCAATGGCGTGTGGTACTCCTGTAATATCATCAAACACCTCCTCTTTACCTGAAGTGGGAGGAGATGCAGTGGTCTACTGTAATCCACATAATACAGATGATATTAAGGAGAAGATAGAGATGCTTTTAACCAATAAAAGCGTTCACGAGGAGCTTATCACCAAAGGATTACTCCAAGCCAAAAAATTCTCATGGGAAAAATCAGCCCAAGAGCATCTCAACCTTTTTGATGAGGTGCTAAAAAAATGAAAACATTAAAAGTAGCGATAGTACACGATTGGCTTGTGACCAATGCAGGGGCTGAAAAGGTACTTCGGGCTATCATTAATATCTATCCTCACGCTGAAATATTCTCGCTCGTTGATTTTTTGGACAACCAAGAGCGACAGGAGGTACTAGATGGCAAAACTTCAACCACCTCATTTATCCAAAATCTTCCTTTTGCTAAAACACAATTTAGAAACTACTTACCACTCTTTCCCAAAGCGATTGAGGGCTTAGATTTGAGTGGATATGAAGTGATTATTAGTAGCTCTTGGGCAGTCGCAAAAGGGGTGAAAAAATCTCAAAATCAGATACATATCTGCTACTCACATACCCCCATTCGGTACGCATGGGATTTGTATGAGGAGTATACCTCACTGCTAAAACAGCCCAAAAAGTTTTTGGTTCAACAGACACTCCAGTATATTAGGAGATGGGATATTTCTAGCCTTGACAGGGTGGATTATTTTATTGCCAACTCTACCTTTGTTGCCAAACGAATAGAGAAGACTTATCAAAGAGAAGCCAAGGTCATTCACCCCCCAATAGAGGTGAATAATTTTACCCTTTTCACCCCAAAAGAGGAGTTTTATCTCTGTGCTTCACGGCTTGTTCCCTATAAAAAAAACAAACTTATAGTGGAGGCTTTTAACACCATGCCCAATAGAAAACTGGTGGTAATTGGCAAAGGGGAGGAGTATAAAGAGATAAAAACGATGGCAAAGGAGAACATAGAGGTATTGGGGTATCAACCCGATGAGACGCTAATAGCCTATATGCAAAGAGCCAAAGGGTTTATCTATATGGCGTTGGAGGATTTTGGGATTATACCTGTAGAGGCGATGGCGTGTGGTACACCTGTGATTGGTTATGGTGTGGGTGGACTTAGAGATACAGTGCTTAACCAAGAGACGGGTCTTTTTTTTGAGGAGCAGACGATTAAGTCTCTTAGTGATGCAATAGAAAAATTTGAGGCATTAAAGTTTGACCATGAAAAAATTTCTAATCATGCAAACAGATTCTCTTTGGAGCGATTTTATGATGAATTTGATGAATTTGTAAGCAAAAAACTATAGTTACTCAAAATCTTTCTTTAACGCCTCAATAATTTCAAAAGCATTAATAATATCCTCTTTAGGAATAGACATAAAGTTGGTTAGAGATTTTTTTAGCTGTGTGGTTGAGATATCTTTTGTTCTCTCCAAATAAACTACTTCGCAATACTCTTTTAAAAAATCAAACTCCCCTCTCCAGTCATCTCCCATTGCAAAAACATCTATGTTATACTTTTTGATATCACCAATTTTTTGTTCCCAATTATGTTCAGGGATTACTTGGTCTACGCATTTTATATTTTCAACTATCTCTGCTCTATTGGCATAAGATATCATCACTTTTTTTCCCTTTAGGGTATTAAACTCATCTGTTGAAACAGCAACAATAAGTTCATCTGCCATGTTTTTTAATCGTTGCAGTAACTTTAGGTGTCCAATGTGAAACATATCAAATGTTCCATAGGTTATTATGGTTTTTTTTGTCATATTTTTCTCTTATTGGCATAGGCCGTTTTGATAATTACCAACTGTCAAAATTCCTGATAAAAAATGAAATAATTAGAAAAAAGATTAAAATCTGTAAGAAATGGATGTTTTATAAAATTTTAAGATGGTGCGGATGAGAGGACTCGAACCTCCACGCCGTAAAGCACCAGATCCTAAGTCTGGCGTGTATACCAATTTCACCACATCCGCATGTGATTGTTTATAAAACAATAATAAGTGGTACACCCATTAGGATTCGAACCTAAGACCCTCGCCTTAGAAGGGCGATGCTCTATCCAGCTGAGCTATGAGCGCACAATATTTACAGTCTTGCTCTCAAACTAACTCTTGCCAAAGGCAACATTAGTTGAAACTTTCTTTGCTTCAAAGAAGCAATAGCTTTAGCGCCTCAGCGGCGTAAGCGCAGATAAACTGAGCTTCGCTCATTATATCGTAATTAGGATGGTACGCTCGACAGGAGTCGAACCTGTAACCTACAGAGCCGAAATCTGTTGCTCTATCCAGTTGAGCCACGAGCGCGTAAGCATAATTTTTATAAATAAATGGGGTGAGATACGGGATTCGAACCCGCGACCCCCGGCACCACAAACCAGTGCTCTAACCAACTGAGCTAATCTCACCATAAAGTCATTATTATTTTTAAAATTGTACATGGTCGGAGTGAAAGGATTCGAACCTTCGACCCCCTGGTCCCAAACCAGGTGCGCTAACCAGGCTGCGCTACACTCCGAGGTTTTCCCATAAACTTGCAGTTTTTGAGAGAGGAGATTTTACAGTATTATAACTGATAAGTCAATAGCATTTACTATTATTTATAAAATTTGTACTTATTTTGATACTATAGAGGAAAAAAGGTCTATACATGAAACATAATCCTTGGGAACTTATCGCTTCCATCGCCACGATGAACATCTCATCGGTCAATGAAAATAACCTAGCCCACAGCTCTTACGCACCTTTTATCGAAAATGAGAAAAAGTTTTATATCTGCATCTCAGGCATGGCAAAACATGCGCACAATCTCATAAATAATGAAACTAT
>CAYVNI010000240.1:0-3288 GCA_964452815.1 uncultured Sulfurovum sp.
CTTAAAGTTTCTGTTTTTTTTATTCGCTCTTGAATATATTGATTATCAAATATCAAGGTTTCTCCTAGTTTTTGTTCTTTTTATAATTGTTTATAGAGCAGATAGCAGTGCTCTAATATCGTAAAGTTTTGGGATTGAATATTTTTGTGGGGGGTTACCTACTCTTTTGCTTGACAAGCAGAACAAGTACCCGTAATCTTCATGATATGATTGCTCATCTTAAAGTTATGCTTTTTTGCGATATCCTCTTGGCGTTTTTCGATTATCTCATCAAAAAACTCCTCTATCCCTCCACACTCAAGACAGACCAAATGGTCATGGTGTGCTCCTAGTCCAAACTCATACTTTTTCCCTTGTGCTCCAAATGAGATAGAACTTACGATATTGGACTCCTCTAAAAGTGTAAGTGTTCGATAGACCGTAGCAATACCAAGTTTCACCTCTGGGTAACTCTTTTTTATAAGATTATAGATATCTTCAGGGGTAAAATGCCCATCATTGTTATAGATAATCTCTAAAATGAGTTCTCGCTGTTTTGTATACTTAAGCTTATTTACTTTTAGTAGTTTTTTAAAATTATTAAGTACATCAGCATAAGATACTATGTTTTGTGGCATTGGATTATCCTTTATTCCAGTGTTTGATTATTCTCATTGGTTTGATTACTTTCAATATCATAGTTTTTAAGATTAATTTTTTCTGTTTGAATCTTATGGTTCTCATTTTTTGTCTCATTATTCTCTTTGATTGGTTCTTCCTCTTCTCTGTTAAGTAGTTTATTCCCAATCTCATTTAATGAGCTCATCATCTTACTATCTTGGGAGTATACTTCTAACTTTTTGGAGATTAAATCTACATTTTTCACACTAACAAGTATTATCGAAAATATAGCCACATAACGTAATATAGTCAAGATATACCCTAAAATTCTGCTAAAAAATCCTACTTCATCAGATGAAACAGAGTCTATAATTGAAGAGAAAAGTGTTGAGATGACCCAAATTGCAACTAAAACGGTCACAAAGCCTACCATTCTTAAGGCAGGGTCATTCTCAATAGGAAAGATATTTTCACTAATAAATTGACCAACAGTGATGTTCATTCGAGCAGCAACTGCTATTCCCACAATTAATCCAATAAAATTAAAGAGTTCTTTGGTAAATCCATTGACAAGTCCTTTGAGACTTAGAAAAAGAATTAGCCCTGCTATTATCATATCTACGCTATTAAAATCTATCATTGTAAATATCTACTCCAATACAAAAAATTTAAAATATTATATCTAAAAAAAATAGAGACAAAACTTTAAAGTATTTGTTTTTTTGTGTTTAGTTGCTCTTCTGTTTCTATTTTGACACTATCGCACACCCAACTGTTTTTTTAATTCATCTGGTTTATTTGAGTACTGAATGGCATGTTCTTTAGTAATTGTACCTGCTTTGGCAAGTCGAAGCATCACCTGTGCTTGGGTCTGCATTCCTGTCTCTCCTTGTCCAAGTTGCATTTGAGAGTAAAGTTGGTGTACTTTATCTTCACGAATTAGGTTAGAAATGGCGTGGTTAGTAATCATAATCTCAGGTACTGCTACCCGTCCTCCGCCCACTTTTGGAAGCAGTACTTGTGCGATGACGGCAACCAAAGAGGTAGAAATCATAGAGCGTATCTGTCCTTGTTCATCCCCTGCAAAAACATCAATAATACGGTTGATGGTTCCTGGGGCAGAGTTGGTGTGCAGTGTTCCAAAGACCAAGTGACCTGTCTCAGCTGCTGTCAGTGCAGCTTCAATGGTCTCTTTGTCCCTCATCTCCCCAATTAGAATAATATCAGGGTCTTGTCTCATTGCATACTTTAATGCTTTTGCAAAACTTTTGGTATCTCGTCCTGTTTCACGGTGCGAGAAGACACAACTTTTATTCTCATGGATAAACTCCACAGGGTCTTCAACGGTAACAATATGTTTGTTTTCTGTAAGGTTAATCTCGTTTAACATCGCTGCTAGTGTGGTTGATTTCCCAGAACCTGTTGGTCCTGTGACCAAGATAAGACCCTTTTCTCTCTGTACCATTTTTTTATAGATAGCAGGAGCATCAAGGTCATCAAGTGAGGGGATAGCCGTAGGAATAATCCTAAATGCTGCCGCAATATCCCCTAAAGTACGATAGTAGTTCGCTCTAAACCGACCAATGCCTGGAAGCATAAGAGCAAAATCAAGCTCCAACTCCTCTTCAAACTGTTTTTTCTGCTTCTCGGTAAGCAGTGCATAGGTCATCTCCTCTATGTCCTCCCCTGTCAAAATAGGAAGATTGACAGCTTTTAATGCTCCATCAATCCTAATTTGAGGTTCAGAACGACTGACAAGGTGTAAGTCAGAAGAGCCATGAGCCACAACGCTTTGTAATAGTTTTTTGATATCTATAGCCATATTATTCTCTCTTATAATGTATTAAAATTTAGCAATATACTATATAAATATTTCTTTATTTTTGTTTAAGTTTTGTCTTTGAGCAAATTTCTATCTACTCCATTCAATAAAACTTACTCAAACCTCTTCATAGCTAAGTTTAACAACCTAATGAAGTGGAGATACATCAGCCGTTAAATTGACATCTTATTTAAATAACAATATACTTTGGATATACATTATAATAAAAGCAACGAACTGTTAACCTAAAAACTATATAAATATATATATAGCTATTGAGAAACCTGTTTTTTTGATATATAATTTTTTCAAAAAAAGATAAAATGTATACAATAGGTAAATTTGCAAAAAAACTTGGAATAACTGTTCATACACTAAGAGTTTGGGATAAAAAAAATAGATTGAAACCAGAATATGTTAGCAATGGTAAAGTGTTGGATAAAACAATTCAATCAGTAGTTATTAAAATGAGAAATTCTGAAATTTACCTCTCTTTCTCTTATATAAATGAAAATAAAGAATCAACAGAATTCACAATACAAAACCCCCAAGAATTAGATCCTATAGAATTAAATAGGGCGGGAATTGATATAGGTCTAAATAATCTGATTTCACTTTTTATTGACGATAAAAAGAGCCAATCTATTATTGTTGATGGAGCTAGATACAAATATTATAATAGTAAATTCAATAGATTTATTGCCAAATTAAATAACTCTATTTCCTAAGTAGCAATCTGTAATAAATCTACACACATTTCCTTGCAGTAATCCTAAGCATAGCAATTCTAACCATATTCTCTTCAGAAATAAGTAACTTTTCGTAATCTTTTGATAGCCTTCTGTAGTTTCCAAGCCAAGCAAAAG
>CAYVNI010000241.1:0-16326 GCA_964452815.1 uncultured Sulfurovum sp.
AATAATGGTCTCACCAAGAGGAGAGCCATGTGTAGAAGCAGACCCCTCTAACTCCATTGCCCCTTTACCAATAATCGTATTGGCAATAATAATAGTAGGTTTTTTAGCCGTTTTAACTTCATTTAATACTTTATCTATCTCCTCATAACAGTGACCATTGATATTTTTTACATCCCAACCTTGTGCTTCAAAACGAAGTGCCACATCTTCACTCCATGCAATAGAGGTATCTCCTTCGATAGTGATACAGTTAGAGTCATAGATAAGTACCATGTTGTCAAGATTTAAATGTCCTGCCAAAGAACACGCCTCATAAGATATCCCCTCTTGTAGGTCTCCATCTCCACACAAGCAATATACTTTATGGTCGATAAGCTCACACGTTTCAGAGTTCACTTGATTTCCTGTATATTTTGAGGCCATTGCAAACCCTACAGCATTAGCGATTCCTTGACCCAATGGTCCTGTGGTTATCTCAACACCATCAGTGTGACCAAACTCTGGGTGACCTGGTGTTTTAGAGTCAAGTTGTCTAAAGTTTTTAAGGTCTTCTAGGCTTAAATCATACCCCCAAAGATGTAAAAGTGAATAGATAAGAGAAGAGCCATGCCCCCCTGAAAATACCAAACGGTCACGGTTTAACCACTTTGGATTTTTAGGATTATGATTTAGATGTTCACTTAATACCACCGCGATATCGGCTAAACCCATTGGTGCCCCTGGATGTCCTGAATTTGCTATTTGTACCATATCTGCTGCTAAAAATCTAATGGTATTTGCCATTTTTTTTCGCATAGTATTCTGTTCTGTCATTGCCACGTAAAGTCCTTAAAATAGTTTTAAAGATATAAAATTACTATTTTACATCTTTAACTCTATTATATTATTTTAAATCAGAGGCATTAGCCCCAAATATAAGTTATCTGTGTCGGTAGAGATATTTTTGAACAATATCATAAAGTCCATTTTGAAGAACATCATCAAAATGATTAAATCGTTCAGCCAAACTTTTTGCTAACGATTCTGCCTCTTCAATTGTCTTCTCTAATCCCATCAACGTGACAAATGAGTTTTTATCCCCATCATTACTTGTTGTTTTCCCTGCCTCTTCATCACTGTGTGTTTCATCAATAATATCATCTTGAATTTGAAAAAGCAGTCCCAAGTCAATTCCAAAATTGTAAAGTTCATCCTGTTTTTTCTTCTCTAAACCAACAATAACAGCACCCATCATTAATGAAGTAGCAATAAGTTTCGCCGTTTTATTGATATGAAGCGTTTTAACTTGCTCGATGGAGAGGGGATAATTTTCAAAATATAAATCTATCGACTGTCCCAATACCATACCATAGGTTCCTCCATCTCTTGCTAGTAACTCTACCAATTTAATTTTAATATCATCACGAAGAGGGGCTTTTGAAAGTCGATAAAACGCTTCTGTATTAAGAGCATCACCCACCAAAATAGCAGTAGCCTCGTCATAGGTTATGTGCAGGGTCTCAAACCCACGTCGAAGAGGAGCATTGTCCATGGCAGGAAGGTCATCATGTATCAATGAATAGGTATGTAGAAACTCCAATGACAAAGCAGGAGCCAAAGATGCTTCAAAAAGTAAAGGTTCGTATGCTTCAACAACACTAAGCAGTAACATAGGACGAAAACGTTTGCCACCTGCTAATAACATGGTTGCTAACGCATTATTATAATATGGGTGAAAACTATCAACCGTGGGTAAATTTTTTTCTAAGTAAGCTTCAAATCGATGCATCTATATATTGTCCATTAGGGTAGTTTATTTTTGACGATATTATATCAACTATAGGCTAAAGTAAGCCATAAAAGAGAAAAATATGTTATTTTTTGGGGTAGTTATAAAAAAGGAATGGAAGTCCATCCCCTAAACAGTATAAAATTATACTGCTGTCACGTTTTCAGCTTGTGGACCTTTTTGACCTTCACCGATTTCGAATGTTACAGCTTGACCATCAGCCAAAGAGACTCTACCACCACTTGGGTTGTTTACTTGTCTGAAATGTACAAATACATCATCCCCTCCTGCCGCTTGCTCTATAAATCCATAACCTTTTTCATCGTTAAACCATTTCACAGTTCCATTAACTAATTCTGCCATTGTCGTACCTTATTGTAAATATATAACTTCTCCACGAATTCAATCGATGGATAAAGTCGAATCCAAATAGAGAAGAAATATATCTCCACACTCATCTTTCATCTGAAGGCATTATAACTAGATTTAAATTAAAAACAATCGGTATTTAGTATGTTTTTTCAATTTTTTTTAACTTTATCAAAAATTTAAAAATAAAAACAAGGGTAGACGCTTTATAAAAGGTTGATTTTCAACAAAAAAAGAATATAATCCCTAAAAATTTTAATAAGGTATTTATATGAAACATATTATATTAAAACATATTATATTTTCTCTTCTGTTTTTACTTCCTACCCTTACTATAAGTGATGAGAATGGTGAGAAGCACATCTCAACCCCAACAGAGACGTTAGAAAAATTTGAACTTACTACATTAGAAGGGAAAACCTTACATATTAGAGCTACACCCAATGGACTGGATATTCAAGAGTTTAAAGGAAAAATTATTTTTCTCTCTTTTTTTGGCTATAACTGCCCTCCTTGTAAACGAGAGATTCCAGAGTTTATTAAAATACGTAAAAAGTACGGCAAAGAACTTGAGATTGTTGCCGTAGAAGTACGGGGACTAAATAGAAAGTACCTTGAGAACTATGTCAAAGATAAAAAAATCAACTACCCCGTAGTCCCATTTAACAAAGCGACTCAAACATTTGCCTATCATACGGCAAAAAAAGCAGAGTGGAAAGGGGCAATTCCTTTTCTTATTGTTTTGGACAGAGAGGGAGAGGTTCAGTTTTTACAAACAGGACTTATCCCTTATGATGCACTAGAGATTGCTTTTCAAAAATTAAAATAGTAAAAAGAGAGAAGATGATAAAAACCATTACAGGTAAACCTGATTTTATAGAATCATTACGAGGAAAAAAAGCAACATTTATGCTTTCATTAAGCAATACAAAAACAGCCAATATAGAAGGAATTACTCAAGCAGGAATTCCTGGGATAATACACCTAACCCCAACTCTGGACAGTGAGTTTCTCTGTACAGGAGAGATACGAAGCTTAGAAAACATTGCCGAAACACCAAAAGGTGTGCCAACCCCTGCCCTTATCACCAGAGGTGTACATCTGCTATCTCCTTATGGTCGAATTGAACTCTTGGATTTAGGTCTGGAGATTGCTCCTCAACTCTCCTACTTTAAAATACACCATTTTGATATAAAACCAAGTGGCAATATCTCCAAAGGTGCCAATATAAATGCTCCAGAGCTTTTTGAAAAAGGGGTGGAGTTTGGTCAATCCTATCAGTGTAAAGATGAGTATATCATATTAGGAGAGTCCGTTCCAAGTGGAACAACCACAGCGATGGCAACAGCGTTAGGATTGGGGTATAAAGTAGAAAACTGTTTCTCTAGCTCCTTTAAAAAAGTTCCAAATAATGTTCGAGAAAAAACATTAAAATTAGCCCTCTCAAATATAAAAGATAGAAATGATATTTTTGATATCTTAAGTAAAGTAAGTGATAATATGCTTATTTTTAACGCAGGATTTATTTTAGGACTTAATAATCGAATCCCCTTGGTCTTGGCAGGAGGAACACAGATGGCTTCTGTTCTGCTTGTTGCTAATAAAATCTTACAACTTATGGGAGGCTCTATAGAGACCTCAAACTTAGCTCTCTGTACAACTAAATGGATAGCTAAAGATAAAAATTCAGATATCAAGATGCTATTAAATTTACCAAAATTCTCTATCAATAGTTACTACGTGGACTTTGATTTCTCTCTTAGCCAACACCCTGCATTAAAACTCTATGATGAAGGAGAAGCCAAAGAGGGAGTGGGTGCAGGTGGAGCCTTGATGTATGGATTTTTAAATGGTGTCACAAAAGAAACAGTTACTCAAAAAGTTGAAGCGTTTTTAAAATAGTTTTTCTTCTTCTATAAAACTAAAGCATATTTGGATATAATATGCACCATTTTCTAAATTTGCAAGTCCCGAAAGTACGTCTAAACAGCGATTTTTCGGGACTTTCAAGTCCAGATTTTAATTCAAATAAAGGAATTGTATTGCCTACAATTAACCAATTAATACGTAAAGAGCGTAAAAAGCAAGTGAAAAAATCAAAATCACCTGCACTAGTAAACTGTCCTCAAAGAAGAGGTGTATGTACTAGAGTTTATACAACAACTCCAAAAAAACCTAACTCAGCGTTGAGAAAAGTTGCAAAAGTTAGATTGACAAGTGGATTTGAAGTTATCTCATACATCGGTGGAGAGGGACACAACCTTCAAGAGCACTCAATCGTACTTGTACGTGGTGGTAGAATCAAAGATTTACCTGGTGTTAAATACCATATCGTTCGTGGTGCGTTAGATGCATCTGGTGTTAACGGTAGAAAAGTTGCTCGTTCTAAATATGGTACTAAAAGACCAAAAAACTAGACAACTTAAAACGTTAAAAAGATGGTAGGTGTGACCATGTCACACAAAAGAGTGTTGGTTCAGCGATGAGCTTAAAACAGGTGTTGTCAAGAATCTTTAGAGGTTTGCCTTAGGGGACAAAACTTGAGTAAATCAATAGTAAACGATTGAAGATATAAGGAAAATATATAATATGAGAAGAAGAAAAGCTCCCGTAAGACCAGTATTGCCAGATCCAGTACATGGTTCTAAAGTTTTAACAAAGTTTGTAAACGCCGTAATGTTAGACGGTAAAAAAGTGACAGCAGAGAAGATTATGTATGCTGCACTAGAGAGAATTGAAGAGAAATCTGGTGAAAAAGGTATCGAAGTATTCAACAAGGCAATGGATAACGTTCGACCTGTAATGGAAGTAAAGAGTAGAAGAGTCGGAGGGGCTACGTACCAAGTGCCAATCGAAGTTAGACCTGCACGTCAACAGACATTGGCTATTAGATGGTTAATTGACGCAGCTAGAAAAAGAAACGAAAGAACAATGGTAGAGAGAGTGTCTAACGAATTAATGGAAGCGGCAACAGATAAAGGTTCTGCATTCAAGAAAAAAGAAGATACATACAGAATGGCTGAAGCTAACAAAGCATTCGCTCACTATAGATGGTAAGGGGATAGCATGGCACGAACACACAAAATCGAAGACGTTAGAAACATTGGTATCGCTGCGCACATTGATGCAGGTAAAACTACAACCACTGAAAGAATCCTTTTCTATACAGGTGTTGAGCATAAAATCGGTGAAGTTCACGATGGTGCAGCAACAATGGACTGGATGGAGCAAGAGCAAGAGAGAGGTATTACCATTACTTCTGCGGCTACTACTTGTGAATGGGCAAAAAAACAGATTAACATTATAGATACTCCAGGCCACGTTGACTTTACAATTGAAGTTGAACGTTCTATGAGGGTTCTTGATGGTGCTGTTTCTGTATTCTGTGCCGTTGGTGGGGTTCAACCACAATCAGAGACTGTTTGGAGACAGAGAAACCGTTACGGTGTACCGTCAATCGTTTTTGTAAACAAATATGACAGAACAGGTGCAGACTTTTATGAAGTTGAGAGACAAATCAAAGACAGACTAAAAGGTAATCCTGTTCCTATCCAACTTCCAATTGGTGCAGAAGAGCATTTCCAAGGGGTTATTGACCTTGTTAAAATGAAAGCCATTGTTTGGGACATGGACGCTGCTATGGGTTCTAACTACCACATAGAAGAGATTCCTGAAGATATGATGAAATTGGCTGAAGAGTACCGTGAGAAACTAATTGACTCAATTGCTGAAGTTGATGGTCAAGAGGAGCTAATGGAGAAATTCCTTGAAGGTGAAGAGATTCCTGAAGATGAGTTAAAAGCAGGAATTAAAGCTGCAACCATTAGTATGCACATTGTTCCAATGACAGTGGGTACTGCGTTTAAAAACAAAGGTGTTCAGACGCTACTTGATGCTGTTGTTGATTACCTTCCTTCTCCAGTTGAGTCTGCTGCCATCAAAGGTACGATGATGGATGATGAAGATGTTGAAGTTGAAGTTGAATCTACCGACGAGGGTGCATTTGCATCATTGGCATTTAAGATTATGACCGACCCATTTGTTGGACAATTGACATTTATTCGTGTTTACCGTGGTTCTTTGGAGTCAGGTTCTTACGTGCATAACTCAACAAAAGACAAAAAAGAGAGAATTGGTAGAATCATGAAGATGCACGCTATCAAAAGAGATGAAGTAAAAGAGATTTACGCAGGTGAAATCGGTGCTGTTGTTGGTCTTAAAAACACAACCACGGGTGATACACTTTGTGATGCTTCTGATAAAGTTGTTCTTGAAAGAATGGACTTCCCAGATCCAGTTATCTCGGTTGCCGTTGAGCCAAAAACGAAAGCTGACCAAGAAAAAATGGGGATTGCTCTTAGTAAACTAGCAGCTGAAGATCCATCATTTAGAGTAAGCACAGATGAAGAGTCTGGTCAAACTATTATTTCAGGAATGGGTGAGCTTCACCTTGAAATTCTTGTAGATAGAATGAAAAGAGAGTTTAACGTAGAAGCTGAAGTTGGCGCACCACAAGTCTCTTACCGTGAGACCATTCGTGAGTCTGTTAAGAAAGAGTACAAGTACGCGAAACAGTCTGGTGGACGTGGACAATTTGGTCATGTTTACTTACATATTGAGCCACAAGAAGCTGGTTTTGGTTACGAGTTTGTTGATGCTGTTAAAGGTGGGGTTATTCCAAAAGAGTTTATCCAACCAGTAAACAAAGGTATTCAAGAAGCAATGACCAGAGGTATTCAAGCAGGTTACCCTGTTGAAGATATCAAAGTTACTGTTTATGATGGTTCTTACCATGACGTGGATTCATCCGAAATGGCGTTTAAACTGGCAGCATCAATGGGATTCAGAGAGGGTTGTAGAGAAGCTAAACCAGTAATTCTTGAACCAATGATGAAAGTTGAAGTTGAAACTCCTGAAGATTACATGGGTGACGTTATTGGAGACATCTCTAAAAGACGTGGAATTGTACGTGGAATGGGAGACAGAGCTGGAAGTAAAATTGTTGATGCATTTGTACCACTTTCTGAAATGTTCGGTTACTCAACAGACCTTCGTTCAATGAGTCAAGGTCGTGCTACATACGCAATGGAATTTGATCACTATGATGAAGTACCACAAAATGTTGCTAAAGAGATTATTGAGAAGAGAAACTAACACTCTTTTTACTCTTATACCATTGGAGAATCTCCTCCAATGGCGTTGTACCTTCTTCACTCTACACCTATATAAGTATCTAATTACATACAAAATATAAACAACTCCTAGTCCTATTTTCATTTAATTCTAATTTAAAAAATTAAATAATATTAAACTCTGTTTTAAACATATAATGTTATTATCCATTTGTAATTGTATTGTTTTCAACAATAATTAATATTTTAGGAGTTTATTATGAAAAATTTTATAAGGATAGGGGTTATATTGTCGCTGGTGACAATAAATAGTTTTGCACTGGTAGCAGATTATAAATATACTGAATGTAGTGGAACAACCATAGAAAATCATGCAGGAAGTGGATTAGAGGGGCAACTCTCATCTGTAGGTGCAAGATTAACCAAAGGGGAGAGTACACTGTCTCTATCAGGAAGTGGTTCAATGAGCGTTGAACATGACCCAAAATTAGACTTAATTAAGAGCTTAACACTATCTCTTTGGGTAAAACAGTCAAAAAGAGGACAACAGGCTTTAATTACAAGAGGAGATGGTGAAGGAAGTAATAGAAAGTTTGCATCTAATGGTGAGTACTTTTTAAGCATAAATAGTACAGGGAAAATTAGATATAAACACAATGGTATCAGAGGAACATACTCACAAAATGCTATTCCTCTTAACACATGGACACATATTGTTTTAACGAGAGACCATACAACTAAAGAGGTAAAAATATACATCAATGGAGCAGTTGACTCAACCTATGCCTACTCAAACAATCCTCTATCCTCAAACTCTGAAAAACTATTAGTTGGTGAGTGTTTAGGATGTGGTGGAACAAGTAAATTTCAAGGTCATTTAGATGAAATTAAAATCTATAATTATGCCTTATCAAACAACAGTATCATAGAGCTATTTGAGGCAGAAAATGATGGTATGCATAAAGTTAGTACCTGTACGGTTACCCCTGCACCTACCGCAACAGATGATAGAGAAGAGATTTTTACAACAGGGGATATAAGCTTTAATCTCTTGGATAATGATATTGATAATGACACTGATGACAACTGTAATATCCAAGATAACAGTGTTATCTTAAATAGTTTGACAGGAGCTGAACTCAGTGAAGATGCAAAGATATTGGTTGTAGATAACGAGGGAATGTGGAGTGTTAGAGAGGCAGGTGTCATCACCTTTTCTCCTAACAATAATTATAGCAATTCGCCAACACCTATTAGCTACCATATTTCAGACAGTTGTGGAAACCATAGTAACGAAGCAACAATAACAGTAATAAGACAAAGAACCAACCCCGAAGAGGTAGAAGAAGTTATTCAAGTAGAAGAAACTGTTGAAGTAGAAGATAATGTAAATCAACAAGATAATGAAGATGAAAAAGATGCAATATGCCCTACATCATGTGACGAGGATAATCATAATAAAGATTGTGATTGTGACTGTGAAACATATGAAGCCTCTGTCCCCGCTCTAAACCGTATTAGCATAGGAATAATACTCTTCATCTCAACACTATTGGGAATGTTTCTCTTTAGAAAAGAGATAACTCCAACCAAGCAAATTAAAATATTAAAATAAGGATTACAAATGAAAAATTTTAAATTATCAATAGCAACACTATTAGCACTAAGCAGTTTTACAAATGCAGGTGGAGATTTAGCACCTGTTATCCCATATGAAAGCTCAGACCAAGTTATTGCAGAATATGAATATGAAAATACATATGTTGCACCTGTTCCTGAACCAATTATTGAAGAGTCTATTACTATTGAAGAACCAGTAATTGAAGAACCACCAATGATTGAGGAGGAGTATATTGCACCTGAACCTATTTATTCTGAACCTATTTATTCTGAACCTGAAATCATTGAAGTTGAAATTACTGAAGAGTATATCCCACCTAAACCTATACCTGTACCTATACAAGAAGAGCCTGTGTATGTTGAACCCAAACCTCAACCTGTTGTTATTGCACCTCTTCCAGTAAAACCAATGCCCATTGTTAAACCTAAAAATATATCACCAAGTGGATTTTATGCAGGTTTGGGTATTACAGGTGTAAAATATGAAGATAGCTGTAAATGTAAAAATGGAAAAGGGAGTAATGATTTCAAAGATACCACTTACGGTGTGATAGCAAGAGTTGGATATGATATCAACAAATACATTGGTGTGGAAGCCAGAGGTTCAAAAACAAATTGGGATTCACATGGTAGTAAAGTTGAGCATGGTGGAATCTATGCAAAACCGATGCTTCCTGTAGGAAATACTACTAATATCTATGGGTTAGTAGGATTGGCAAAAACAAAAGTAAAATCAAATAATGGTAAGACACCAAAAGTTAATGCCGATGGATTAGCACTAGGCATAGGAATGGAGATGGATTTATCAAAAGATATTCCAAAAGATGGTAGATATTCACGCTCATTTGATGGACAAGGAGACCAAGAGAAAGGGCTTGGTCTGTTTGTGGACTATGAAAAAATGTTGGTCAAAAAGAACGCTCCTGATTTAGACGCAGTTAGTGCAGGTGTTACTTACGATTTTTAAAAACAAAGAGGTGTAGACTACATCCTCTTCTTCGTCCTAGACGTAGCCACTGCACTCAAAGGGTCATCGGGCCAGTAGTGCCGTTTGTACTTTCCTCGCAACTCCTTTTTAACCTCATCATAGGTATTTGCCCAAAAACTCTCCAAATCTTGTGTCACCTGCATCGGTCGTGAGGCAGGGGAGAGGAGATGAATCATAAGTTTTACTTTTCCATGAAGAAGTGTGGGGGTGGATTTTGTGCCAAACATCTCTTGGAGTCGTACAGACAAGATGGGCTGTTGAGGGTTGCTGTAGTCTAAAAATATGTTTGAACCACTTGCCACTTTTAGTTTGCTGGGGGCGAGTCTGTTTATCTCTTGGGTCTGTTCGTAGTTGAGTTGCCCCAGTAGAATATTGTATAAATCAAGCGACTTTAAACCACGAAGCGAGTTGATACCTATGATGTAAGGGGCTAACCATTCGTCCATGTTCTCTAGCAGATACTCATCTGAAAAGTTTGGAAAATCATAACCATAATGGTTGACAAAATTAATACGTTCTCTTAGGTTCAACGCCTCTTTTGACCAGTTCAACGCATCAAGCCCCAACTCCTCTAGCTCTTCTAAAAGCACTTCGGCTATCTCCTCACTGGTTGCCGTATTGACCTGCATCTCTTTAAGCACTATTGCTCCTAACTTCTCTACGCGTCGTACCTCAACCCTCTCTTGTTCTTCGTTCCATGAGACGATATTTTGGGTCTCTATTTGGTCACTTAGATACTCTTCTATTTGGGCGAGGGTTAGCTCTATGGCTTTGTAGATGGTGGCATTGGTGCTTTTGCCATCTAGGTCAGCAACGACCAAGAATTTAGCGTTAAAAAGCTCATCTTCATGGTGTAGGTTTGCTCCTTTTTTGTTGCTTAGTAGGTAAACCCCTCTATTTTTGTGGCGAAGTTGGGCGATTCGGTCTGGGTAGGCAAAGGCTAGAAGTACGCAGAGCATTTCAGAATTTATTTTAGATTTTTGCTCTCTCTCTATCCGTTTGGCATTGGCTAAGAGGTAGTGGGCTTGTTTGGTATTGACCAGACCAGCGTTTATTTTTTGTTTGGTGGCGACCAAGTGCAATACCTCTACACGCTCTTTAATGTCCGAGAGATTTTGAGCGTTTCGATAGATGTCCTTTTCGGTCAGCAACACTGCCAAAAGTGAAGCTTCATAGCTAACGCCCAACTTTTTGGCTTCTATCATCATATGTGAAAGGCGTGGATGTAGAGGCAGTCGGCTCATCTTTTCACCATGAGAGGTGATAGCTCCATTTTTCAACGCACCCAACTGTTCCAAAAGTTTTTTGGCATGGGCGATGGCAGAGGGTGGTGGGGTATCCATCCATCTAAACTCCTCTATGCTTTCGTTGCCCCACAGTGCTAGGTCTAAGACCAGTTGGCTTAGGTCGGCTTGGAGTATTTCAGGTGTGTCATGTTGTAAGAGTATCTTTGACTCATGCCACAAATGGTAGGCTTTTCCTGCTGAGAGTCGCCCTGCTCTTCCTGCTCTTTGGGTGGCTGAATCTTGTGAGATAAATTGTCGCTCTAACTTGTTCATGCCCGAGAGTGGGCTAAAGAGAGAGACATTTTGAATGCCCGAATCGACAACTATTTTTATCCCCTCAATGGTCAAAGAGGTCTGGGCGATATTGGTACTTAAGACCACTTTTCTCCTGCCACTCTTTGGGGCTTTTATCGCTCTATCTTGTGCCTCTTTGGTTAAGTTTCCATAGAGTGCTGATACATCAAGCCCCTCAACCCTTGACTCATTTAAAAGCCTCTCAACAGTTTTAATCTCTCGTACTCCTGAGAGAAAAACCAAGATGTTCCCCTCTTCTGTCTCTAACAGTCTCAAAATACGTCTATGGAGATAAAAGGGAAGCTCTTTCTTGGTGGGAACAGGAGTAGTAGGGTCTAGGTAAAAACACTCCACAGGAAAAACACGTCCTTGACTCTGGACGATGGGGACATTGTCCAAAAGTTTGGAGATAGCCAAGGTATTAAGTGTTGCCGACATAATCAAAATTTTCAAATCTTCACGCAAAATGGTCTGAGACTCCAAACAGAGTGCCAAAGAGAGGTCAGCATGAATAGAGCGTTCATGAAACTCATCAAAAATAACCAGTGCAACATCTTCTAAACTGGGGTCATGTTGGAGTTTACGTGTAAGGATTCCTTCGGTGACGATAAGTATCTGCGTTTTTTTACTCTGTACCACGTCCATCTTGACCTGATAGCCTACACGCTCTCCCACCTTTTCACCAAGCAGTTCAGCCATTCGAGAAGCCGAGGAGCGAACTGCCAAACGCCGAGGCTCTAGCATTATGATTTTTTTGCCTTGAAGCCACGGCTCATCAAGCAGAGCCAACGGCAGTGCCGTGGTCTTTCCTGCTCCTGGTGGGGCTTGTAAAATGACCCTATTATGGCGTTGCAGTTTCTCTTTTATCTCAGGGATTACTTGAATTATGGGTAAATTTTTCATGGGGGATTATTATTTTATATAGAGACAAGGCAACGCCTTGTCTAACAGGGTTTTACCCCTCTTTTTTAGCAAGAAACTTACCACAACCTTTGGCTTCACTTCCTCCAAAACACTTTACTTCTCTCGCTGTTCCATTCTCAAAAATCACTGTTCGTTGACAATTTGGAGCTTCCACACACTTCTCGTTATTACATCCTATGTCTTCTGGTACTTGTGCCATTTTTCTACCTTTGTATTTTTAATATAATCATATCAGATTATTCTTTTAGTTATTTATATTATAACTACAGTATAATGAAGAAAATTTAAAATCAGTAATTTGGTAAGGATAAATAGGGATGATAGTCAAAAAAAGTGAAGCCCAAGAGATAACCCAACTGTTAGTAGAGCTATTTAAGACACATGGTTTTAAGTCTGAGGAGTATGAGGGGTGGATTATCCCCAATGGCAGTGATTATGCCATGAAAGGATACTGGTATCCAACAGCCACAGAGACTACAGGGCAATTGACCATTGAGGTGTTTATTAATTCAGAGATGATTATGGTCGAAAGTTTTTCAGGATTAGGAGAGAGTGACAAAGAGCGACTTAAAAATGCATTTTCCAGTTTTCTACATCATGATTTCTCTGCGTTGCTTCTCTCGATATGGAACAGAGAGTCCACCCCCATCACACAAGAGCGTTGGGAGATAGGAGAAGAGAGCTACATCGCCTATATCGCTTCTCATGGAATTATTAACTATGATAAAGAGAAGCCCTTAGAGATTCCTCCAAGTTATGGTGGTCAAATAAAGTCTCTTATCGCTACTGAAGCTCTAAAAAAAGAGTTCCATTGGTTTACCTTTTTCTATGCAAATCTCAATGGACTTGAGCGTTCAGCAGAGATTCTAAAAGATAATATCAGATGGATTAGTGCAGAAACAACACTTAAAACACTTGCATGGAAACGAAGCAATCACTACTATGCTGTGCGTCAGTTTGTTATTTTAAAGAAAATAATAAAAGAAGAGGAAGTCTAAAAACTTCCTCTTTCTCCTCAAATCTTTCAATCTTACTTAAAATTTTAGATAAAATAAAAGACTTGTGAATGGCACTGTCTATTTCATCAAAACCTCCAAAGCCCTCTTATCCATCTCATCCTTTATCACCTGCAAATCTTTATCATATTTCAACTTACCTTGAAAATAGAGTTGCATCATCTTCTGTTCATATTTTAGTTTGTCTCTAATTTTGTCACCTTGTCTTGCTATCATTCGTTTTATCTGCTCTGCTACTAGCTGTTTCTCTTCGCCTTTTAATAAAAACTGCTGTCTCTTCTCTCTTGCATCTTTTTTGATTTTTTCGCCGTTTTTGTGGATTGTGAATTTGATATTTGTAATCTTTCGTCCTGTTTTTATTGGTTCATATTCAAAAAAATAATCACCTTTATTTTTTAGCTCTGTGTATGCAATATCTAATACTTTTCTTTTGAAATTATTATATTTTATATAAGCTTTTGAGATTTTTATCTCATTCTCTTTGTTGTTATATTCGCCTAATAGAATCTCTTTTAATATATTTATATCATATTCAAACTCCAAAAGATTTCTATTTTGATATTTATCATAAATCGCAATCCTAGACTCTATAATTTCATACATTCTAATAGTATATTGACTACTAAACCCCAAGATTTTTGAGAGAGATAATTTAGTAAATCTATTACTTAACTCTAACAAAAAGGGTTTTAATGGACTAGAGAGTTTCACTTCAATAGTATCAGCCTTTTTATCAATCTTAAAATGATTTAAAAAGGTGGTTTCAAATATCATATCTTCATTATCCTCTATTACCACATATTTTGTCATCAATTGTCGAAGAGATACCCTCAATATTTTATAATTTGTCCGTTGAATATCCAAAACTTTTAAAATATCATTGACTTTAAATATATATACACAAAAATTCTTATCATCTCTTTTGATTTTACTACTTAAAAAAGATATAAATTTGATTTGAGTAAGGCTCAAATGGTATTTTGAAGTTATTAATCTATTATCCTTTACTATCAAATCTTGATTCATGCTATTACTCCATTTTTTAGATTTAACATGATACTACCTTTGACTTTATAGGTAGCTTTATCTTATAAAAAGGTAGCCTTTAATTAATAAAAAGCTCTATTTCTTTGACTCTATCTTATAAAGAAATGCTTTTTTTGTCTGAAAAAAGAGATGTTACACGCAATAAATCTACCTTATAAAAAGGTAGCCTTTTCTTATATAAAAGTAGTTTTTAACTGATTTTACCTTATAAAAAAGTAGTTTTTTCTTATACAAAAGTAGCCTTTAGAGTGTTTAATTTTTGATTTTTTTCTTTTAAAAAAATACCGTCTAATGCCTATAGAATAGCTGTTTGAAGCGTATTTTTGATACTCTTTAATTATATTTAATTTTACCCCTAAAACAACAAAACAGTATAGTGTAACAAGATAAAAACAGTTCAAACCCACAAATTTTCAAATACTTGAAGCCATTTATGACATAATAGTACCAAAGGATAAATAATGAACAGAGAATATTTGCTCAAAAAAATCAAAAACAGAAAATCTCAAATGAATATGACCATTGATAATATTGCAAAACTATCCAAACTAGGAAATAGAACTATTGTAAGATTCTTTGGTGGGGAGGATGTCAAGTTAAGTACTCTTGAAAAGATAACTAATATTTTGGGGTTAGATTTTGCAGGTAATGAGATGGTGGATATAGATATGCTAAGAGAGCAAAGAGCAAAAGAGAGGGCTTTATATATTGTCTCTTTGGTTCAAGATACATCTGCCTTGGAGATGCAAGGGCTAGAGAAAAGAGAGCTTGATATTTTGATAGAAGATACCAAAAGAGAGTTTCTATATGGAGCATATCAAAAAAATCTATGGGCTAGTTAAATGATGAGAGACAAAACAGAAATAGCAAATGCTACCTATATAGATGATATTTCAGGTCTTCCTCGTTCTAATCTGTCCTCGGTTGGAATGCATATGAGAGTAATGATTTGATTTATTATTACTTTTCTCGTATGTATTCCCACGCAAGAGCGATTGGAACGAGAAACATCAGAGCGTCTTAAACCATACTCCATCGCCTCTTGTTCATTGATTTCAAGGTTATAGACTATGAGCTTGGCTTTCAACTTTTGTATGTATTACCACGGAGATCGTGGTAACGAGTTAAAAAATAAAATAAAGGCTTACTCCTTAGTTTTTACCATTTTCTTTCTTGAATTTTAATTACATGAGGTACTGTTCTCCCTTGTCCTCCCTTTGAATCTTTTCCATATAATTTATGACTTGTAGAATATAACTGTGAAGAGGCAGAGCCATCCATCATAACCATAGAACTTTCTTTTACACCCCAAGATTTAATTTTAGTTCGAAAGTTTCTTTGAGTTTCATTTTTGCCAATAAAAAAGATTAAATATTTATATTGACAAGTTGCTTTATCGGGATTACAACTTCCTTTTGGTATACCACCTATAAAAGTTCTACCAATTTTCTGTGTTGCCTTCATTGGAGAAAAAGGAGACATTCCGACCATCATATTTCGAACACTATTAGATTTTAAATAATATTTATTATAACCATTTACAATATATGTATTTCCAGAATTAGTTATAATTAAGCTTTTTTTAGAACCTCTTTTTTCTACATAAAACTTTTTTATTACACCATTAGCCTTTAAAGGATAAGCCAATTTAGTTTTTCTAGCCATATCGAAAAACTGTGCATTAATCATTGCAAAAGTATTACTATCAGAATAATCATTCCACCAATTACTCATACTTTTTCGATTATATTTATCGTTACGATAATAATCGAGTGTTCCAAATTCGATTTTAGCTCTATCCATATTAACAACTATAGCATACATACTGCCATAATGATTCTTGTACATTTTTGCACCATAGCTATTTTCCACTAACTTAAAT
>CAYVNI010000242.1:0-3751 GCA_964452815.1 uncultured Sulfurovum sp.
AACCAAGGTTAGATAAAGATAAACAAAAATCTACTATTGCTACCAATACGATAAATCATATCAAAAGAAAAAAGAAGAATGTTGGTAACTAGATGCCATAATTATGGGGGTTATGGGCTTAGCTTAATGGCATTGGGGGTAGGGTTTAGTTTCTCACCTCACACAACGCCAATGCCATTGTTTTTGCCCCTTTAAAGTCAGATTTACCCGTTCCAAGTTTTGGCACGGCATCGACTTTGAAATAGTTGCTTGGGATAAAGAGTGGGTTCATGCCCAGTGCTTTAATCTCCTCTTTTAAGTTATTCACATCTTTTTCACCCTCTAAAAGCAAGACAAGTTTTTCACCTTTTTTGATATCAGGTATTGCTACTATAGAGATTTGGTCATCTTCTCCTAAGAGTTTTCCTATCTCGCCCTCTACAAGACCGAGGCTCACCATCTCGCCACCGAGTTTTGCAAAACGGCTATATCGGTCTACAATGGTGACAAAACCATCAGCATCGACGTGTCCTTTGTCTCCTGTGACGTACCATCGTATGCCGTCTATCTCTTTGATGACCGATTTTGTCTTCTCTTTGTCGCCCAGATACCCCTTCATCACTTGTGTTCCACCAATGAGCATCATGCCATCCTCTCCGATGGGGAGAGGCTCAAATGTTTCAGGGTCAACTATCATAAAGCTACTTCCAGGGAGTGGTAGACCAATTGTTCCTTGTTTATTGCCCACTTGGACGTGATAGGTGTCGGACATTATTGTGTCATGTACGTTACAACTTGCAATGGGGGTGGTCTCTGTTGTCCCATACCCCTCTAGGATATTTTTGCCAAATCTCTTAAAGAAAAGCTCTCGTATCTCATTGGGAAGTTTCTCTGCTCCTGCAATGACCATTCGTAAACTCTCAAACATCAGAGGGTGTATCTTTTTATTTCTTGCATAGAGTCGGTAGAAGGTGGCAGTGGCAAAGATAAGTGTGGCTTGGTATTTGGTAGAGAGTTTTGCAATCCCTAACCCATCAGTTGGGTCAGGGTGACAGACCACAGGGATACCTTCTATAAGAGGTAGCATGGTGGTGGCTGTCAGTCCAAATGAGTGAAAAATAGGGAGTGTGCCAAGCATCACATCATTTTTATTGGGGTTTAGTACGGTGGATGCTTGTTTGACATTACCCATGATATTTTGGTGACTTAGCTCTATCCCTTTTGGTGTTCCTTCACTTCCACTAGAGAAGAGAATCGCAGCGGTATCTTCGATGGAGACGCTTTTGATATAGAGCAGACCAAGTAGCCATGTGGGTAAAAACTTAACCTGTAAAAAGGTGCTAAGTTGTGATGCTTTACTCATCTTGGCTTTGATATCTTCGAGATAGAAGACCTCTACCCCCTCCATCGCCTCCTCTAGGTCAAACCCTTTGGCTTTGAGTTTGGTCATAAACTGTTTTGAGCTTAGTATCTGTTTTATTTCTGCTACCTCTATGGCGTGTTTTAAACTGGATGTACCACTAGAGTAGTTGAGGTTGACAATGGTTTTCCCAAGGGTGAGCGTTGCCATATTGGCGATTGCTCCTCCTGCACTGGTGGGGATGATTAACCCTATATTTTGCTCTTTTCCTAAAAGTTTTTTAAACGCTTTACGCATCAAAAAGACAGCAGTAGCAAAACGGTGACCACTAAGCTCAACCCCTGTGGAGTCAGCTATGCTCAATCCTCCTCCTATGTTTTTAGCCTCTTTTATCCACGCTTTTGGTAAGGTTGGTAGACGTTTAGAGTAGGCTTCCCATGAGCCAATGGAGAGTTTGAACACTGCCTCTTTGACCTCATCATTGGTGCTATGAATCGGCATCGCTTTTCCAAAACTTACACCGATATCTTTCTGTTTTTTACTTTTTGTCTTCTCTGATGCGTGAGAGAATTTACCCTCCCAAAGCCCACGAAGATAAAAGGGGATAATCACAGCATTTCGTGTCACCTCTTTGGTGGCGAGTTCAAACCCCTTTTGAAACTTACCAAGATGACCATTTCTTGAGAGATGACCCTCTGGAAACAGTGCCACAGTTTCACCTCTATTGAGTGCTTCTGTCACCAAGGAGAGGGCATTTTTCCCCCCACGGCTAGAGATGGGAATCGCCCCAAAGAATTTAAAAATAGGTTTTAAATACCAGATACTGTAGTAGGTTCTGTCTATCACAAAACGTATCTGTTTTGGGTAGGCGATTTGTAAAAATGCCCAGTCTAAAAAGGAGACATGGTTTCCAAGAAAAAGAACACCACGGCTTGGTTTTATGTTGTCTAATCCCTCTACATCGACACCGTATTTTAGTCCAAATAGAAATCTAATAACAAAACGGACAAAGGATTGAGGCAGATTGACCAGTGCATAGACAAAACCCAAAAGAGCCACAATGGTGGCTACCCCAAAGAGTGAAGAGCTTCCAAACCCAAGATAGGCGAATAGGGAGGTGACTATTAAAAAGATAAACATTGAGATATTTTGCATAAAGTTGTTTCCTGCCAGAACTTTACCCATTATCCGTTTGGGGGTTGCAAACTGTATCAGTGTATTCAGAGGCACAATTAGCATCCCTGAAAAGAGACCATAGAGGAAAAAGAGAATTCCTAAGAGTGTCAACGAACTAAACATGGGGATTAAAAAGAGGGTAATGGTGATTCCCAATGCCCCAATAGGGATAAGTCCTGTTTCGATATAGTGACGAGAAAATCTACTAACAAGTAGAGAACCCACAATAATTCCCACTCCTGAGATAGCCAAAATACCCTGTGCAATAACGGTGTTATCAATTCCCAACTTACTTTTGAGGTGTTCTCCAAATATCGCTACTACCAATTGAGAGATACCCCAAAATATGGCCAATCCAATAATGGATAACCATACTGTTTTATTTTTTTTGAGCACTCTTATGTTCCCTCTTAAGTAGGTGAGGTTGGCATATTTTTTAGGTTTAAATCGCATATTTTTTTGTATCTCAATCGTCTTAATCAGACGCAAAGAGAGGAGAAACTCCAAAACAGAAGCACCAATAAGGGCAAAACCAAGTGGGTAGATGTATTGGAGTATCTCCCCTTTATTGATGCTCTGATTGGCAAGAAGTGATTCAAAAAAGATGGAGTAGACCACTGCCCCTGCCAATATAGAGATAATGGTAACCGATTGAACCAACGCATTTGCCGAACTCAACTGCTCATTGCCCGTCATCTCTTTAATGAGACCATACTTCGCAGGACTATAGATGGCACTTTGGGCGGCGAGGATAAAGGTTAGTCCAAAGGCCACCCAAAACCACCCTTGGATATAGGAGAAGAGAATTAGTGTGGTAATCCCAATGGCAGCCAAAGAGGCAACCCTGATAATCTGTACTTTGGAGTACTTATCGCTCAAAAATCCAGCAGGAGAGAAGAGAAAGATAAAGGGTAGCAGTATCAGTGCATTAACAATCGCTGTCAAAATGATAAGCTCTGCACCATCATAGGCTTTAAAGATGGTGTTTTGTAGGACAATTTTATGCCCAAGGTCGGTCATTGCATTTAGAAATACAATAAGGATATAGGGGGTAAATCCCCCAATTTTAAATAGTTGTTTCATTTTTTCTTCTCCATTTGCTGTTGATGCTCTTTGATGGTATGCATATTAAAAAGGTAGGGTTTTAGTATGAGGATAGAGTCAAATAGTACCTTGTAGTGTTCACTGTTTTCACACTCTTTCTTCTCTAGCATTATCGCCCCTATCTCATACTCA
>CAYVNI010000243.1:0-15133 GCA_964452815.1 uncultured Sulfurovum sp.
ACCACACCACCAAATAGTGCCTCTTTTGGTTCATGTTCGCCTACATTTTTTTCTAGCTTAAAATCATTGGCAATATATGGGGGGTTTGAAACCACAAGTTCCAAGGGCTTAGTTACCTCATCTAAAATACTAGACTTTATAACAGTTACTCTATCTTCTACTTGATACTTTTTAATATTTGAGCGAGATACTTTAATAGGAGTATCACAAATATCTGTGGCTATTATAGTTAAATCGGGGAATTTTCTAGCCAAAACAACAGAGATAGCTCCACTTCCCACCCCAATCTCTGCAATAGAGGTTATCTTCTCTTTTTCTATAATCTCTGCTACCAAATCTATTAAAATCTCTGTTTCAGGTCGTGGGATAAGCACCCCCTGCTCTACATTGAGTTCAATATCATAAAAACTAGCCTCTCCTACAATATACTCATAGGGTTCATGGTTGGCTCTTCGTTCTATTAAGCTTTTAAACACTTCTATATTCTCTACTTTAGCATCATCAAAAGCGTGTAGATAGGTTCTATCTTTGTTTAGATGATAGGCTAAAAGTAGCTCGGCTTCGAATCTTGGGCGTTCACAGCTTTTGTCTAGTTGTACTTCTGCCCATTTCAGGGTCTGTTTTATGTTTTGCATTTTTTTCTCTTTTCTAAATTGTCGCGACACTGTCAAGAAGAACAACTCAACTTCTGATTCTTAAACTCACGGGGTGTAGCCTCTGCCCAACGTTCACTCTCATGATGCTCATCGTAAGGTGTTTGTGCAATCTCAAACAGTTTGGCAACCACCGAGAAGTCACCTTTGTCTGCTTGGTCTATCGCCTCTTGAAGTATATAATTTTTCAGGACAAACTTTGGATTTGTTTTGAGCATTTTGGCGTGTCGCTCTTCCGTTGTGCCACTGTTTTGTTCTAAACGTTTGTCATAACTATCAAGCCAGTCCATCATGGGATTGTGTCGTAGTCCTAGCTTTAGGATTGGCTCTCTTGTGCCGTCATATCGGCTAACTGTTCTGAAAAATAGGGTGTAGTCCACGTTGAAACTCTGTAGGAGACCCAAGATGTGCTTGATAAGCTCAAAATCACTCTCTTCTGAACGCTCAAACCCTAACTTTTCACCCATAAGATAGAGGAAATGTCGGCTGTAGATTCTGCCGTAGTGGCTTATCACGTTCTCTAGTCTCTCTTTGCTCACCAGAGGGGAGAGGGCGAGTGCCAAGGCGTGTAGGTTCCACTCTCCAACGGTTGGTTGACTTCCAAAGCTATAGCGTCCATTTCTATCGGTGTGGTTGCAGATGTAATTGGTGCTGTAGTCATCCAAAAAGGCATAAGGGCCATAATCTATGGTGATACCAAGAATGGACATATTATCGGTGTTCATTACACCATGATTGAACCCTACTGATTGCCACTGAGCCATTAGACGGGCTGTTTTGCCCATCACTTCGGTAAAGAAATGGTAGTATCGGTTATCCTCTATCATTAGGTGAGGGTAGCACTCCTCTATGGCATAGTCTGCCAATGCCTCTAGCTCTTTGTGGTTGTTTGAGTGGGTGAAATACTCAAATGTACCAAAACGAATCCAACTGGGAGAGACGCGTAAGACAATTGAGGCTTTTTCCCAATTTTCACGGATAACCTCCTGCTCTGAACCGATAATAGCCAAGGCTCTTGTGGTCTCGATTCCCAATCCGTGCATCGCTTCGCTCATCAGATACTCACGAATACTTGAACGCAACACAGCCCGTCCATCTCCATTGCGAGAGTAGCGTGTCTGACCTGAGCCTTTGAGTTGGAGATGTTGATGGTTGATTGTCCCGATATTTATCGCCCGACCATCACCCAATCGTGGCACAAAAACCCCAAACTGATGACCTGCGTAGCACATAGCAAAGGATTCTGAACCTTTTAGTTTTAGTTCGCCATTGATAAACTTTACAAACGCCTCACTCTCCAAAATATCCTCATCCAAATCCAACTCTTTGGCGAGGGCTAAATTGGCATGAATGAGAAAGGGCTTTTTTAGAGGGGTTGGCTCTACCTTATCATAACAGAGTGGTGGCAATCCCAAATAGGGGTTGGTTAGTTGTATCTCATTTAGGTTCATTGTTTTCTCTCTTATTTTTCTCCTTTTATACCATATTTTTTTGGTTTAATACAAGGAGAAGTGTATACACATCTTCAATGCCATTTTAAATCCCAATACTAAAGTAGTCTTATCCAAATGATTTGATAGAACCCACTCTCTTAAGATAGTCAAAGATATACTCCCTCATCTCTTTGGAGATGGAAAAACTATCTGCTACTACCTGAAACTCTTCAAAAGTTATATCTTCTTTCTCTTTTTTCTCAATCGCCTCTTTGAGGAGTATCCACTCTCGCTTCCAAAGGCTTCTAACCTCTTGTGAAGCTTCAACATAACGATAAATTTTTTTAATAATCTCTTGATTACTCTTGTTATCATAACCATTAAAAACCTCTAAAAGAGTATTTAATTTACTATATGTTTTAAAAAATTTTATCTTCTCTTGGATATTTTGCACCTCCCCTTCTATAATCAGAAATAGTTTACTAGAAGCATACCCTTTAAAAATAGACTCCCATAGGTGAGGATGAAGAGAACATTCCCTGTCTTTAAGAATCACGATAATATATCGAACCTTCTCTAAAACTTGCTGTTTTGGATTCAGAATAGTATCACTATCATCATACTCTAAAATAGAAAAATTGATATGCAAATTTGTATTAAAGGCATCTAGCTCATCAAAAATTTTAGAATGATTATCTTGGGGTAAAAAGATAACAAGATGCTGAGTATTTAAAGGTTCTAGCTGAGTTAGCATACCTATCTCTTTTATCTTTTTTATCTTTTTTGTTGGCTCTTCTAACACCAATATAGGTTTCTCTTTGGGGGAACTTTTGGGTCTCTCTTTTATCCTTAAAATCGTCCTCTCATTCAAAGGATTTCCCTCTAAATATATCCCCTCTTTCTCTTCATCCTCTCTTGACCAATAGAGAGGTTTATCTAGTTCATGAAGCCAAACAGGAAGCTCTTTTATCTGATTAAATCGTAAATCAAGAATTTTTAGATGTTTTAATGCCTCCAAAGGGGTGATATTAGAGATTCTATTCTTAGCAAGATTTAAAATTTCAACATTCGTAAAAACGGATAACGGCATAAGGTTTTTAAGATTAGTATTGGTTAAAGAGAGAACATTTAGTGACAAAAAAAATCTAGAATCATACTCAATTTTTATCTCTCTCTCAAATATCTCAATCGTCTCTTTATTGGGGTCATGAAAGAATTTTTTAAATATACCAAACATTATTTACTCTTTTTTATAGCTTGTGAAAGAATCATTTTAGCCAAAGATACATTACCTTTTGAATCAAAAGTGGCAAATATTGTATGCTTTTGATTGGCATAAATCAAAAAAATTTCCCCCTCCTTGGTTTCTGCCTCAAGATGAATTAAATCGGTCAACCCAATATCTAAAGATGCTTCGGTAAGTGTTCTAAATGTATCGTTGAATAGACTAGATGAAAAAGCAAGGTCTATCGTTTTATCTTCGTCAATATAGATAATCTCTCCTGCTTTATTGAGGATTGTTGAACCAATATAACCACTAATTTCCTGAATTTCATTAATTACTTTCTCCAATTTCATTTTCTCTCCTACTTTCAATATTGTATATTATAAATTACCTCATTATCGGATTGATCTCCGTATCGATTTATATTCATAAACTCTTTAAATTGCTTATTAGACAGCTCCATACCATGCTCTTTTTCAGTCTCTAACAGTTGTTTATAGAGTGGTTCAATAATAGATTTTGCCTTTTTTGAAGCAGCACGACGGGTGGAGATATAGTTACGAACTGTCCCATCCCGATTAAGAGAAGGACGAATATAGGCAAATACCCAATAGAATCCCTCATTTTTACATCGATTTTTAACCAAACAGGAGACCTCTTTTTTCTGTTTTAACTCATCCCAAAGTAACTTAAAGATTATCCTTGGCATATCATCATGACGTATAATATTATGGTTTTCTCCAATTAACTCTCCATAGCGATACCCCGCAATTTTATAAAAAATTGGGTTTGCATAGATAATAAAACCATCCAAATCAGACTGAGAAACAATAATATCAACAGAACTTAGTATTTTCTCTTTTTCCAATACTGTTTATCTCCTTTCTCGAGATATCACTCCTCGGTAAACTTGTGTAATAATAATATAAATTGTATTAATTTAGTATTAAAAATTTATATATATATAATAAAGTTTAATTATGTTATAATTTCCACCATGAGTTCAGAATAGTTAATATATATTGAACTTAATACAATTGATTAAAAAGGTTGGAATTATGATAAATGAGTCTATTTTTGAAGATATAAAACAAATTAATGGCTACCTTGGTATAGGTATTAGCCAATATACAGGTGAACTTTTACTCTTTGATAAATTCGATAATAAAATAAATCTTGAAGAGACAGCAGTTATTTTTAATGATGTATTTAGAAGTTCTCATAGTCTTTCAAAAAAGCTTTCATTGGGAAAAACAACCATTATGGAGATTACCACCGAAAAAGCAAAAATTATTATGGCGTGTTCAGGGGAAGATGAGTCTGTTCACCTACACGTTTTTGCTATTTTTAAACAAGATGGAAATGTTGCACTTGCAAAAATGGTACTTCCTAAGATATTAAAAGAGTCTATTAGAGGGCTATCCTAAAAAAAATAGAATAGAAAAAATAGAATAGAAAGAGTAGCATAAAAAAGTATCCCGTTGGATACTTTGTCACACTCCCTACAATCGCATTGCACGAATATCCCCAAAAAATATCAAATCTTTTAAAACAGCTTTTTTGGTAATTCCATCTTTATCAATACTTAAGAGAAGTTCCCCCTTATCGCTAGAGAAGATATCCTGATTGATAATCGCCTGTGCATACCACGCTCCATCTGCTCCTAAAATATCTTTATACTCTACTAGTTCAGTGCTATTTGGGATATGAATAGTAACTGAACCATTCTGCTTTTCAGCACCTACAGCAGTAAAGAACAAATCTTGACTTTTCGTTTTATTAGGAACATAACTGTTTAGATTAAAATAGAGTGTTAAGAGATCATCTTTTGAGTAAGCCTCTGTCGTATTGACATCTTTGACCTTGACACCTCTTTTCCATCGTTGATACTCTTTGGTAACAGTTTTATTCACATGGTCTATTCTATATACTTTATTGGTGGTCTTAGAACCACTTGATTTAATCACCTGATACATATCTGAGACCATCATCCCATTTTCCATATGCCCTGTTGAGACGTGTCTCTCCTCTCTTCCCCCTGAAAGTGTCTTCGCAATTCCCGTTGCTTCTAGTTTAATATCAATCTCATAACTATTTTCATCTTGGGTCAATACGGCATTTGCCACCCCAATCTCTCCAATTATTCCAAACTCAACAAGGTAATCTACCGTGATTGTTTTTGCTTGAATTATATTTAATGTCACAATTAATAATAGTATAGACTTAAATAATTTTTTCATAATTAACCTTTATTTAACTTTTTAATATTTACAATATCGAAATTTAATCACATTTATGTGTAAAAAATGTGAGACTCTACAAAGAGTAATGAATTATAGCTGTAAAATTATATATTATTTTTTAAAATGGAAAACTTATGAATCAAACAATTGAAACCCCTACCCAAACTTCTATAGATATCAACACCACACAGAGTGAACAGATTATTGAAACACTAGACTTGCATCTTGATTGGTATACCCAAACACTTCTGTCTCATCTATACAATGGCAAATATGGAGATTTTTTCTCCTATACTTTTTTTAATATCCCTTTAGCCAATATCATCTCTGCCTTTTTGGCTCTTTTCTTCTTTCTTTTTCTTAGAAAATTATTTACCACCCTAACCATAACGATACTTCATCCTCTTACCAAAACAACCAAAACATTTTATGATGATAGAATTCTATCAGCACTCAAAGGTCCCATCTCTTTTAGCTTTGCTATTATTGGTGTCAATCTCTTTTTTGCACTACTGTTTTTAGAAACCCCTATGGTCACAAAAATTATAAATAGCATGATTATGTTTAATATTTTTTGGACAATTTATCTACTCACTTACGCTTTACGCGATGTCATCTATAGATTTACCAATCGATTTAATCCTGAACTCTCCTATGAAATGGGAAATTTTATCCTAGCAATTATTCGTGGTATTATTATCGCTGTTGGTCTAGGAGCAATCCTACAACTATGGGGTATTAATGTAGCAGGATTGGTAGCAGGTTTGGGAATTGGTGGTTTAGCATTTGCTCTTGCCGCCAAAGATACGGCGGCAAACCTCTTTGGCTCCATCGCCCTACTTTTAGATAAATCAGTACGCATTGGTGAGTGGATAAAAATTGATGGTGTAGAGGGAACTGTAGAGGATATCGGAATGCGTACCACCAAAATTCGCTCTTTTCAAAACTCCCTAATTACCCTACCCAACCAAGCCATTGCAAACAGCCCCATAGAGAACTTTTCACGTCGTCAAAGCAGACGTATTAAAATGAAGATAGGCATCACCTATTCGGCCACTTCAGAACAGATAGAGAATATCGTGGGTGATATAAAAACCATGTTACGAAATCACCCAAACATCTCCCAAGAGAGTACCATGCTCGTCAACTTCACCTCCTTTGATGATAGCTCATTGGGTATCTTTATCTATACCTTCAGCAACACAGCCGTCTGGACAAAATATATGGCGATAAAAGAGGATGTAAACCTAAAAATAATGAAGATAGTAGAGAGTAACCAAGCTCAATTTGCCTTCCCATCTCAATCAATTTATATTGAGCAGATAGCAAAAAAAGCGTTGTAGCTATAGTTATACTTCTCATTAAGGAGAGTTATAACTTATAAACATTGTCTAAAAAACCAAACAAGAACATACCCAAGTGGTATGAGTCCCACGAATGCTGATATACCAACAAAACATAACATTAATGTACCGATTAATGTCTCTTTTTCATCCTTTGCATAACCATTCATAATCTTTATCCTCCTTCTGTATGGATAAATTATAATGAATATAATATTAATTTATACTTATATAATTAATATTTAAAAAATGTATAATTTTATAATATAAATAAATATAACTTATTTTAAGTATATGCCTTTAACCCATTATTTATCTGTACATATGCCTCAATGGGTGTTGTCTCAAAGTAGAAAATATTGTGCTTTTTGGCAAAATCTTTGGTAATTTTTTGCACTGCTAAGAGGTTAAATCTAGGGGCTTTTGGAAATAAATGATGCTCTATTTGGGTATTTAATCCACCATAGAACCAATGTACAAACATACCACCACTAAGTGAACGGCTTGTTCGCATCTGTAGCTCCATCCATGAGAGTTTTTTGCCCTCTTTCTCCTCGAATGTTTCACATCCCAAGTGATTGGTAATAAAACCAAATGCCAGCCATGGAGAGAGAATGAAATTATATGTTAGAAGAACAATAAGACCATTACTAAACCCTAAAGAGGCGAAGATAGTTCCCCAGATGATAGGCCAATGAAGAAGCATTAATGCAAACTCCCCATAATGCTTATTTCTTAGAGCAAAGGCGTAGGATTGAGCAATAAAAGCACTGTTCATAAAAAACATTGAACCCCAAAAAATTATGTATTTGTATTTTTTAATAAGAGGACTGTTTCCTCTGTGCTTGTCATTAGTAAATGCTCCATCTAATGCACGAATATCCTCATCTTTTTCAATAATATTACAAAAGGTATGATGATTCACATTATGTTTATAATCCCACCATTTTGAGGAATTACTTAAGATAATTGCTGAGAAGGGATAGGAGAGTTGAAAGGAGAGTTTTTTACTTTTGAAATACTGCGTATGCAGAATATCATGAGAGATAAAAACTGCACGAGTGGCAATAATCACCATAAATAGACCCAGTAGAAATGGATTCCACATTGAAGCCGTGTACAATGCCATCGTAATAGCAATAAGCACCCCTATCATCTCTACTGTACCTCGGACAGGAACTCTATCAAGAAGTCCTGCTTCTCTTACCTCTGCTCTTAACTCATCAAAATTGTTTGGATACCGTGTGTGTACCATCTTTACCCTTTTTTGTTAAATTTATTTTTTAAATTACTACTGATTATAACAAGCATATCTTGAATTTATATCTTAAGGTTAAAAAGTGGATTGCCCCTTTTGTGGTAATGTTACGCAGAAGAGCATATTCATTATTTTAGCTATAATTACAAAAAATATCACAAGGATTATAAACAATGAACGTACAAAAAATTAGAAGTATCTGTAGACCATTTAGAGTAGTATTAGGCTTAGGGCTTATTGGTTATGGAGTATACAGTGGAAACAGTTGGTTCTATCTAGGAGTCCTCCCTTTAGTAGCTGGTCTGTTAAACTTCTGTCCACTCTGTAAAGTTACAGGTGAATGTGACATCATGGGTGGGAAATAAATCCCTTTCCTAGAATGTATCAAAGAGAGTTTGAAAATGCACTAAGAGACACAATACCCCCACGAGCAATGCTCTTTTATGGAGAGAATGAGTACCTCATTAGCTCCTACCTACAGCACTATATCAATATTACCGACTCCAAAGATTCATTATTAACACAATATTTTGAAGAGTATGACTTTGATGTAGCAAAAAACTATCTCTCCCAAAGTTCTCTCTTTGGTGGAATTAATCTGCTTATTATCAAACGGGATAAAAAGATTCCAAAAAAAGAGCTGGATAGATTAATTGAGCTTGTACAAAAAAGTCGTGATAACTATCTTCTTTTTGAGTACAAAGGAGTAGCAAAAGATGCAAAATCTCTACAGGCTTCATTCTCTCCTAAAAAAGGAGCGAACTGGTTGCGACTTTTTGAACCTAGTCTACGAGAAAACATCGCTTTTTTACAGAGAAAATCAACGCATATAAAACTAGAGATAGACCACTATGCCCTACAACATCTTCTGCTTCTACTCAATAATAATCTGGCACTCTGTGCCAATGAACTCAATAAATTGGCTATTTTAAAGGGAAAAGTAACCTCTAAAGATATCGACAGACTAGTCTACTCCACAGCTCCTTTGGAAGTCGAACAACTGCTTCTAAATCTATTTGAAAAAAAACCTGTGGTAGCTACCATCAATCGTCTTATAGAAATCGGTGTAGATGAGTACTCCATACTTCGTTCAACACAGTTTTTTATCAATCAAATTTTTCTCTTTCATGCCTATATGAAACTACATGGAACTATCGACTCGAAAGCGATATTGGGATATAAACTGCCCAAAAATATAGAGGAGCAAAAAGCCTCCCTTGCACTTCGGGTTAAAAGTCAAAATCTTTTAAAAATATTTGAACACCTTTTGGCAATAGAGCTACAGCTAAAAAGTAGCACTTCCATGGATAAAGAGGCACTACTCTATGCAGGATTTATTAAGCTACAGCAGTATCTATAGCTCTTGATTTCATCATGCTGTCTACCTTCTTTTTAATATGTGCATAGTCTGTTATTTTATCAGCTACATAGGTGTAGCCCTCTATCTCACTGGCTAACACTTCTTCTTGATTATCTACAAAAAGAAGCGTTGGAACATTGTTTTTTTTAATCTGTTTTGTTAATTGCTTATGCTCAATATCAGAACTCACTCTATCCATAAGAATACTTCTATATTTTCTACTACTCATGACCTTTTTTAACGCATCAATACTGTTAACCACCTCAACGGTATATCCTATTTTTTCTAAAATAGCACCGATAATTTTTGACTCCATTGTTGTCTCTTTAAAGAGTAAGATATCTTTAATAATAGTATCAATAGGTATCATATCTCTATTTAGATAACTATTTTTATAATACTTCTCTAACACTACCATAAACTTATCTAACTGAATTGGTTTAGAGACATAATCATCTAGTCCTTCTGCTAAAAATCGTTCTCTATCACCTTTTAACGCATTGGCAGTAACTGCAACAATCGGCACATGATTCAACCCATTTTTCACTTCATAATCCAAAATAGCATGAGTGGCATCCACACCATTCATTACAGGCATTTGAATGTCCATAAAAACAATATCATAATCATTTTTTATACGCATCTCAAATGCTATTTTTCCATTCTCTGCCACATCAGATACAATCCCTAGATTTTTAAGTGTATGAACAATCATCTTTTGATTAATGATATTATCATCGACTACCAATGATTTTATGCCTTGGTAGGGTGCTGTTTCAACACCCTTCTCCCCTGCTATCTGTTGTGAGTTAAGAAGTTGTTTCTCCTTTTCTAAAACCTTTTTAATAGATTTCTCAACTTTGGAAAAAGTAACAGGTTCATAGATAGTATATGTAAAATTTTGAGACAAATCCAAAACAACTTCTCTTTGATGCAAGTTCGTTACCAACACTATTTCTGTACTCTTATGGTACCTTTTAATTAATTGAATCAAAAACTCTTTTTCTACTTCATGACAATGAACATAAAGTACATCAAAATTTTTTCTATTGGTTAAGCAATCTTCATAATTATTAAAATGTGTTAACAGTATTTCAGGGTAGCTATTTAAATAATTGGTCAAATATCTATTTGACTGTTTTCCCTCAATATCTTTTAATGAAAAAATAGCAACATTGTGAGGTTTAAATGAAACCATTTCATCCTCACCCTCTACCTCTAATTCAAGCTCTAATTCAAGAATAAATGAAAAAGTACTCCCTTTGCCTACTTCGCTTTCTAATAACAGAGAGCCTCCTAACATCTGAACCAATCGAGAGGATATTGCCAAACCTAAACCTGTTCCTCCATACTTTCGACTTGTTGAGATATCGGCTTGAGTAAATACATCAAATACTCTCTCACTCTGCTCTTTACTGATGCCAATACCTGTGTCTTTTACGCTAAATTTAATCTTTTCTTTTCTACTATTTTGGGTTAAAATTTTTTCTATTTTAACATCTATTTCCCCATCTTCATCGGTAAATTTTACAGCATTAGAGATGAGATTTATAAGTACTTGTTTAATCTTAGTACTGTCACTTCTAACCATTTTTGTAGAGAGTGAAGGATCAATCCATAAAGAGAAATCTATGTTCTTCTTAGAAGCATTCACGGCATAAGTCTCAATAACATTCTCAAACTCCTCAATCGGGGCAAATGAGACCTCCTCAAGTGTAACATTGCCACTTTCCATTTTTGAAATATCTAAAATATCATTGACAATAGTAATTAAATCTTCAGAACTTTTACGAATAACATGAACAAACTCCTCTTGATCTCCATCTAAATCTGTTGAATTCAAAAGTTTTGTAAAACCAACAATCCCATTAAGAGGGGTACGGATTTCATGTGACATATTTGCTAAAAAAAGACTCTTGGTATGATTGGCTTCATCAGCTAACTCTTTCATATTATGAAGCTCTTCTATCATCTCAGACATCAACATATGTAGTTCAGGGGTATTTTTATTTTTGATTGTCTCTTTAAAATCATTCGCATTATCTTTAAACTCAGAGTAGTTCTCTATCTCTAATAGCAATTTTTGTAAGCTCTTCTCCTCCATAGCCATATACTTGATAATATACTCTTTACGATTAAACATAAACATGGATAAAATTAAAACTAAAAAAGAGGCAAAGAGTACTATCTTCTCTTCGAAAAGACGCTCCTCTAAATTTTTCATAGCAAGACCATTTATGGCTTCATTTTTAACCATTTTTTCTATTTTATTAACAATAATATTATGATGAGTATAAGAGGTATAAAGAGTATAAGAGGAACCTATCATCAGAAGTATATAGGTTAGTAGCATAACAATTATCATTTTATTCTTTTTCATTATTAAATCCTTGATTAAAATATTATAAAACTATTAATATTATTTTGTATGTTAAATTATATCTTAAGATTTATTATAAATTAATTATTTAAGTTTTATTTTATAATAAATTCTATTTTTATCTATTCCATAACATTTTCATCTGATACTAAGTTGATTGGGTATCATCTTATGATAAAATACTGCTTCCAAAATTCTTGCTCATATATTTGGATAATCTAATTGATTACAATAATGGGCTATAAAACCAAAAGGAACACAATGAACAACTACGAAACACTGTATGTACTTAAACCTACACTAACAGATGAAGAAACAGCTGCAAATATTGCAAAAATCGAAGCGATTCTTGTAAGAGAAGGTGCCCAAATTCTTGCTATTAACAACATGGGAATGAGAAAACTAGCCTACCCAGTTGAGAAAAATGAGCGTGGTGTATATACCATCGTTTATTTTAAAGCACAAGGTACAGTTATCAATGAACTTGAGAGAAACTTGAAGTTCAATGAAGAGGTTATTAAGTACCTTACTGTTAGATATACAAAAGTAAAAGAAGTTGCACAATTTGAAAAACTTGTAACTGCTGCGAACAAAGTTGAAGAGATTAAAGTTGAAGAGCCTAAAGTAGAAGAGACTATAGCTACTGAAGAAGCCACAACTGAAGAGCCTACAACAGACGCACCAGAAACACCAGCTGAAACAACAACAGAAGCATAATCATAAACTGAGGAAGCACCCATGTATAACAAAGTAGTATTGGTAGGACACCTAACAAGAGATGTTGAGATAAGATATGCACAAGGAAGTGGTGCCGCGGTTGGTAATGTTGGAATTGCAACAAGCCGAAAGTGGAAAACCCAAACAGGTGAACAAAAAGATGAAGTAATGTTCATTGACTTAACATTTTTTGGGCGTACTGCTGAAATAGCAAACCAATACCTTCGTAAAGGGAGCAAAGTTTTAATAGATGGACGACTTAAGCTTGACCAGTGGACGGCCCAAGATGGAAGTAAAAAAAGCAAACACGCCGTTATTGTAGAAACTCTACAGATGTTAGACACCAAGGCAGATAGCCAAAACCCTAACCATAATAACGGATATGGTAATCAACCTAGCCAAAATAACTATGCAAGTCAGCAACAACAGCCAAACCAAAATAGTTATGGTAATAGTAGCAATAGTGGTGATGGATATAACAATCCTCCACAGCAACAGCAACAAGGTTATGGTCAACCACAAGCTTCACAGCAACCATCTTACCAGCAGCAACCACAACAGCAACAGGCACAACCGTCCGTTCCAGAAATCGACATCGATGAAGATGAGATACCATTTTAGGAGACCACCATGGCAGAGAGAAGAAAATTTAAAAAAAGATATTGTAAGTATTGTGAATCAAAAGTTGATTTTATCGACTATAAAGATTTGAACCTATTGAAGTTTAGTCTTAGTGAGAGATTTAAGATTATGCCAAGAAGATTAACAGGTAACTGTAAACGTCACCAAGAGCTTGTAACTGTTGCTATCAAAAGAGCAAGACAGACAGCACTTATTCCATACATTGTAGACAGAAAAAATGTAGTGGAAAATCCATTTGAACTAATCAAATAGTTCAACAACCCTTAGCCTATCTACTCAGATGGGCTAATCTCCATTTACTTCCTATTATATCCAAGTCCTAATTAACCAAAACTCTATTATAATATAACACTTCAAGTTGAGAAAAGGGGAACTCTTCATGTCAATAAGCATTCATATTGGAAATATTTTAAACAGCTCTACAGAAACATTTCATGAGATTATAGACAAACTACAAAAAAAGAATATAGAACTTAGCAGACAGGAACTCGCTTTAAAAAATGAGTTTGATGAGACTCTTATTGAGGCTATTCTCTTAACCGTTGAGGCATTAAGAGAAGAGGAGGGGTTTATTAGCAGGGTACTCTACAACTCCTTTGGTATAGGAAAAGAGAAAAATAAACGAAGAGAACAGCTTATTATCTTAGGTAGCCAACTTAAATCACAACTAAATAGTAGAGACAAGAGTATTCGAAAATCACGCCACTACAAAGATAATTTATACCGTAGTAAAAAGAACTTAACCCGTCTGCATAAAGCATTTAAAAACAAGATTCCTTTTCTCAAAAGTTATACCCTCCAAAATAGAGCCATCAATTACATGAGAGAGACCAATCGACATATAGAGAGAATTATCCTCTGCGAAGATGAGTTAGAAATTAGAATCAACCATCTAAACAGTATCCTTAATAAATACCGTAAGGTATTACGACAAATCCCAAGATATCATAAGTTACAAGAGGAGACTTATACTCAACTCATAGGAAAAAAAGAACCCTAACTACACACTCTTGAGTTGTTTTCACGTTTATTACCCTATTTTTACCTACAATACTAAAAATAAACAGTAGGAGAATACACAATGACAAAAGCACTAAACCCAAACTATTATAATAATCAAACAACTTTAACCAAAAATGAACTACTTTTTTTTCAAAATGAGTTAGAAGCTAAAAAAGTAAAAATTCAAAATAATTTAAATATCACTTCATCAGAGCTAGACCATAACTCTAGCAGTGACCTAAGAGACGAAGGAGACTACGCCTCTCAATCACTAGAGACCAGTACCAATAATGCTATTTTGCATGAACAGAGCAAGACCTTAAATCAGATAAATAGAAGTCTAAATCAAATCAGAGTAGGTAGCTACGGCGTATGTAACCTATGTGAAGAGAGTATTGATGTAGAGAGATTAAAAGTAAAAATCTTTGCCGAACACTGTATCTCATGCAGGGAGCTTATTGAAAAGCAGAGGTAAGACTTTATGAACAAAATTAAATATTCATAAAAAACGTCCAACATGGCGTATTCTGCCAATTAATGTTGGGATGGGGGCAACCCAGCCTTCCCATTGCAGTGCCATTCACCCCTGCCGTTGAATCTCCACTTTTTTATCCAAAAATATATCTCTCACTCTATCCACAATCATTAAATCCAACCAGTAAAAAGGCTTAAATATTCTACCACCAATAAACCCAACATGACCCCCATTTTCTAAAACCATAAGCTCTATGGCAGGGGAAATCTCCTCTGATGTGGGAAGAATTTCAGGGGTCATAAATGGGTCATCTAACGCATGGATAATTAGGGTAGGGGTGGTGATGTCTTTTAAAAACTGTTTGGCAGAGCATTTTTGATAGTACTCTTTTGCGTTGCTAAA
>CAYVNI010000244.1:0-10141 GCA_964452815.1 uncultured Sulfurovum sp.
ATTTAAAGCCACCAAACCCGAAATTTCCGTTTTTTTATCTTTCCATTTTTGAGACCATTAAAAGCTTTTTTAATGACATTTTTGTCAATCGCCACATAGGAGTGGGTATCAAGTACATTAATCTTACCGATATCTTTGACATCAAGCCCAATATCTTTGCAGAGTGTTCCTAGAATGTCTCCTGCTCGTAGCTTCTTTTTCTTTCCTCCGTCGATACAGAGTGTGCCAACAGCTCCTTGCATATAAAAGTTCCTATTGACCTTTAACTCTTTGATATCTTCAAGTTGTAGGGTAGGACGTATCTCCTCTATTTTTCTCTTCTCATGGTCGTTACAGAGGCTCACAGCTATCCCCTCTTTATCGGCTCTTCCTGTTCGTCCTATACGGTGGGTATACTCCTCTTTTTTGTGAGGAAAGTCGTAGTTAATTATAAGCTCAACGCTCTCTATGTCTAATCCTCTTGATGCCAAATCAGTGGCGACAAGCACAGGAAGAGAGCCATTGGCAAATTGTAGCATCATCTCTTGTCGTTGGTACTGCTCCAAATCTCCATTGAGGGTTGCCACATCAAAACCTTTTTCACTAAGAATATCAGAAACTTCTGTGGTTTTAACTTTTGTATTACAGAATATAATTGCTAAGTTTGGTTGAAAAGATTGTAAAGTAAAAATAAGAGCTTTCTCTTTGTTCTCAACATAAAAAGCGTATTCTTGAATTTTTAGTGTCTGCTCTTGCTCCTCTAACTCTACTCTTATCGCATCGGTCAAGACTTTTTCACTTAACTTTGAGATATCATCAGGATAGGTAGCTGAAAAGAGTAGGGTTTGTCTCTTTTTAGGAAGATTGGAGACCAGCTTTAAGATATCTTCGGCAAATCCCATGTCCAACATTCGGTCTGCTTCATCGAGTATAAGTGTTTTTATCTCTCCCAACTCAAAGCTCTCTCTTGAGAAGTGGTCAAGCAGTCTCCCAGGGGTTCCAACAATAATATCAGCACCTTTTTGTAACGATTCCACTTGTCGTGTGAGGGAGGTTCCTCCATACAGCGTAACAACCTTAACATCAGGCTTATAACGGGCGATACGCTTAATTTCTGTGGCAATCTGTTCGGCGAGTTCTCTTGTGGGAGTGATAATGAGTGCTTGGGGATGTTGTTGTTTTGCTTTGATATGATGTACAAGGGGCAAAGAGAATGCCAATGTTTTTCCTGAACCTGTTTTTGCTTTGGCAATAATATCTTTTTGCTCTAAAATAGCAGGAAGTGAAGCTTTTTGAATGGGGGTCATTTCTATATAGCCGAGCGAATTTAGGTTATTTAGTAAGTTAGAGGGGAGGTTAAGGTCTTTAAAATAGGTCACAGTAATTCTTTTTAGGAATTATATCATAATTTACTCTTTTATCTTTGAATGGTAAATAACCTCTCTTGATATTGATTCTCTACGGTGTAATGGTCTTGGGTTGCTTTTACCACAATGGTTTCATTGGGAACTGTGGCGATGCGATAACCGATATGCAGACCTATTTGTGGGATAGAGGATACTATTTTATAGAGTGATGCATTGTTGTTTAGTTTTGAACTTGTAATTTGATAATTTGGGTATTCAACTAAAACTGATTTTTGTTTATAACGCACTGTATCTCCTGCCATACGTACTTTTAAGCTATTGAATGGCAGGGTGTCTACCCCAAAGACACTCACAAATGAGATGTTAATCACCATCACCATAAGTAAGACGGCAATAGAAGTAGAGACTTTTCTACGCAAAAGCTCTATTTTAAAACTCTGTATAAAAATAATAACACCCACACTCATAGAAATAATTGATAAAAGAACTCTTGTACTAAAGGTAATTTCTGTCCAAAAAATTAATGCAACAGGTAAGATAAAAATCAAAAGTAGTTCACTGTAGTGCTTAAATAGATTGTATCCAAAGAGTGGTGTTGTTTTAAGTTTGTGCATTAATCTTTGATGTTTTCTAATAATTGTTCCTACTCTTAATGACAAGTTACTTACAAGCGTGCCTGCTATTAATATATAAAACCATATAAACATTGCACTAGAAACTAAAGAACTTCTAAAGAGGTTATGGTTAAATATTAACTCTATATCATCTGGGGGTAAGATAAAAAAGAGAACATTAAGGTTTATCAGGATGGTAACAATTGCCAATATTACTGAGAGAATAAAGGTTCCAACTTTTGTCAACATCATTGGAAATATATATCGTACAAATGGATGAAAGATAGCAAAGACACCAACTGCCCAAAGAATAGTACAGCTCATAACCCACCCTATAGACTCTTGAGAGAGAAACCATAAGAATGGAACAGTCACAACAGAGAGTATAAGCGATATAAGTAATGTGTCAAGATAATTGATATTTTCTTTATAGTTAACTTTGTTTATCAAAACTATATCCTTTATTTAAAATTATATTAAGTTGTATATGAACAATTATAATATAAAAGTTTTATTAAGAAGTTAAAATAGTTTATAAAATTAAAAAATAGGCTATATTTATCTTTAAAAAAGTATCAAGAAGTAATTCTTGTTTTTTATGATTCCAAATTTCACACTTAGTACCAACTTGGACTATTTTATACACTTTGTTTAGAGGTGTGACAATTAATTTAAATTAAAAATATAGTTTATATAGTTTATATAGTTAAAGTTAACAGGGTGATTATTTAAAAAAATAGCCAAAGATTAGTTTTTGTTTATTATGATGCTTTATTTCATACTTGTTACTTATTTAGCTTAAAGTGAGATATATCAAAGGTTGTTTTTGTTCTTTTTAGTATAATGTGAAATAGAAATTATTCACAAGGTTACTACATGATATTTATACTTATTAAGACCATTCACCTATTTGCTGCGTTTATCTATGGAGGATTTTTAATCACTGACAACCTCTTTTTAAATAAAATGCCACGCTCCCTAGACCAAGAGGAGCATACAAAGGCCAGAGAGTCATTTATGATGTTTGTAAGAAAAGTTGTACCACCGAGTCTTATTGTGGCTGTTGTTACAGGTCTCTATCTCATTAGTCAAGTATTTGGAGAGGTAAGTGATACAGGCTTAAGCAGTTTTCAGATGTTGCTATCACTTAAAGCATTTTTAGGTATATGGTTGGGATTAAGAGGAGGGCTACAGGTCTACTTTAAGATTCAGCCATTTGTTTTTAAAGGGCATACACTCCCCTTTGTTTTTGTTTTGACAATTATCTTCTTGTCTCAGTTTATGTATATGGTGTAGAGTAAATTTGCAATTCTTTTATGAATAAAATATATTTAACCAAAACCCTTTTAATTGCATTTGCTTATTTTATAGCAGGTAATATAAGTTTTGCACTCTCTCCTGAAAATGGCATTGTCACTGTTGTTATTTTTTCAGCTGAAGGTATTGCTTTAGCGAGTGCTATCATCTATGGTAGACAAGTATGGATGGCTGTTTTATTGGGACAGTTTTTTCTTGCCTACTATCATGGTATGGCATGGGAACCCTCTTTGGGGGTGGCAATGGTTAACTCCATAGAGGCTATTTTTGCTGTAATACTTTTTAGAAAATTCAACCTCAATCAAAATCTATCAAGTTTTCGAGATGCTTTATGGTTGATACTGATAATTGGGCTTATCCTTCAACCTTTTAGTTCTATGATAAGTAATTTAATTTTGGTTATTTTTAAAGTTATTGAACCAATATCCTATACTCAAAGTTCTCTCTTTTGGTTAATTGGTAACAGTATGGGACAACTTCTAATTGCACCAATGATACTTCTACTTTATGCCAATGTCAAAAAGAAGGAAGACGCTTTTCCTCTTTTTATGGTGGCAACGCTCTCTATCTCACTAAGTTATCTATTTTTAGGGGTATATCCTATTACAAATCCTCTATTACTATTAGGGTTTACTATATTTTTAACCCTATTTTTATCCTATAAAATGGGGGTTCACTATGGAGCATTTGCAACTTTTATAGTTGCTTCAGTTTCACTTTATTTGACTCAAAAGGGTAGTGGTATTTTTGTAGAGGGGTCACCAATTGAGAATATCATCAATCTTAACTCATATTTTCTTTTTCAGATTCTTTTGGTACTACTCTTTGGAACACTCCTCTCAGATATGAAAAATAGAACCAAGAAACTAAAAATCTTAGTTCAAAAAGAGCTAGATAAAAATAAAGAACAACAGTTTCATATGCTCCAACGAAACCGTCTAGCCTTAAAAGGGGAGATGATTAGTATGATTGCCCATCAGTGGAAACAACCACTAAATAACTTATCCCTTATCAATCAAATGTTAGTCTTTCAGTATGAAGAGGGACGATTGGATAAAGAGGCTTTAGACTCATTTGATAGAGACTCGAGTAAACAGATTAAACAGATGTCCCAAACCATTTCAGACTTTACCAATTTTTTTAGTCCAGAAAAAAGTTCACAAAAGTTTTCTTTGGAGAATATACTTTTAGAATCTTTGGCTTTTTTAAGACCCATCTTTGAAAAAGAGCGTATAGAGGTTCACCTCAATATACAGTGTAAAAATAATATACTACTCGATGGATATCCAAATGAGTTAGGGCAGATGCTTATTAATATCCTTAATAACGCCAAAGATGTATTGATGGAGAGAGATATTAAACAGAGAGAGATTTGGATTGAGGTAGAGAAGGTAAAAGATGAAATCCATCTCTCCATAGAGGATAATGGAGGAGGAATACCTCAAAGTATTATTGGTAAAATTTTTGACCCTTATTTTTCTACCAAAGCTAAAAATGGAACAGGATTAGGACTCTATATGTCCAATATGATTATAGAGGAGCATATGAATGGTCAACTACTGGTCTCCAATAGCAAAAGAGGAGCAAGATTTGAGATAATCTTACCCATTCTATTTAACCATTAAAACCTAACCGTTAAAACTTTTCAAGAAAACTATCACGAATCTTTTCAAATCTTTGGTAGCTTTTGAGGTCGCATCCATCAATAATAATACAGCGATTAAGGGTCATTAAAAACTGTAGAATCTCGTGGTTTTTATGCTTCAACTCTTTGCTAATTGTATTAATATAGTCTGATTGAGACATCTGTTCATGCTCTTTAAAGGATTCAAATTCATCACTATTGATATGAAGTTTTTTTTGAAAAAACTTATAATATTTAATATTATCTTCTAGGTTAACTTTCTGAATAATATTTAACAGCAGACCAATTGATGCATACTTAAACTCTTTACTATATTTATTTGACATATATTTTCTCCTTTTAGTTTTTTCTACTTTTAGCAATCATTGCCAGATAATTTAGTGAATTAAAAAACTGTTTTTTATTAAATGGTTTAAGAATATATGTACCAATATTCAGTTCGGAAGCTTTTTTTAAATAATCATCATCATTAAATGCTGTAAAAATACCAATAGGTTGTTCAGGGTCAATCTTTATTATCTCTTTAGACATCTCCAATCCATCCATTTTAGGCATACAGATATCAGTCAATACGATATCAGGTTGTTTTTCTTTATATATAGCAAGTCCCTCTTCTCCATCACTTGCTATTAAAACCTCTTTTGTAGAGAACTCCAACATTTTTTTTATGAGTACCTGTGTATCAATATCATCTTCAACATACAACACAGTAAGATTTTCAAGTGACATATCTATCCTTTCTAATTATAATTCTATAGTTTTGTATTTGAATCATATCTAAAAAATGTTTAATTTTGCTATAATCTACTAAATAGAGAGACTCCTTCTGGTCTCTAATCTTACGTCCGATACTCAGCATTAATCTTCACATACTCATAACTTAAATCGCATCCATAGGAGGTAAACTCACCCTCGCCCAAGCCTATATCACAAGTGACACGAAAACTATCTTTTTTCATGATGGTATAGGCTTTCTCCTCTCGCTCTTTGTCTAACTCTCTTTGGCTATCAGAGTAGATGAGGAGATTGTCGTAGTGGATGGTGAGCTTGGTGTCGTCACAGTTGATGCCACTTGCCCCAATGGTAGAGGCGATTCGTCCCCAGTTTGGGTCTTCTCCAAAGAGGGCTGTTTTGACCAAGAGAGAGTTGCTAAGAGCCATACTTGCTTTTTTTGCCTCTTGGTTGTTTTTTGCTCCTTTTACTTCAAATGCTACCAGCTTGTTTGCCCCCTCTCCATCACGAAGTATCATCATGGCGAGTTCAAAGGTTATTTTATTTAGAGCTTCTCTAAACGCCTCTTTGTTATAACTGTTTGATAATCTATTGGCGAGAAGCATCACAGTATCATTGGTAGAGGTGTCACCATCGACTGAAATTCTATTAAACGACTGCTCGGTTGCACCTGAGAGAAGCTCCTCCATGTCCTCTTTGGGGATATCGGCATCGGTGGTGATAAAGCAGAGCATGGTTGCCATGGCAGGGTTTATCATTCCTGCTCCTTTGGCGATGGCTCCAATATGAAATGAACCACTATCATCTAAATCTATTTTGAAACATAGCTCTTTTTTAAACGCATCGGTGGTCATAATGGCACGGGCTGTTTTTTGCGAATCTTTTCCATCAAAATTGAACTTATCAAATGCAGAGATTATTTTTTCTTGATTTAGTCGATAGCCAATAACTCCTGTTGAGGACATAATAGGATTGTGTATATGAATATGTGTCATAAGATTTTCAAAAATAGAGTTGATATCTTTGATTCCTTTTTCTCCTGTCATCGCATTGGCATTTTTTGCATTCATTAACAAAAAGTTGGTTTTAAACCCCTCTGGGTAGCTCTGATAGTGTTTGATGGGTGCGGCTTGAAATGTATTGGTGGTAAATCGTGCTGAGATATCACAGAGTACCTCTGAACGAATAAAAGCGACATCGCCATCAACTTCACTCTCTTCTGAGTTTATAGGATTGGTTTTCATTCCCACATTTACGCCGTCACAGAAGAATCCTTTGACATTTGAGATTCCACCTTTTAGTGATAATAGATTAAACATTTTTCATCTCCTCTGGTTGTATTGTTTTTCGTATTAATTTTTTTGTTTTTCGTATCCCCTCACCAGGCCCGATAAGGAGTAGTTTACTCTCTGCTGTAATGAGGGTATCTTCTTTTGGCATGGGGATAAACTTCCCACTCTTATGCCTGATACCAATAATAGTAACATTGGTAATCTCTCTAAAGTTTGCCTCTTTTATCTTTCGTAGTGTCAGCCATGAGGTCTTACTTACTTTTGCCTCCTCCATGTCCAACGGGGTATCTTGTCTGTAGAGAAACTCTTGAAGGAGATTTTCCATATCGGGACGAATCGCCATCGCGTTAATCCGTTGAGCCATGATGCTTGTAGGCGTTACCACTTTGTCTGCCCCTAGTTTTTTAAGCTTCTCCTCATCACTGGTTGAGTGTGCATTGGAGATAATTAAAAAGGAGCGTCGCCGTCCTATCTCTTTTTCATAGAGACGTACTGAAGCAATCGTGGCGATATTGTCAGCGATATTGTCAGCCAAAGTGATAATCCCTTTTGCCGAGGAGAGGTGTGATTTTAGTATCGCCTCTTCAGTATGTGGTTCACTCTGTACATAGTAAGGGTAGTGATGTTTAACTGCAATCTTATCCAATTCTTCACTGGGGTCAATCACCACAAATGGGATATGACTCTCTCGTAGATGTTTGGTCACTTGAATGGTAAACTCATTATGATAACAGACAACATAGTGCTGTTTGAGTCGTGCAATATCATATAACATATTTCTCTCCTTGATAACCTTTTGTAATGCACCTTTGTTTAGTACCTCCACGATAATACCAATCGCCACGGAGAAGACCAAAAAACCAAAGATAATTAATGAGATGGTAAAGATACGACCTGCATCAGAGATAGGAGCCATCTCTCCAAATCCTACGGTGGTAAAGGTTATCCCTGCTTGATATAGTGCATCAATAAACTTCATGTCATCAATAAGCATATAGCCAATTGTTCCAAAGAACATGGTAAGAACAGTTAAAATAAGGGGAAGTCTAAAAGGTGCTAAGAGTACATATAACTCATCGCCAAGAGTTATATGTGGTTTGACAGTCTCTCTCCAACCGAGAAACTTTTTGAATCTATTTTGAAAAGCCAAAATAGTTTTTAAACTGTGGCTTATGCCTCAGTAGTTTCAGCCGTAGCCTCGGCAGCTTTTTTCTTCATGGTTCTAAGTGTTGATGCTGCAACTTTGATTCTTTTAGTTGTTCCATCTTCAAGTGTAATTTTTACTGAACGTAAGTTTGGTAGCTGTCTTCTCTTTGTCTTGTTGTTTGCATGAGATACATTGTTTCCAACCAATGGACCTTTTCCTGTTACATCACATCTTCGTGCCATATTATACCCTTTGTATTCAAAATAATTAATGTTTTTAAAGAGAGCAAAAACAGCCCTTTAAAAAAGTTTTGCAATTATAGTGAACTTTTACTTAAAAAAACGTTTTCCCCACTGAAAGTTTTCTCGATAATAGCCACTGTTTAACTTGCTCTTAATCACCTTTTTCTTGGATGAACTGGCATGAATAAATAGATTGTTTCCCAAATAGATACCTGTGTGGCTAATTTTTGAGCTTTGAGGTGAGCTAAAAAAGATTAAATCACCCTCTTTTAAACTTTTGTAGTCTACCCTTTGTCCCACCTCTGATTGTGCTTGAGCCGTTCTGGGTAGTGAGATACCATTCTCTTTATAGACAAAGGTTGTAAATCCAGAGCAGTCAAACATATCAGGTCCTGTGGCAGCCCATTTATATGTTTTACCCATCTGTGCCGAGGCAAGATTTAGAATATTTTTTGCTTTGGGTGTGATGGCATTGCTCTGTGTCCAAGGTTGCTCTTCAATATTTTGAGCTGGTCGGTTACTATTAGGATTTCTATTGGATGGATGTCCTGTGGAGTGGGGGTTTTTATTATAGGGATGATAGCTATATGTCGTGGGGTATGTACCATCTTCATTTTTTGCGACACACCCATTGAGGAGAAAGAGAGAGGAGAGAAGAGGGAGTGTTTTTAATATATTTTGTGAAATCTTTTTCATAATATAATCCTTAGGTTATTTAAACCTTGATTTTATACCATAAGTAGTAATTTTTTGTTTAAAACCATAAGAAGAGACTCTTATGGTTTTAAGAGAATGATGATGTTACATCATTCCTCCCATACCACCCATGTCAGGCATCTGTGGTATATTTGGCATGGCACTAGGCTCCTCTTTCACGTCTGAAACGGTCGCTTCTGTTGTAAGAAGTAGGCTAGAGACCGAAGTGGCATTGAGTAATGCAACACGAGCCACTTTAAGTGGGTCTACAATTCCTGCTTCAAGCATATTGACATACTCCCCAGTCGCCGCGTTGAATCCTGTGTTAATATCATCATTTGACATCACTTTATCAACCACAACACCTGCATCATATCCTGCATTGATAGCAATCTGTTTCATAGGAGCTTGGATGGCACGTAGAATAATATCTGCACCTATCTGTTGGTCGTCACTAAGCTCAATATCAACTTTAGCACCTGCTTTAATCAACGCAGCACCACCACCAATAATGATTCCCTCATCGACAGCTGCTTTGGTCGCTGAAAGAGCATCGTCTACTCTGTCTTTTTTCTCTTTCATCTCGGTCTCAGTGGCAGCACCCACTTTAATCACCGCAACACCCCCAGAGAGTTTTGCAAGACGCTCTTGAAGCTTCTCTTTGTCATACTCACTGGTTGTTGTCTCCATTTGACCTTTTATCTCATTGACTCGGGATTCCACATTTTCAGGGCTACCTTTTCCATCCACCACCACGGTGTTGTCTTTGTCAATCACCACTTTGCTACATTGACCAAGCTCTGCCAGTGTAGCTTTTTCAAGTGTAAGACCAAGCTCATCAGTAATAAGTGTCGCACCTGTCAAAATAGCAATATCATTTAGCATCGCTTTTTTTCTGTCACCAAATCCTGGGGCTTTAACAGCGGTGATATTGAGAACACCTTTTAGTTTGTTAAGTACCAAAGTAGCTAACGCTTCACCCTCTAAATCATCAGCGATAATTAAAAGAGGTCGTCCTGTCTGTTGAATCTGCTCCAAGATAGGCACAAGATCTTTAAGTGAAGTGATTTTACTGTCTGTCAATAAAAGAAGAGGATTGTCAAGCTCACA
>CAYVNI010000245.1:0-7424 GCA_964452815.1 uncultured Sulfurovum sp.
GCTGTTGTAAATCTATCAAGCTTACCAATTCTAATATCATACTCACCAAATCGCTCTCTCATGCTCTTGAAGTGTTGGGATGTAAGCAGAGTGGTTGGTGCTACCATCATAGATTGATAGCCATTTTTCCACGCAATAAACATCCCATTCATTGCAACCTCTGTCTTTCCAAAACCAACATCTGCACTAAGCAGTCTATCCATCATTCTACCACTAGCCATATCATCAAGCATAGAGTTAATCGACTCCTCTTGGTCTTGGGTGTGGATAAATCCTGCTTGGCTCATAAAAATTGAGTGTGTCTCATCTCTCTTTAAAACGATACCTTTTTTCAGATGTCTTTGAGCAGAGATATTAATAATCTCTGATGCTATTGCAAAGAGTTTCTCTCTTACTTTACCTTTTAACTTCTTAAAACTTGCTCTGCCCATCCTATCAAGAATTGGCAATCCACCAGAGTTGGCAACATATCTGTCGATAACATTCAGATTCTCTACAGGAATTAAGAGTGTATCCTCATTTTGATACTGCAAAACAACAAACTCACGAGTTGCCCCCAAAACTACTCGCTTCTCTACACCTTTAAATAGTCCCACTCCATGATTTTCATGAACCACATAGTCACCAAGTTTCAACTCATCTAAGATGATACTTGCTTTTTTGACCTTTTTGCGTTTTATTGGCTTATTTAGAGAGATAATCACCTCATCATCAGAGATAAGATTGACAATGATATCCTCATAGATAAACTGCATATTCTCAAAAGAGTGAAGTTCACTGCCTCTAATAATCGACTCATTTTTAGCCACAAGGGTTATCTTTTTTTGGCTATTTGATTTTATAATCGCATTGGGGTTAACAACCTCTAACTCTCGATATTTTTTGGCTTTGGGAAGAAGTGAAATTTTAAAATCTTCCTTATCTACCAAAGGGTCATCAAGTGAATAAATCTCCTCTAACTCATCATTTATATCTTCAACTAACCGAGCATCAAATATTTGTAAATAGTTCTCCCCCAACTCATTGAGATACCAAAAGCCCAAAGAGTCGATATCTTTGACAAAGCTATCAAGTGAGCTAACGTTTACACGCTTCTCCCATGCCTCATACTGCTCTTGATTCACTCCAAGATGTGCAGGGATAATCTCTATAGACTCAATATCCTCTTTTTCACTCTTTTGCGTATCGACTGAAAAGAGACGAATACTCTCCACATCCTCATCAAACAGAGAGATACGATACGCCTTCTCTCCTCCCAGTGAATAGATATCCAAAATATCCCCACGAAAAGAGACCTCCCCTTTTTGCGTAACGATATCCACAAAGTGATATCCCCAGTAGTAAAGCGTATCTTTTAGCTCTTGTAGATGTAGTGTAGAGGCAAACTCTATCTCTATAGAGGGGAAAAACTTCTCCTTGGGTAACGGCAATATAAGTGTTCGTAATGGAGCAATCAGAAGCTTTTTTTCACGCTCTTTATAATAACCATAAAGAGCTTCTAACAGCTCATAAATCTCCATCTGAAATGAACGTAAATCATCTCCTGTACTTAGTCTTAAATCGGGAAGAGTAAATGTTTTGTAGTGTAGAAGGGTAGCCGTGTCAGAAATTTTTTGTGCATCTTTGTCATTTTTACAGACAAGAAGCATCTTGTTTTTAATCTGAATATCCTCTCTTTGAAGATACTCATAAACATCAGATTGTCTCATTTAATTCTTTTTATTATTTTTATTGTTTTAATCTAGTTTTTAATAACCTAGTTTTTAATAACCTAGTTTTTTAGGTTGAGAGATATGCACATCATTCATGTTATCAGGAGTAACGCGACCTGAAACAATTTTAGTCTCACCCTCAAACACAGCATTTGGTTCAATTACAATATTATTTACTTTTACATCACCATAAACCTTACCATAAGGCATAATATCAATTACCTCACCAATAAAGTTACCATGGAACTCACCTGAAACCAAAAGCTTTTGCGATTGGATATTTCCATATACTCTTCCTGTTTTCCCCACAACAACTTCTGATTGTGAGATAATATCACCTTCAAACTCCCCATTTATCAGGATATTATCATCACACCTCATCTCACCTTTGATAGCAGTACCTGGTGTAATAATACTTGCTGAATTCATCGCCACTGGTTTTTTCTTTTTTCGACCAAAAAATGCCATCTTGTTTCCTTTTCAAACTCTACTTTAATATAAGACATTATAACTAATTATTATTGAGATTTAAACTATTTCTTCTAATAAATTCTTCGACAACATAAAATGAACCAAAAACTAAATAGTTATTTTCATCTTTTATGTTTGTAAAATTTTCATAAGGAAGTGACAATTTTTCCAAAGCTTGATACAATAAATTGCTATCTACTACCCGTGGTGTCGTGATTGATAACAGCTCTACAGACTTCAGAAAAGGAGCAAAAAGTGCCAATATTTTTTCATACTCTTTATCCTCTAGAGTATTATAAATGAGAACTATTTTTTCATTTTTATTTTTTAAAATTTTCACAATCGCCTCTGTAGCCAAGAGATTATGTCCCACATCTATCGTTACATTTGAAGAGAGTTGATAAAAACGACCAAAGAGTTTTACCTTTTTTAAATCATTTAGAGAGTAAGGAAATTCTAAAATATCCAATGCCTTTAGTGCCAACTTTGTGTTTTCATAGAGGTAGTATGCCCAACCCAGCGACTCTATCCTCTCCAAAAGAGCCATATCTTCTTGGATCTCTACTCTGTATATCATCGCCCCCTTTTGAGTGGCTATCTCTTCTGCTATCTTATAGACCTCATCATACTTTTGTCGTGCCAAAACCACTTTTTTCTCCATAGAATTGAGCTTCGTTCGAGCTATCTCTTCAACACTCTCCCCCAAAAAATTCTGATGGTCAATGCCAATAGGCGTGATGACAGAGAGTGCTTTAGAGACCACATTGGTAGCATCAAACTCACCACCAAGCCCTGCTTCAAGTACGATAATATCTAACTCTTCCATCGCTACCAATGCCAAGAGTGTGGTGTACTCAAAATAGCTTAACCCCTCGCTTATCTCCTTTTCTAAAACTCCATAGAGCTTTAGATGAGCCATCTCTAAAGAGCCATCTGAACTATCTGCTCCCTCCATCCAAATACGCTCATTAAACTTTAGAATATGAGGAGAAGAGAAATGCCCTACTCGCTTTTTACTCTCATGCAAAAGGGTTGCCATAATCCTACCAGTACTCCCCTTTCCATTGGTTCCCACCACATGAATAACCATAGGCTTTTGAATATGAGGTGCCAGTATGGCATACGCTTTATGCACACGCGCATGGTCTATCTCCTTATAAAAAAGTGGCTTCTTCTCAATAAATTTTTCAAATGAGATGGCACTATTTGGCATTGAGCAATCCTCGACTAGAGAGATACGCAATAAACTGGTCTAACGCATTCACAGACCCTCTCTCAATCGCTTTAAAACGTAAATCATTAGAGATAATCGCTGAGGGTCTCACAGGAAACTCATAATGCCCCACAATACGTTGTTCCTCTTTTTTATCCCCTTTGAGTACCTTGAATGTCAATACAATATTGGCTTGATAATGCACCACATACCCATTTTTATCATACTGTAATGGCGTAAAACCCATCGACTGATAAGAGACAAAAATACTACTCTCTGCCTCCTCTTTGGTCGTTGCCAAACTCTTAAGCCGACTATACAATGCACGGTTCAAAGCATCTTTAACCAACACAGAGTTTTCAGGGTCGGAGAGAGAAACATCTACCTCTGTATAGACCTTTTCACCTATCACTTTTGGGGTATAGTGTGATGAGGGTTTATAGCCACACGAGGTGAAGAGAAATAGCATTAAAACAGCTACCATGTTTTGTATTAAAGTTGCCAATCAATTGCCCCTTTCCCCACCGACATCAGATAGTTATTGGTCTGCGAAAAAGGCTTACTTCCAAAAAAGCCACGATAAGCCGAGAGAGGGGAAGGGTGTGGTGCTTTTAAAATAAGATGCGTTGAGCCATCAATCGCAACACCCTTTTTTTGAGCATAAGAACCCCACAAAACAAAAACAACATTTTGACATCTACTGTTTATAACTTCAATAATTTTATCCGTAAACTGCTCCCAACCTCTACCTGCATGAGCATTTGATTTTCCTGCTTCTACTGTCAGTACAGCATTTAGAAGTAAAACCCCCTGCTCTGCCCACGGTTGGAGATAGGGGGTATGAAAATTATCAATACCGACATCCTCTTTTAACTCTTTATAGATATTAAGTAGAGATTTTGGCAGAGGTTTAACCTCGGGAAGTGCCGAGAAACAGAGTCCATGAGCATGACCTAATGAGGGGTAAGGGTCTTGACCCAAAATAACCACTTTTATACCATCAAGAGGAGTGCTATTTAAGGCATTAAACCACAACGAAGAGTGTGGTAAGATATTTTTGCCAAGCCCTCTCTCATGGGAAAGAAAGCTTTTTAGCTCTTGCATATAGGGTTTAGTAAATTCATCTTCAAGGTGAGCTAACCATGAAGTATCCAATTTTATGTTCTTTTTCATGATTGAATTATAACCTATTTTTTCTCTCCATCAATTAATCTAAAAAACCAAACAGCCACAGAAGTAACTCTTTTTTACCTATAACTCACCCCTACTTCACCACCAAATTCACCATCTTGTTAGGAACTAAAATCTCCTTAACAACACTTTTTCCCTCTAGCCATTTGGCGATGCTCTCTTTTGCCATAGCGATGATGTCCTCTTTGGAAGCTCCTGCGTCGACCTCTATCTCTGCTCTTCTTTTACCATTTACTGCAACACCAAGAGTAACCGTGTCTTGCACAAATACCTCTTCTAAAATCTCTATCTTACCTGCTAAGTTTTTAGAGTCAAAAAGTGCTTCACTTAGCTCTGCACAGATATGAGGAATGATGGGTTCTAGTAGGTGTGTGATGATATATAGACCTTCTGACCAAACCTGTTCATTACTCTGTTTATCTAGTGCATTTAGTGCCTCCATACAACTGGCAATCAATGTGTTAAATGCAAAAGTTTTTTCATAAACATCTACTGATTTTTTTAACGCCTCGTACACCTTGGCACGGGCTATTTTTTCCTCTTTATTTAAGGTGCTTTGGTCGATGGTTGGCATCTCGTTTATTGTCACCTTGGCTCTTCTGTCATAAAGCTTTTTAATAAACCTAAACGCACCCTCGACAGCTGAGTCGTTCCACTCTAGCTCTTTTTGTGGTGGGGCTGCAAAAAGGGTAAAGAGTCTTGCCGTGTCTGCTCCATATTTTTCTATAAGAGAGTCAGGGTCGATGGTGTTTCCTTTTGATTTTGACATCTTTGAGCCATCCATCAGTACCATCCCTTGGGTCAACAAGTTCTCAAATGGCTCTTTTAGGTCATCTATAAACCCTAAATCTCTTAACGCTTTGGTAAAGAATCGTGCATAGAGTAGGTGAAGAATGGCGTGTTCGATTCCTCCGATGTACTGGTCTACTCCTAGCCAATAGTTGACATCTTCTTTGTCAATTCCACATGAGTTCCACTTGTCAGGATGGGTGGCATAACGGAACTGATACCAAGATGATTGTACAAAAGTATCAAGCGTATCGGTCTCTCTTTTGGCTTCGCTTCCACACTGAGGACAAGCACAGTTTGACCATGTTGGATGGTTGGCCAAGGGGTTACCCTCACCTGTTATCTCTACATCTTCAGGTAATGCTATTGGTAGGTTTTCTACCTTTTCAGGGACTAAACCACACGCGTCACAATGGACAAAAGGAATCGGCGCACCCCAGTAGCGTTGACGGCTGATTCCCCAGTTTCTTAGCTTGTAGTTGGTTGTTCCTTTTCCTAGACCCTTCTCTTCAAAAAGTTTGATGATGGCAGATTTGGCTTCGGTATTTTTCATGCCGTTTAGCCCATCAGAGTTTATAAGCTCACCCTCACCTATGTAGGCAGATCCCTCTTCTCCACCTGCGATAACATACTTCATAGGAAGGCTGTATTTGGTCGCAAATTCAAAGTCTCGCTCATCATGGGTTGGCACAGACATAACAGCCCCACCACCATAACTAGCCAATACAAAATTGGCTGTCCAAACAGGGGTCTCTTTGCCTGTTAGTGGATGAATCACCGTAATATCAAGGTCATAGCCCTCTTTGTCGGCTTTGGCTCTCTCTACCTCGGTCATGTTTCCCATGGCTGTGATTTTCTTTGCTATCTCTTCCTCTAAAAGTCCGTTTTTGATTAAGGCTTTTACAATAGGGTGTTCGGGTGCTAACGCTGTGTAGGTTACGCCATAAACGGTATCTGGTCGGGTGGTAAAGACCTCAAACCCTTCAAACTTATTTTCTAGTTTTGCTTTGGAAGCGTCTGAGAACTTAAAGCTAAACTCTAACCCTTGTGATTTACCAATCCAATTGCGCTGCATAGACTGAACCTGTGACGGCCATTTTCCATCGAGAAGTTTTAGGTCATCTAACAACTCATCTGAGTACTTTTTAATGTCAAGGTAGTACCCTGGCATATCTTTTAGCTCCACTTCATTGTCACAACGCCAACAGCACCCCTCTTCTACCTGCTCATTTGCTAGAACAGTATGACAATCTTCACACCAGTTTACGGTAGTAGACTCACGGTAAAGTAGCTTCTCTTCAAACATCTTGATGATGAACGCTTGTTCCCATTTGGTGTACAACTCATCACAGGTCGCAAACTCTCGTGTCTCAGAGAACGAAAGCCCCAAAGTACTAAGCTCTTTTCTCATGTAGTCGATGTTGGAGTATGTCCAATCTTTTGGGTGTCGTCCGTGCTTTATCGCTGCATTTTCAGCAGGCATTCCAAAAGCATCCCAACCGATTGGGTGAAGGACATTGTAGCCTTGCTTTCGGTAGTATCTTGCCATCGCATCACCGATGCTGTAGTTTCTTACATGCCCCATGTGTAAGCGTCCACTTGGGAAAGGAAACATACTCAAAATATATTTTTTATCTAAACTTTTATCATCTTTTGGCTCAAACGCTTGTTGTTCGCTCCACTTTGTTTGCCATTTTGTCTCTATATCAGTTGGATTATAGCCCATTACACTTGCTCCATTCGCTAAAATTACGGCATTATACTTAATATTAGATTAGATTTTAAAATATACAATATCTATTAGCATAAAAAACTAAAAACATATAAAATGTTTTTTTATATTATAAAAATCACTTTATCTACACTAATATCTATTTTTCATATAAAATTTTACTTTCTATTCAATAAGATAGCTATATAATAGAATAAAAAATTATAACTTTTTAGGATTTATATGAATAAAATATACTCTTTACCTTTAGCAGTACTTCTCTTTTCAGCATGTAGCACAAAAGAGGTGCCTGTAAAAAAGTCTACAGCCTCTTTGG
>CAYVNI010000246.1:0-2718 GCA_964452815.1 uncultured Sulfurovum sp.
CTACGTATGTAATCGTCTTCCCCACTTGAAGAATCGTCTATACTCTCTAAGTGGGCTAATGACAATGCGTTTATGAAATCTACTGGCATGGATAAATTTTCCATGACCCAAATATATCCCCACATGGTCAACCACACTACTCTTTTTAGAATGAAAAAATATTAAGTCACCTCTTTTTAGATGACTTTTAGAGATTTTTTTACCAACTTTTGATTGCTCTTTGGAAACTCTTGGTATTTTAATCCCATTTCTTTTAAACACCTCTTGTGTAAAACCTGAACAATCATACTGATAAGGACCATTTCCACCCCATTTATACTTGATGCCTAGTTTCTCTTTGGCTACAGAGCTAATGTTGGTTGCCTCCAAAGAGGTTGTTACATAGAAAAATAGAATCAGAATCATGTAGTATCTTATATTTATTATCAATATACTTATCCTTTAATAAAAAGTTTGGAATTATATTGTTAATAAATTAATTTAAGGTTAAAGTAAAAATAAGAAAAAAAGTATAAATTTAGGGAAAGAAAATCATGGTTTAAGTAACACATTACTTAAACCACAACCATACAACAACAATTTGTTTAAAGATGTAATAGGTATTCCATCTTAAGAGCTACGGATATAAGCCTTCTTATACTCTCATATAACTCCACAAGCATATTATAAAAAAGTGTATAAAAGATGTAGAAAGTAAAAGAATATAACACATTTAGAAAAAATTTTGATAAAATTAGAAAAATTATCCTAAAAAGAGTAAAAATGACCGATGAGCTATATCAAAAAAAAGTAATTATTTTAAAAAAATGGGCATACGCTTACTATGTTGAAGATAATCCCATCGCTACGGATGAGGAGTACGATAGGCTCTATCATGAAGTGTTAGAGTATGAAAAATCTAATCCAAATAAGATAGTTGAGGATTCCCCTACCAAGAGAGTAGGAGGGATTGTTCGTGATGAGTTTACCAAAGCACAACATATCAGACGGATGTGGAGTATGGAGGATGTTTTTACCAAAGATGAGGTGGAAGAGTGGCTTGATAGAAGCATTAAAAATATAGGAAAAACTCTCTATTTTTGTGAGCCTAAGTTTGATGGGGCAAGTATGAATCTACTTTATGAAAATGGTAAACTTATTCGTGCTATTACACGAGGTGACGGCACAGTGGGTGAAGAGGTGACGGACAATGTGCGTACTATTCGTTCCGTACCATTAACCATCGACTATCAAGGTCAAATAGAGATTCGTGGTGAGGTGGTTATCAAAAAAGATGATTTTGAGATTATTAACCAAGAGAGAGCCAAAGAGAGAGGGAGCGTTTTTGCTAATCCAAGAAATGCCGCAGCGGGAAGTCTTCGTCATCTTGATAGTGCTGTGACGGCTAAACGTCGTTTGGTCTTCTACCCGTGGGGGTTGGGTCAAAACAGTTTAGAGCAGAGTGATTTATCTCAAAAGATGAATTTTATTTATGAGTTGGGTTTTTTAGAGCCTCCCTATAGACGAGCTTGTCAGACAATAGAGGAGATAGAGGAGTTTTACCATTTTTTAATCTCTAAACGGGATGAGATACCCATGATGATGGATGGTATGGTGATAAAGGTAAACGATGTAATTAAACAGGAGCAGTTGGGTTACACCGTCAAAGTACCTAAGTGGATGTGTGCCTATAAGTTTCCTGCTGTTGAGAAAGTTACCAAAGTAAATGCGATTACGATTCAAGTAGGGCGAACAGGTGTTTTAACCCCTGTAGCAGAGGTTGAACCTGTAGATTTGGATGGGGCGATAATTGCTCGTGCGACATTGCATAATTTTGATGAGATAGAGAGAAAAGGGTTAAGAGTTGGGGACAGTGTTATTATAATCCGTTCAGGTGATGTGATTCCCAAAATCACTAAAGTACTTGATGATAGACGTGATGGTAGTGAGGTTGAGATAGGACGACCAACCCAGTGTCCTACTTGTAAAAGTGAAGTGCTTGATGAGGGGACATTGATTAAGTGTCAAAATATGGACTGTCCTGACCGTGTGGTAAACTCTATTATACACTTTGCCAAAAAGGGTTCAATGAATATAGATGGGCTTGGCTCACGAATTGTTGAGATACTGGTACAAGAGGGAAAAATATCAGATATTTTAGGACTATATAGCCTAAAGTTTGAAGATATGGAAGGGTTAGAGGGATTTAAAGAGAAGCGAATCAATAAACTTCTCGATGCCATAGCCAAGACAAGAGGAACACCACTTTCAAAAGTCATTTCAGCGATGGGAATAGAACATATTGGAGCCGTTGCAGGGAAATCTATCGCTTTGGAATTTGGTTTGGATGTGGTTGGTGTAACCAAAGAGCAACTAGAAGAGATTGATGGAATAGGGGGAGAAATGGCATCCTCTTTTGTGGACTTTATTCGTGTTAATCGGGAGTTTGTATTGAAACTATTTGATGAAATTGAACCAACTGTTGAAAAAAAAGTAGAAGCTATTGAGAACCCCTTTAAAGATAAAACAGTGGTGCTTACAGGCACAATGTCCGTAGGTCGTGGGGTAGTTAAAGAGATGTTGGAAAAATTGGGGGCTAAAGTAAGTGGTTCAGTCTCAAAAAAGACAGATTTTTTGATTTATGGTCAAGAGGCAGGAAGTAAGCTCATCAAAGCTAGAAAATTGGGAGTTGTGGCATTGACAGAGGAGGAGATGCGAAAGATGATATAAATAGTTTCT
>CAYVNI010000247.1:0-9539 GCA_964452815.1 uncultured Sulfurovum sp.
CAAAGGGATAAAAAAAGAGATACTTGACAAGGAGATAGAAAAGTATTTAAACCAAAAAATAGACCTCTATATCATCCCCTATCTGCGAGACATCAACTTTGTACACTCCAATATCTTAGAGTATTATAATATCAGAACCAACGCCATACATATTGAAAACCGACTGCTTATCAGAAGAAATATATGGATTAAACAAATTTTTGATAGTATGCTAACACTTTTGGTCTTGCCTCTATTTTTTATTATTCATCTTATTTTAAGCCTACTTATTAAACTCGATTCCAAAGGAGATATCTTTTTTAGACAACATAGATTGGGTAAAGAGAACCAAGACTTTTTATGCTACAAATACCGAACCATGTATGAAAAATCTGAAGAGCTACTCCAAACATATTTAAAAAAATATCCTGATGAAATAAACTACTATAGTAAATATCATAAATATCAAAATGACCCAAGGATTACCAAAATAGGCAAAATATTACGTGCCACTTCACTGGACGAACTACCACAAATTATTAACATCATAAAAGGAGAGATGAGCTGGGTTGGTCCTCGCCCCTATATGCTCAATGAGTCTGAAAAACTGGGAAAAAATCTTCCTTTTATATTACGCGTAAAACCAGGTATCACAGGTCTTTGGCAAGTGAGTGGCAGAAACAATCTCACCTTTAAAGAGCGAAATGAACTTGAAGTTTGGTACATCAAAAATTGGTTCTTGTGGGATGATTTTGTGATTCTTATTAAGACCATTAAGGTGGTATTTTTAAAAGTTGGGGCGAGATAAAACCATCCTATTAAGTCTAATATAACTGATTTTAGTCTAAAATAGTTATAGTTACACTTATAAAAAGGAAGGTTTTTATATGAAAAAATTACTATTATATATAATGTTCTCCAATAGCTATATTTATGCAAAAGTTACAGTTTCAATGGAAGAGAAAATTACAGCTCTCTATGTGGCATATTTCAAAAGAGCAGCTGACCATGAAGGTTTAGCCTATTGGAATAACCAAGTAAATCAAGCAAAGACAGAGGTACAAAAACTCACTATTTTAAAAAGAATTTCATCTGAATTTTCACAGCAAACTATTTTTACAGATATCTATTCACAAATGAATAACCGTACCTTTGTTGAAGCAATTTACAAAAATATATTGGGAAAAGGAGGAGATATTGAGGGTATTAACTACTGGGTTTCATTACTGGATAAAGGGGTAAGTCGCTCCGATATCGTAGCTATTTTCATTGACACCACAATGAGTAGCACCATATCAACAGAAACATTTCCAAACCTAAGTAGTAAAGAGATAAAAGATGCAAATCTTAGGCAGGTTATCATTAAAAATAGAGTAGCTGTCTCTCTTTATTTTACCTATTCACTAAGAGAGTTTAGCAATATCAACACAGTATCTACCGTTGAAGATGACCTTGCATACAGAGCTTCACAAGCCATACTATTAAGTCTGTACCATCACCCTTTTGATAAAACTATCGCCATTAATTTTATTGACAATGCCGTAAAAAATGACAACCCCATAGAGTTTATTCTTAATAATAAGTTCATCACTATCTCAGGAGCCATTACCTATGTAAGACCCCTACTCAATAGTAATCATATCGGGCTTAGTCCAAACCGTGAAACAATCAACCCTGCTCAACAGGTAGTGGTAAAGCTGTTAAATGAAGAAAATAATATTTTATCTCAGACAACTACTAACAATCAAGGAGAGTATAGCTTTTTCTATATTCCTAAAAATACAAAAGTCAAAGTTCAAGTCTACTCTATAATGGAACAAAAAGAATCTTTAGATAACTGGAATATCAAAGTAACAGATAATACAAGAAACAATGCAATCTACAGTATCCAAGGACAACTTGCTTCTACAAAAGATTGTAATAACATACGAAATATAACAATTCCCCTTCAATCAAAAAAGTCTGCTCCATTTTCCATTCTTGATGATATCTATAAATCAATGAAAAAAATTACAAATATTAAAAGTGTCTCTTTTCCACCATTAACCATAAACTGGTCTATCAATAATAACAGTAGTCAAGGGAGATTTGAAGATGGGCAGATAGGTACTTCATTTTTTGATGGGAAAAACAGTATATATTTACTTGGTGATTCAAATTCAGATTCAGATGAGTTTGATTCCTCTGTGATTATCCATGAGTGGAGTCACTATTTTGAAACAAAATTTTCAAGAGCAGATACTATAGGGGGTTCACATGGAGAGGGAGAGAGGCTTGATATCCGTGTTGCTTTTAGTGAAGGGTTTGGAAATGCTTGGTCAGCAATGGTGACAGATAACCCTATCTATGCCGATACAACTGGAGCTAGAGGATGGTTTATAGACGTTGAGCATGATGATACTATTGATGCAGGATGGTGGTCGGAGTCCTCTATTCAAAAAATTATTTATGATTTGTATGATGGAAAAAATGAGTCTCATGACAAGATATCACTGGGGCTAGAACCTATCTATAATATTTTAACAACCACTCAAAAAGAGACAAAAGCCTTTACCAGTATTTTCTCGTTTATAACTTTACTAAAAGAGAAAAATTCATTATATGCTTCACAGATAGATAGGCTTCTACTGAAGGAGAATATTGAGGGCATAGAGAATGATATTTATGGAGAAGCCTATCATAATTTATACAGTGATTCAGGAGAACAGATATGTACCTCTTCTCAATATGGAGGGGGAAATAAGCTCTTCAATCATAAGTACTTACGCTTTACTATTGATACTCAAAAGAGTTATACCATTCGTGTAGAGCAGATAAATGGAGACGATACTGACCCTGATTTTAACTTATACCAAACAGAACCTTTTAGATTTAAGAGAGAGGTTAGTGGCTCCCAAAATAAAATAGAAAGCAGTAGTTTATTTTTAACAACAGGTGATTATCTACTTGATATATCTGATTATAATAATATAAATAAAGCCTGTTTTAATATTACCATAGAGTAAACTAACAAAGGACTAACACTCTTAATGTAAACTTCTCTTATAAATAATTAAAGGATTAACAGATGAAAAGAATAGCACTAAGAGGATTAACATTAGGTTCAATTATCACAGCAACACTATTACTATCAGGATGTGGAGGTGGAGGAAGTTCATCTTCTACGTTAACAACACCAGAGGCAACAAAAAACGAAACTACCACCAAAAAAGGTACAGGATTTTATGTTGATTCAGCCGTAGAAGGGGTAGAGTTTGTGTGTGGTGACTCCACAGGAGTTACAGATAGTAATGGTACATTTACTTTTGATGAGAACTCTACTTGTACCTTTAGTTTAGGAGATGTTGTTTTAAGAGAGGTTAGTGCTACTAACTTGGTTGACTCGGTGGTTATTCTTGAAGACAATGTAACCATTGCACGTTTCTTACAATCACTTGATATTGATGGTAACCCTGATAATGGTATTGAGATAGATGCAGGGGTTAGAGCAACACTTGCAGAGCAAAATCTTACAAAAGTAGCTAAGAGTGATGACGATGTTGCCAATATGGTTATCTCTTTGCAAAATACAGAGAGCTATCAAGGACAGATGGTAACAAAAGAGGATGCAGAAGCACATATCACAAGAACAAAAGAGAGTCTAAAAGGAGAGAATCATATTGCGATGACATCAAATATTACAAGTGCTTCAGATGATACAACAGCAGAGGATTCATCTCATACGGGAACTGGTAATATGGGCGTTTCAGGCTCTGCCTCATCCTCTACAGAGGGGTCGTCAGACAATCCAATATCAGAGGCTTCATCTCATACGGGAACTGGTAATATGGGTGTTTCAGGTTCTACCTCATCCTCTACAGAGGGGTCGTCAGACAATCCAATATCAGAGGCTTCATCTCATACGGGAACTGGTAATATGGGCGTTTCAGGCTCTGCCTCATCCTCTACAGAGGGGTCGTCAGACAATCCAATATCAGAGGCTTCATCTCATATGGGAACTGGTAATATGGGTGTTTCAGGTTCTACCTCATCCTCTACAGAGGGGTCGTCAGACAATCCAACAACAGAGGCTTCATCTCATAGAGAAACTAATAATACAGGTACAGGGTCTAATTCATCTGCTACAACACATACGCCATCTAGTCCTACCATATCTTCAAGTACACATGGTTCTACAGATACCAATATCTCAGGAGAAGGTGATAGCTCTTCCATGAGTGAAGTCTCTAATTCTATGAATTCAGATGGCAAAGAGAGTCGTGGAGAGAGCCATAATGATTCAACAAATACACAAGCATCCACAGATACTACATCCACAAATAGTACATCAGGAGGAATGAGTGGAAGAGGCTCTTTTGGTAGATAAAAATAAGTATAAATTATAAAAAATATACTTTTAAGTTAAACCAGTTACTCTATTTATCAAAAGAGTAAAAAGCAAAACTTTATACCTACCCTTCAATAATAATTTATTTAAGAGTAGGTATACTAATAATATAAACAACTAAAAAATGATGGATAGCAATTTGAAAAAAAATATTTTACTCATACTATGTTATATCAATGTATCATTTGCCTCCACTACCATTGACCAACAAATTGCCGCAATAAAAGATGCACCCCCTAGCCAAAGAGTGCAGATGATGAATAACTTAAAAAGACAACTTATCTTGATGAATCAAGAGGAGCGTCAACAAACCATTAATAAATTAAGACAAAATGCACCACAAACATCTCCTATCGTCCCACCAGCACCACCAATAGAGCAAAATATAATTGAGTATAGACAACTCCAAAATAATGAAAATAGACAAGCAGTGATTCACGAGTCCCAACAACAGATTATAAATCAAACCTCTAGGATAAAAACTCCTGAAGTCCAAATACCTGAACAAACCCCTGAGATAAAAACTCCTGAAGTCCAAATAGCTGAACAGACCCCTGAGGTAAAAACTCCTGAAGTTCAAATACCTGAACAAACCCCTGAGGTAAAAACTCCTGAAATTCAAATACAGGAACAAACCCCTGAGGTAAAAACTCCTGAAGTTCAAATACAGGAACAGACCCCTGAGGTAAAAACTCCTGAAGTTCAAATACAAGAACAGACCCCTGAGATAAAAACTCCTGAAGTTCAAATACAGGAACAGACTCCTGAGGTAAAAACTCCTGAAGTTCAAATACCTCAACAGCCACAAGAAAATACTCAAGAGGAACAACAGACAACTTTACCTGTACAACAGATACCACATATGAGGGGAAACCACTCATGAAAATATATCACAAATGAAAGGACTGGGGGATACAATGAAAAAACTACTGCTACTTATTCTATTGCCACTGTTGCTTTCTGCCTATAGTGATAATGACCTCGATGGGGTAGAAGACAAGGATGACCTATGTCCTAATACAAGCCTAATTGAGCTGGTGGATAATCATGGGTGTACCATTGAACGTTTGATTGAGACAAAGAAGCATGACAAATCATCTTATGATATTATTCTTGGTGCAGGAGAGTCCAAAAACAGTGTCAACAAGACAGAGAGTAAAACCTTGACAGAGAGCTTACAAGTAGATTATTTTTATAAAAAATTCTCGATACAGTTACAGTCATCTTATTTTAGCATGAGTAGTGATAACTACGAGAAAAGTGGCATGAGTGATACCTATTTTGGGGCTTATTACCGTGTAAACCTTGCTGACAAGTTACGGATAAATCTTGGAGCAAGGCTCAATATTCCTACCTACAAGTCAGATTTAGACAACAATAACCTTGACTATACGCTCTCTACTTCTGTAAACTATAAAGTCAACAAGTTTACACTTTTAGCAGGTCTAGGATACACCTTTATAAATGATAATGACATCAACAACACCTCTTATACATTGAATTACCAAAATAGCTTTAACTACCATATGGGTATAGGATATTTTTTTACCTCAAGACTCTATGCAAACCTCTCTTATCTTCATTCACAAAGTATCTACAAAGGAAATGATGACCTAAGTAGTGCTTCATTTTATGGACACTATGCCATAGATGCCAACTGGTTTTCTACACTAAGCTACTCAAAAGGGTTAAGTGATGAGGCAACTGACCAAAGCACAGCACTAAGAGTTGGGTACTATTTTTAGAGGAGGCACACCATGTCAAAACGAATTTTACTACTTGAAGATGACAAAACATTAGCATTGACACTTCAAGAGCTTTTAGAAGATGAGGGGTATCATATTACACTTGTCTTTGATGGAGAACAAGCTGCCATTATGAGCTATGAAGAGAAGTTTGACCTCTATATTTTTGATATCAATGTACCTGAGATTAATGGATTGGAGTTACTAGAGGGATTACGCGAGGCTGACGACAAAACACCTACGATTTTCATTAGTGCCTTAATTGATTTAAACAGCATGACAAAGGCTTTTAATATTGGGGCTAGGGACTACATCAAAAAACCCTTCTTTCCCGAAGAGTTAATATTAAGAGTCAATGCAAAATTTACTCAACAGGAGAGAGTTATCTACTTTAAGCATCTAAGCTATAATCCTAAAACTTCTATCTTAAAAGATAATAACGAAATTGTTTCGTTAGGAGAGATGCAACACTGTCTTTTTAAACTTTTTATTCATAATATAGACAAGATTATTGACAAGTCCCAACTAAGCGATTGCCTAGAGTATCCTACCCCAACAGCACTTAGAGTTGCCCTCAATAAACTCAAAAAAACGCTCAAAATAGAGATAAAAAACATTCGTTCCGTAGGGTATATGTTTGAGTCGCGTTGAGTTTGAATCATTCATAAAAAGTCTTCTTCTCTTTTTTATATCCATGTCAATATTAACAGCAATTATTGGCTATACCAAATATCAAAGAGAGATTAATATTTTACATACCCATACCCTGTCACAAATGCATATTTGTAGTTTGGAGTTAACCTGTACAGAGTTTAAAATTGATTTTGTCTCAAAAAAAAACCACATAACCTATCGACTCTATCAACAAACAGATACACCCCTTAGTGCCTACTTTCCCATCCCAAACTCAACAGATAATTTTTTGGAACTCTCACTCTCACAAGGGAAGTACAAAACAAAAGTAAATCAACTCAAAAAAGAGATACTCTTCTCCATGATTCCTATTGTTATTGCTATTATTGTCCTCTCCTTTCTCTTCTCTCTCTATGCACTGTACCCTCTACGAAATGCCCTAAAACTGACGGAGGAGTTTATCAAAGATATTCTTCATGACTTCAATACCCCCCTAGCCTCCTTGCGACTCAACAGCTCCATGCTACACAAAGAGTTTGGAGAGAACAGAAAAATAAAAAGAATAGAGAGTTCCATTAACACTATTCTAAACTTACAAGAGAACCTTACCTTCTATCTGCATAACCATGAGATGCAACAAGCACTATTTTCTCCTAAACTCTGTGTTGAATCTGCCATCCATACTATTGAAAAAAACCATGAAGATATCACATTTATCCTCAATATACCCTCCTCTCTACAACTTAAAACAAACCAAAAAGCCATCATGCGTATTCTACACAATCTCATCACCAACGCAGCAAAATACAACAAACCAAACGGAAAAATAGAGATAGAGTATGATGAGCAGAGAAAAGCGCTTCTAATTATCGACACAGGAAAAGGGATTAAACATCCTGAACTTATTTTTAAACGCTTCTACACCGAACAGGAGAGAGGAATTGGTATCGGGCTGCATATTGTTCAAAAACTCTGTAACGAATTAAATATTAAAATTGGTGTTAAGAGTGTTCTAAATGAGGGAACTGCCTTCTCTTTAGATATCAAAAACATTGTTGTCTAATTTTATTTCGATAAAATACTTCAATGAAAAATCATACTAAAAATCAAATGACCAATATAATTTTATGTGGAGGAAATGGGACACGACTCTGGCCAATTAGCCGTACCCTTATGCCCAAACAGTTTGTAAAAATTTTTAATGAAAAATCTCTTTTTCAGCTTACCCTAGAGAGAAATGCACCTTTTTGTAACAAAAGTCTTATTGTATCTAACACGGAGCAGTATTTTTTGGCCCTTGACCAGTTTCAAGAGGAGCGTTTAAAACCAGCAGACGATGGCGTTAGCCTCGCTTTATTCGGGGCTGAAGCCTCCGATTCCAATGACTCCAAGTTTCTACTCGAACCCATAGGGAGAAACACTGCTCCTGCCATCGCTTTAGCTTGTATGGCACTGCCTCATGATGAGATAGTCTTGGTCACACCCTCTGACCACCTCATCAAAGATAAAAACGCTTACTCAGAAGTATTAAAAAAAGCACAAGCGTTAGCCCAAGAGGACAATCTGGTCACCTTTGGCATCACCCCACTCTCTCCTGAGATAGGATTTGGGTACATAGAAGCAGACGGATTAGAGGTCAAAGCGTTTCATGAGAAACCAAACCTAGAAAAAGCAAAAGCGTATCTAAGTGCAGGAAACTATTACTGGAACTCTGGTATGTTCTGTTTTAAAGCAGGAGTTTTTTTAGAAGAGCTACAGAAATATGCACCCAAAATCCATAACACCTCACTTAGTGCCTACAACAATGCCCATCATGAGACACCCATTAGAATAAAAGAGCAAGACATGCTAAATATCCCCGAAGATAGCATTGACTATGCCGTCATGGAGAAAAGTACCAAAGTAAAAGTAGTCCCATCAAATATCGACTGGTCTGACCTTGGAAGTTTTGATGCCCTCTATGAAGAGTTACCCAAAGATGAAAATGGCAATACCCTAAACAACAAACACATCTCTATAGAGAGTAAAAACAACCTCGTCTATGGAAAAGAGCGATACATCGCCACCGTTGACGTAGAGGATTTGATTATTGTGGATACAGGGGATGCCCTACTCGTTTCAAAAAAGGGAAGCTCACAAAAAGTCAAACGCGTGGTCAATGAGATAAAAAAAACCACGGAACTACACAATGTTCACCTAACAGCCCACCGACCGTGGGGAACCTACACCGTACTAGAGGACAAAGAGCATTACAAGATTAAAACGATTGTGGTCAAACCAAACCACCGTCTCTCGCTACAGAAACATTTTCACCGTAATGAACACTGGATAGTGGTAAGTGGTACAGCCACCGTAACGGTAGGAGAGAAAAAATTTATAGTCCGTCCAAATGAATCCACCTATATCAAAATGGGTGAGGTGCATCGACTAGAAAACGAGGGGAAAATACCTGTGGTGCTGATAGAGGCACAAGTAGGTGAGTATACAGGTGAAGATGATATTATCCGTATAGAAGATGACTTTAAAAGAGATTAAAAAAATTAAAAAAGAGAGATGAGTTGAGAGATAACATACTACTGGCATTTGATTTTGCCAAACGAGATTTCAAAGAGCGATATGTGGGGACAGGATTGGGTCAACTGTGGTATGTTCTCTCACCGATTATAACCATTTTTATCTACACCGTAATCTTCTCTGATTTTATGAAGATGAAGATGGATATCGTGGATAATAGCTACGCCTATAGCATCCACCTTGTTCCTGCCCTTTTGGCATGGACAACATTCTCTACTATC
>CAYVNI010000248.1:0-1694 GCA_964452815.1 uncultured Sulfurovum sp.
AAATCTTTGATGAGTTCTATCATCTCATCTTGGTTCATGGAGTTGGCTGCTCCTGCTGCTGAGACTACGTTCTCTTCCATCATGGTAGAACCCAAATCATTTGCTCCATACTCTAACGCCATCTGACCAATGTAGCTTCCTTGTGTTACCCATGAGCTTTGGATATTTGGGACATTATCCAAAAATAGACGTGCTACGGCTAGATAACGCAAATACTGATTTGAGGTACTCTTTGAGATGGTTGGTAACTCTCGTTTTAGTTGGGTGTGGTCGCTTTGGTATGACCACATGATAAACGCTCTAAATCCATCTGTCTCATCTTGGAGTTCACGGACATGGTTGAAATGTTCTACTATCTCACGGGTGGTCTCTACGGTTCCGTACATCATGGTTGCTGTTGATTTTACGCCCAATTTATGCGCCTCTCGATGCACCTCTAGCCATTTTTGTGTTCCCAATTTTTTAGGTGCGATAATGTCTCGAACTCTGTCCGATAAGACCTCTGCCCCTGCCCCTGGGATGGAGCTTAACCCTTTGGCTTGTAGTCGTGCTAAGACCTCTGAGACGGAGAGCTTGGAGCGTTGGGCAATATAGTCAATCTCAATTGCAGAAAATCCATGAATGGTAATGGTTGGGTATCGGTTGTGAATATGGGCTACCAAATCCTCATACCACTCAATTTCAAGCTTTGGATGCACCCCACCCTGAAAGAGTATTTGCGTCCCACCAATGGCGATAAGCTCCTCTATTTTTTCATCTATCTCATCAAAACTAAGGATATAAGCATCCTCTTTTTTCTCATGGGTATAAAAAGCACAAAACTTACAATCAACCCAACAAATATTGGTATAGTTGATGTTTCTGTCCACCACAAAAGTCGTCACCCCTTTTGGATGTAGCTCTTTTTTCCGAGCCTTTGCCATGCGTCCTAAGGTTTTCAAATCAGCATGGTCGATAAGCCCAACTGCCTCATCTATGGTCATTCTCTTGTTTTTTAAGGCACTCATATCTTATCCTTTTATGTTTTCTATTTCATGTTTTTTATTTGGGGGATTATACTAAAGAAATACTTTATATCTAACAGAGAATGAATCTATCACTCCTCAAACTCTCTCAAAATTTCATAAGAGATATGATGATTATTAGCCATATACGCTAATGCCTCATCACTAAATCTATCCTCAGAACAGATACAGAGGTAGCAAATATTATAGTTTTTAAAGAGTGCATATTGAGCTATAAACTCAGCTCCTATTGTCTCAAATTTCAAAAAATTATCCAAAGTTATCTCGTGAATATTGCTTCTGCACTCTATCAAGACAATATCTTTTTCTCTCTTCATCACAAGATTTAGTGGATGATTAACAAGGTTTTTCTCTTTGCTATACTCCCAAACCGTATGATTTTTAGTACGGTAGTGGTTCGCCACAAAGGTGCAATAGTCATAGTTATGTATCTCTTTTAGACGCTCTAAAGCGTAAACTTTACTGCTCTTAGTCGTTGGTAGTAAGTTTCTCTCTTTTCCTACTTTTTTCGGTAGAAATGAGAGATGCAATGATTTTAATAGTTTTTTTATAAATGCCAAGATTATAATCCTTTATCCAAATGCCCATAGTAGACATTATAACTAAAAACAACAAAAAGTCATTACCTTATCAATCTTATTCTCATCTACGACAACTTCTTCAAAAAAG
>CAYVNI010000249.1:0-7479 GCA_964452815.1 uncultured Sulfurovum sp.
TCTGCTTGTACATCTTCATCAAGTTCTAAAGATTTTCTAATCGTAATTTTAGCTGTTTCACTAAGCTCTTTATCTCCATCTTTAAAGCTCATTGTTACCGTGACAGATTTATTATTAATCTCATCAAGGCTGTCGGGTGCTGTATATTTAAAAATAGCTCGACCAGCATCATTTGTAACGGTTCTTGAGGTGTTGATTGCCCCAAATTTACTTGGTATGGTAGTAATCTGTACCGTTTTTCCTGATTCGCCAATTCCTAAACTGTTGACTATATCAACGGAGATTTCTTTACTTTCACTGGCATTTTCTATCACTATTGAAGTTGGATTTTGAAGTTGATAATTTTTAGGAATAGCATTCGCATCTTTAAATTTTAAATTTATGGTGCTAGAGATGGTTGACAAGTCCTCTCCTTGTACAATGGTCAATGAGAGTTTTTTCCCCGTTAATAAAGAGAGATCTTTTGCTGATTTAAATAAAAAATTAGCAAAACCATTTTCATCAGTAGTGACGACAAAATTTTGAATCTCTCCATATCTAATATCATAGGTCAGTACTCTTACCTCTTGACCCGAGACACCACGAAAGTTATCATCAATAAGTTGAATTTTAAAGCTGTATTCTGTATCTGGTACTTCAATGCTAAGGGGAGCAGGAATATTAAAAAATTTATAGGTATTCGTCGTCAGATTTGTATCTTTTGGAACAGCAATATCTGGGTTAATCTCCATATCTTCTGATTTATAGCTTACGGCATTACTTTTATTATCTAATGTTAAAATTTTTGAACTGCTTATCTTATAAGAGTTAGGGCTACATTCACCTATTAGTTCGACTAAAGCGGTCACATATTGCTCTTTAATATTCTCAGAAAAATAGATGTTTTTGGGTGTCATTGAGACCCGTCTTACGTTACATGGTTTAACATCTACAGATAAGTTTTTTAAGCTGACATCAATCTTTTGATTGTAGTTATTTTTGACTGAAAAATTAATACTTAAAAGATTCTCTTCTTGGTTAAAAAGAGCCTGTTTCGTCTCTATTTTAAGCTCATTATTATCTTTGCCTGAACTGCTTGAGGTTGTTGTCCCACCACCACAAGAACTTAAGATAAAAGCCATAAATATTAGGCTAATTTTTATAAAATATTGTCTCATTTTTTATCCTTAAATTAATATAAATAGTTTATTCCAAATACAAATCCACCAATATCGTTGACACGACTGATATCAGAGAGAGAATATCTATAACCAAAATCAAAATCAATTTCTTGAAGAACATTCCATGTAATACCTGCTTGACCACCATAGATAAACCCATCTGTTGCTTGATTTAGCTCATTGGTGTAGTTGACCCAACCAACATGTGCTCCGATGTAAGGTTTAAAAACAATATCATTGGCTTTGTAGTAACTGGACCATACAAATCTATCAAACTGTAACATGGTCTTAAAATATGATTGTCCTTTTTTATTAAAATAGTGTGCCGAAATAGTAGTTCTCCACTTTTCATTTTGGGCGCCTAGTCTAAAGCCAAACTCTACACCTTGTTGCTCTGTACTCTCTTCAATTACAGATGTTGCTTTTATCGTACCATATCCTGCTTCAATGCCCAGAAACCTCTCCGAAGAGAATGAGTCTTTTGCATAAAGTGAACCAGTTAGGAGGATGGTTACTAATGATAATTTATTAAACATAATTTACAATCCTTTATATATAAAATTATTTTTTTTTAAGTTTTTCTAATCAATTCAAATAGTACACTTATTAAAATTATATACAACTTAATAATTCCTTAACTATATAATCTAATTTTTTAAATAATTTTATATTTATTTTAACTTGATAATCATTTTGATATAATACTGTCTAATAAAATTTAAAAGGTTTTTTATGCAATCAAATTTCAGTACCTTAGATTGGGCTGTATTCTTCTCATATTTTTTAGTACTTATATTAACAACAGTGGTATTGAGTCAAAATAAGATTAAAACTTCACGTGATTATTTTACGGGCGGTAATGCAATGCCCATGTTTGCCGTAGCCATCTCTGTTCTTGCTACTTCTCAATCTGCTGCCACTTTTCTAGGAGGTCCAGAGTACTCTTTTGGCAAGGATTTAACATTTCTAGGATTTTATGCTTCTGCTTTTTTAGCAGTGTTGTTTGTGGCAAAGGTACTCATACCAAGATTTTATGCCATTAATGCTATTACTGTTTATGAGTATTTAAATCATCGTTATGGAGGAAACTCAAAACAGTATGCAGGAATCATGTTTTTAGTGGGTCGTCTTTTTGCAAGTGGGGCTAGACTTTATATTGGAGCTTTGGCAATCTCTATGATACTCTTTTCTGACATATCTGCCTCTCATATCGCTATCTCTATTACAGTTTTGATGATAGGGGCATTGGGCTATACCTATTTTGGTGGGGTTAAATCCGTTATATTTTCAGATATTATCCAAGCTGTTACCTATATAGGAGCAGGATTGGCCGTGCTTGTTTATCTTTATTATAGTATGCAGATAGATTTTTCGACCCTTATGACAACACTTAGTGCAAATGATAAATTAAAGGTGGTGGATTTTTCATTTAGTGGTGGATTTACTATCTGGACACTTCTCACAGGTTGGTTTTTACTCAATATCGCAGCCTATGGACTTGATCAAGATATGACCCAACGGGTGCTTACCTGTAAAGATAAAAATGAAGGGGCAAAATCACTTATCTACTCTATTATTTTTACCATACCTGTGGCACTACTCTTTCTTTTAATAGGTCTTCTGCTCTATATCTTCTATATGCACCCCGAGCTTTCAGGTTTTAAAACAGTCTGTGTTGACCAACAGTTCAATGGTCAAAAGGTGACGATATTTATGCTCTATATCTTAAATGAAATGCCAGAGGGACTAAGAGGATTGGTAACCGTTGGAGCAATTGCTGCTGCCCTCTCGTCAACCAACTCGGTACTATCTGCCATGGCTTCAGTAGCCGTAGAGGATATCTACCGTCCGTGGTTGGCAAAAGAGGGAAGAGATGAGGTACACTTCTTAAAAATCAGCCGTATGATGGTTCTCACATTTGCTATCTTACTCTGTGGAATGGCAATGATAAGCTTCTATTGGCAACAGTTTACAGAGCTTCCTCTACTTAGCTTTGCACTGGGGGTAATGGCGTTTGCTTATGCCTCACTTCTTGGGGTTTATGGAGCAGCTATTTTTACCAATAGAGGAACAGAAAGAACGGTTTTATTTGCACTAATAGGTGGATTTATAACCGTGCTTATCTTGCAACCCTATATAGTAGGCACTCTGTTTGATATCAAAGTAGATTTTGCTATTCAGATGGTTTTAGGAACTTTGGTTTCATTTGGGATTATGATGATGGAAAAGGTGAAGGAGTGAAGTTTGAGTTAAAAACTCAGACTTCATGCTATTCACGAAATAATTTTTATGTCACTATAAGGATAGGTGCAGTATCAAGAGAATCCAAGATTTATAACAAACCAACTACTTAGAAACATACCGAGCAATAATATCACCAATTTCAGAACAAGAGCAAATCTCTTTGGCATCATATGCACCCAAGTCTCCTGTTCTGTAACCCTGTTTGAGTGATTTTTTAACAGCGTCATCTATCTTATCGGCTGCTTCATTTTCACCAAGGGCGTATCTTAGCATCATGGAGGCACTGGATATGGTGGCTAAAGGGAAACCTTTGAAAGAGGAAATAGAGAGTCAGATTTAATTCTCTACACAAAGTGTTATTCTAACAATATAAAACTGTTAAAAAAAATTTATTAAAAAATTTTAATATTTTTTGGGGAAAATAAAATTCTACTTAGTATAATAGATGTAATTATGATATTAGGAGAAATTTTATGAAATATTTTTTACTACTGTTTTTATGTATAGAGTTGTTAAGTTCAGGGGAGAGGATGGCTTTGTTGATTGGAAATACTCAATACAAGTTTCAGCCATTATCTAACCCCATAAATGATGTACGAGCCATCAAAAAGACTCTTATTGAGATTGGCTTTAAAAAGAAGAATGTTATTACGTTGGAGAATGCTTCACAAAAAGAGATAATAGAGGCTCTGAACGCTCTTAGAAAAAGAGCAACCAAAAAGGACATATCTCTTATCTATTTTTCAGGTCATGGAATACAAGTTAATGAGATTAACTATATGTTCCCTGCCAATACTACTGCTCAAACATATTTAGATATAAAGGGACTAATAAAACTTGATAATTTTATTGACAGCGTAACCACTTCTAAATATGGAATCGTTTTAATTGATGCTTGTCGTAACAATCCTTTAATTAGAAATTTTCAAAAAAGAGGTGTTAGGGATTCAAGAACAAAAGGATTAGCACAAATAATTTTTCCTTCTGAATTGGATAAAGTCATTATTGGTTTTCCTACAAGAATAGGTGAATTGGCACTAGATGGACATGGGGAAAATAGTCCCTATGCTAAATCCCTTGCAAAGAATCTAAAATTTAATCTTGATATACGCCCAATTTTAAGTGAAGTTTCAAGAGAAGTTTATAATAGAACCAAAAATAATATTCCACCCCAAATACCTGAATACAAAGATACTTTTTTGGGACGAGAAGGAGTCTGTCTAACAGGTATCTGTACGGGGGAAAATCCAAAGATAGAGCATAGAAAACCTCATGAAGAGATATTTGTAGAGCCTGAATTAGAGAATATCAATATAATAGGTACATTGATGTATCAAAGAGAACCATCACTAGGAAGATTTACATGGTACGAAGCAAAAAGATATTGTAAAAATATCAAATTAAAAGGATATTCAAATTGGAGGCTACCCACAAAAAAGGAGTTAAATAGAATTTTAAAACAAGAAGAAATTGGACAAAAAGAGATACATCTTTGGACATATAAAAAAGATAAAGAGTCACTTGTTTGGGCTGTTGATGTAGATGAGAGAGATTGGTATAGAAGCGATATCCCAAAAGAGTGGAAAAATCCAAACTTATGTGTTAGAAAAATAAAAAAAGGAGAGAGAAGATGAGAAGTTTGTTATTGAGAATTGGAATGTTATTGTTTATTTTTGGAGGAACTTTAAATGCAAGTTTATCAACAATATTTTCCCCTGTATCAGCAATGGTAATTGATAATTTTAATGATAAATATACAGACGATACCTTCAAAAAATATAACTATAGATATAAAATAGTTGCAGTGGATACAAGAAATTGGACAAAAAATAAAAAGGATATTTTGGCAAAACGAAGAATTATTACAAAATTTGGAAATGCTTTGGGAAAAAAGGCTATTGTTCAGAATCTTATTGAAAAAACCTCAAAAAAAAGAGCTTATCTTCAAAAAATACAACGAAGGCTAGGAACACATTATGGTTATAATAAAGCACCATTTTTAATCTTTTTCAAGAGAGGTTCACGGGGATATAAACCATATAAAATAATATCTCTCTCATCTATGTCTGTTCCCTATCTCAGACAGAAGCTATCTCAATTGAGTGTAGCTATTAATTCAGGAGCATCTAACAGAAAAGTTTATGCTCGTCTTGAAAAAGTTCGTAAAAAAGTTTATGCTAAAAAACAGAGAGTTAAATCCAACTGGAAAGCTAAAACAACCATGGATAAGATTATTCGGACTTTGAAGTCTTGGTTTTCATAAAATATCAAAATTAATTTTAAACAAAAAATACTTTTTTTAAATAAAATAAAACTGTTAAAAAATATTTATTAAAAAAAATTAATATTTTACAGAAAAAATAGGCTTCTACTTTAGTATAATGGTTCTAATTTATAATTTAGGAGAGAGCTTATGAAGTATATTTTATTAATCTTTTTATTTATAGGGTCTTTAACTGCTATTCTCATGAAATATGGTAATAGTAGCAGTAATATTATCTTGCAAAAAACTAATTTTTTTGATTATAAAGAGTTTTCTAAAGTATCCAATAGTGGTGAGAAAATTGCTCTACTTATTGGAAACAATCAATATAAGTTTTCTCAACTAAAAAACCCTATAAATGATGTACGAGCCATTAAAAAAGCTCTCCTCAAAATTGGCTTTGGAGAAGAGGATATTATCATTTTAGAAAATGCTTCTCGTAGAACAATGATAGAAGCCCTTTCAATATTTCAACAAAGAGCAACAACATCTAAAATAGCTTTAGTCTACTTTTCAGGTCATGGTATACAAGTTAATAATACAAACTATATATTTCCTGCCAATACCACAGCAAAAACGGATTTGGATATAGAGGGGTTGATTAATTTAAACTCTTTTATTGGTAGTGCCACAAAGGCAAAATATGGAATTATTTTAGTTGATGCTTGTCGTAATAATCCATTGACAAAAAATTTTAGAAATAGAGGTATTAAAGGTTCAGTAAAAAAAGGATTAGGACAAGTCACACTGCCTCCTGAATTGGAAAGAGCTATTATCAGTTTTGCTACAAGAGCAGGAAGTGTGGCAGAAGATGGAGTAGGAGACAATAGCCCCTATGCCAAAGCTCTTGCCAAAAATTTAAAATTCAACCTTGATATACGACCAATTTTAAGTCAAGTAGCAAGAGACGTTTATAAAGCAACCAAAGAGAATAATCCCTATCAAAAACCTATTTATGATGATACGCTTGGACGAGAGGTGGTCTGTTTGACAGGTATCTGTACAGGTGAAGAGAGCATTAAAATAAGTTCCCATACACCTGATGAGATATTTCTTGAACCCAATAGAGAGGGTATTAATAGTATGGGCAGGTTAATGTATCAAAGCCAACCTTCATTGGGAAGATTTATATGGGAAGAGGCTAAAGAGTACTGTAAAAATATAGAACTAAATAAATATTCAAATTGGAGATTACCTTCAAAGAAAGAACTATCTAAAATCTTATCAAAAGAGAGTATTGAACAAAAAGAGATACATCTTTGGACAGAAAAAAAAGGCAAAGACTCACTTGTTTGGGCTGTTGATGTGGATGAGAGAGATTGGTATAGAAGCGATACCCCAAAAGAGTGGAAAAATCCAGATTTATGTGTTAGAACAATTAAAAAAGGAGAAAGAAGATGAGAAGTTTAGTATTAAAAGTTATCGTTTTATCGATTTTCTTTGGAGAATTTTTGAGTGCAAGTCTATTATGTGTTGATAATTTTAATGATAAATATACAAATGATACTTTCAAAAAATATAACTATAGGTATAAAATAGTTGCAGTTGACACACGAAATTGGACCAAAAATAAAAAAGATATTTTAGCAAAACGAAGAATTCTTACAAAGTTTGGAAATGCTTTGGGAAAAAAGGCTATTGTTCAGAATCTTATTGAAAAAACCTCAAAAAAAAGGTAAGCCCTAAGTTAACCACACTAACTAAGAAAAAATCTTGTATAGGAAAGCTTTTAAGTGGGTAAAAAACTTTTAGCTCTTCAAGAATTTCTAAAAACCCTTTAAATTGGCTCTGAGAGCAACATTAGGTGGGGTT
>CAYVNI010000250.1:0-24408 GCA_964452815.1 uncultured Sulfurovum sp.
TATCAGCAATACCTTTGCTTAGTTTGTTGAGTGTATTGGCTGTGGCAGGAGCGATAACAAAGATATCACACGCTTTTCCAATATCAATATGGTTGAGTGTCGAAGCCCAACTTTCACTGCTTTCTGTAAGAACAGGATTTCGGGTAAGTGCTTCAAAGGTGAGTGCTGAGACAAAACGTTCGGCTGAGGGGGTCATCACCACATGAACGTTAGCTCCTGATTTAATAAAGAGTCGAACCACCTCACACGCTTTATAGGCAGAGATACTTCCTGTAATACCCAAAAGAACAGTTTTATTGGTTAAATTTATCTGCATATTATGACTTTCCAAAAAATTTATAAAAGAAGTTTGATATCTTCTTTAGAGGAGGACGTGAGATAGCCAACTCTCCCCTCTTTACATTTTTAGCAAGGGTTGTTCCTGCGGCAATAATCACATCATCCTCTATGGTAACTGGGGCGATAAGTTGGCTATCACTTCCAATAAAGACATTTTTACCAATAGTTGTCTGATATTTATTTTTACCATCATAGTTACAGGTAATAACACCTGCTCCAATATTTGAACCACTTTCAATAGTGGCATTACCGATATAGGAAAGATGACCTGCTTTGACCCCATTGAGGGTTGATTTTTTAACCTCGACAAAGTTTCCAATATGGGTATCAGTGATATGGGCAAGTGGGCGTAGTCGTCCCATTGGTCCAACATCTGAGTTTATAACCGTAGCATCCTCTATCACTGAGTGCGTTTTAATGAGGGCATTTTCTAAGTAGCTTTTACCTAAAATGGTGACCCCGTTTTCAAGGATACACTCCCCTTTAAACTCAGCACGAATATCAATATAGATAGTAGAAGGAAGACGCATACTTACCCCTTGGCTCATCCATTTCTCTCTGATGCGTTGTTGCATAATCTCTTCTGCGATAGAGAGATCAAGTTTTGAATTCACTCCTTTAAACTCCTCCTCTTCCACATAGATAGGCGTTACTGTTAAGTTTTCATCTACGGCCATTTTGATAATATCGGTAAGATAATACTCTTTTTGAGCATTATTGTTATCTATTTTAGGGATATATCTATTGAGCAATTTACTATCGATACAGTAGATACCTGCATTGACTGTATTTATCTTTTTTTGCGTTTGAATACAATCTTTCTCCTCTACAATCTCTTGAATCTTTTGATTGGCGATAATAACACGTCCGTATCCTGAGGGATTATCTAGTTGAATCACGGACATATTAATGTTAGCATCTCCACGGGTAAGTGCCAATAGCGAATTTTGTGTGATAAGAGGCATATCACCATTTAATATAAGTGTTTTTTTATATTTGGTCTTGACCCCTTTCATCGCTCCACCTGTCCCTGGAAATTTTTCTGCATCTTGGACATGGAAGTTTATATCTTCATACTCCTTTTCAATATGCTCTTGTACGCGAGTAGCTTGATGATAAAGTATGATTGTAATATCATCAGATATTTTTTGTGCAGCATCTATGGCATGAAAGAGCATCGCTTTGCCTGATATCTCATGTAGAACTTTTGGGGTCGTAGATTTCATTCGACTCCCTTTTCCTGCTGCTAATATAACGACAGATATGGACATTTTTTGTACCTTTTAGATAAACTATCAATTAATTTTAAAAAAGTATTATATCCAATACAAATTAAGGTAATAAAGTGAATTGTAAACATTTTGGAATATGTGGTTCTTGTACTGTTTTTGAGCTAAGTTATAAACAGGAGCTACAAGAGAAGGAGCGTCGCGTCTTAGGACTTTTATCTCCCTTTAAGGTCAACTCTTTGGAGGTGTTTTCTGCAAATGAGTCTAACTACAGGGCAAGAGCAGAGTTTAAGATATGGCACGATGATGCTGGAGCGAACTATGCAATGGGACGACTTGACAAACAGGGGGCTACCAATATTGTAGAGTGTCCCAAAGTTATTGTGCCTATAGAGAAAAGAATGAAACCACTACTTGATACTATTAATGGTTCAGAGATATTAAAGAGTCGTCTTTTTACGGTTGAATTTTTATCTACGACTACAGATGAGTGTCTGATTACGATGATATATCACCGTAAGTTAGATGCTGAGTGGGAGGATGAAGCACGAAAACTAGAGACGCTATTAAACGCTTCTATTATCGGACGAAGTCGAAAACAAAAAATTATTTTAACCAAAGATTATGTAACCGAGAAACTTCATATAGATACGATAGACTATATATATCGTCACTATGAGAATGGATTTACACAACCCAATCCTGATGTAAATATAAAGATGATTGAGTGGGCAATAAAACAAGCTAAAAAAGTGAAAAGAGGGGATTTTTTAGAGAGCTATTGTGGCTTGGGTAATTTTACCATTCCTCTCTCTAAATATTTTGATAGAGTTTTGGCGACAGAGATAAGTAAAGGATCTATAAAAGCAGCAAAGGAAAACTGTACGCTTAATGGCATAGATAATATATCATTTATTAGATTATCCTCAGAGGAGATGACCGAGGCTCTTAATAAAACCAGAGAGTTCACACGTCTTAAAGATATAGATTTGGATGCTTATAATTTCTCTACAGTACTGGTTGACCCACCTCGGGCAGGATTGGATGGCGATACGATAACACTTATTTCAGAGATAAAAAATATTATTTATATCTCATGTAATCCTGAAACATTAGCCAGAGACTTAGAGTATTTGACCAAGAGTCATAATATAGAAGAGAGTGCGATATTTGACCAGTTCCCTCATACCCATCATATTGAGTCAGGTGTCTTTTTAACTAAAAAATAAATTTTTTAAATTATTCAGAACATAAAGTTACATTAATTAATGAAATATTAAGAAATAAGCAAACTCTTTGATTTTGGAAATATTGTATCAGAAGTGTATGCTTATCTTGAGGAGAGGTAAATTAACTATTAATTTACTTTAAATATAAAATCCCCTTTCTCTAAACTGTCATTTTTATATTGAGGAGTCTGCTTGTTGTTGGTTTTCTCTTTGACATATCTTTTAATATACTCTGCAAGGGTTGTAAATCTTATATATCCACTCTGATTACTATTGCTGTTTAACGCAGTGAGTAGACCTTGTGTAAATGGTGAATGATTTGAACCATCTGAGACAGGTTGGTCATCTCCAGCTGTTAATATATTAATAGACTTTTTATTTAATAAATCTTGATAAATATTGTTTGTAGAACTGTTGTTGACCGTAGCAGGTTTAATCCGAACGGAACGGGTTGGTGCATCATAGGTTACTTGGTCAATGCTTGTACTATCAGAGCCTGATAATGATTTTTTGGCATATTTACTCTCCATTGCAAGTCCTGAGAAACAGGAGTCTAATATAATACCGATATGTTTTGCTTTGGTATCTCGTGCATACATAATTAAAGAGCTAATACTAATGGCACTTTTATCATAGTACATGACATCTGGATTGGGATTATTTAGTTCTGAGTTGAACTCATAGGGTAAAATATACCCCTCTCTTACATTATTATTTCCTGAAACTCCATCACCATGTCCTGCAAAGTAGAAGAGGGTAGAGTCGTTGGAAATGGCGTGTTGTTTTAGCTCTTTTAACGCATCAAGGATTCTCTCTTTTGTCGCATTTTCATTATAGAGTTCAATGACCGAAAAGCCTTTGTCTCTTAATACTTTAGCAACACTTCTTGCATCTTGAACAGCGTTGTTTAGTCTTGGAAGAGATAGCTTTTTATAGGTATTGATCCCAATAACGATGGCGTGTTGCTTTCGATATAATGATGGATTACTTCCTGTTGATGCCGTAGTACTAGGAGTAGTATTTGTTGATGTTTGTGGGGAGTGTGCATTGGCAATACTGTAGAGCTTAATGGTTTTTGTACCCTCTACTAAAGCAAGAAGATGTCCAGATTTATTAATACTTACAGCCGTTCCTTTCTCTTTTAGTACAATGTTTGTGATACGTTTTCTTTTTTCTAAATCCCAAAGTCGAACCGTTTTATCTTCTGAAATAGAAGCCATATAGTTTCGACTAGGAGCAACAGCGATATCTGTAATCGGCCCTCTGTGTTCATTAAACTCATAAAGTATATTTCCTTGGTTGTCTTTGAACTTAATGGTATAGTCCCAAACAGGAGGACCATTTCTATTTCTACGGTTTCCTGTGGCTCTTTGGACTTCTGTTAGGGCAATAACAGTGTAGTCATCAAATGATTTGCTCTCTTTTATCTCTCCATATTTATTAGATGGTGCCAAGTAGGAGTAGAGTTCTTGTTTTTTTGTTACATCCCAAATCTTTACACTTTTATCCTCTGCACTAGATACTATTTTTCTATCATTATCTATAAAAGAGAGTTGGGTAATATCATCGGTATGCCCTTCAAGTTGTGCAATCTGCTCACCCACGTTGGCATTCCAAACTTCAATAACTTTATTCTCCCCACCTGTGGCGATTTTACTTCCATCAGCACTAAAAGCTATGGCTAAGGTGTCTGAACCATTCTTCATACGGTGAAGCAGTTGATAGGTGTCTAAATTCCATATTTCAATAACCCCATCATCTCCTGTAGATGCCAAATATGTACCATCACTACTAATGTCTATGGCTTTTATCTCATCATTTTTACTCTTCACTCCACCAATATACTCTAAATTTTGATTGTATACCATGATTTGACTGCTATCCCCATAGGCGATAAGCGTATTGTTTTGAGGGTTCATTTTGATGCCATAAAGTTGGTATCTGCTTTGAACACGATTTTTTAAATCATACTTCAACTCCCCACCAACGACTACCAAAGGGGTTCTTTTTTCTATCTCTTTTGAAGTGGAAGAGAGACCTTTTTGTAGAGGAGTTATATTATTGCTGTTTTGACAGGCTGTTAGCCCTAATATGGCTAAAGAGAAAAGTATATTTTTTATAAGTATATTCATGATGGTCCTTTAGAGGGTAGATTATATAGAAGAGGTATTATATCTTCTATATAATTAGAGTGTTTTTTAATCGAAGAAATACGTTAAGTAAACGTTTAAATTGGTACTAGAATAATCGGTATAATCAAATAATTGAACACTTAATTCAGGGGTAATGGAGGCATTTTCATTTAAGAATTTATGAAATCCAACATAGTATTTACTACCTTGACCAGAATAGTCTCCATCATCATCAGTAATTTTATCAGAATAAAAAACTTGTGTTCCCACATAAGGTGTTAATGTGGGTGTTTTAAGAAAATAGTAATTTATTCCAGGTCCAACTAAAAAACTAATAGCTTTATTATCTGTCACTTCACTTGTTGAAAGACCAGTGTATAAATCAAGTACCAGTTCTATGTCATCTGTAATAAATCGACCATATTGACCATAGAGTGTGGCTGTTGCATTACTACCATTGTCATTATGTAGGGTGGTGTATAGACCAATAGAGATTCTATCATTTCCCTCTTTTACACCATTTTGCTCAAATGATACGGCTGAAGCAAAGCTAGAGAGTAAAATAAGTGAGGTTAATGTACTTCTTAAAATTTTCATAAATCTTCTCCAAAATATAATTTTTGCTAAAAAATAACAATATTAATATAATATAGTAATAAATATTATAAAATACTTAAATATTATTGAATAATATTAAATAAAAAACAATAAAATGGTAAAATTAAAGATAGAATTTATAATAAATCATCTATAATTAGTATAACTATAATTACTCTAAAAGGATTAGTAATGAAACATTTTAATTTTAATAAAAAAAGATTTAACTTTATAATATTCTCTTTTATAATATTATTTTTAAGTGCTTGTGCAACAGGCTCAACATCTGGTCAACCAAAAGGGATTAGTACCCCTTTTTCTAAGAGCAGTACTCAAAAGAGACAAGCATTGATTGTGGGGGTTAGCGACTATGCAGGAACCAATTCTGATTTGGGGGGTATAGAAAGAGATGTTGCTAAGATGAAAAAACTTTTTACTGCTTGGGGATTTGATATTAAAGTTTTATATGATAACGACTCTATGGATATCGTGGAAAATCTTAATCAATATGCGAATACTTTGGGGACAAATGATTTCTTTGCTTTTTATTATACAGGACATGGTTCACATAAAAAAGATGAAAATGCTGATGAGTCCGATGGAGAGGATGAGACACTTGTTTTGAGTGATGGAAATATCAATAAACATTTGATTGATGATATACTATATCAAAAATTCAATAATATCAAAGCTAAAAAACTGATATTTTTTGACTCGTGTCACAGTGGTACGGTATTTCGTTCTCTGACAGGGAAAACACAACCCAAAACCATTAAGCCTGAAGATGTGACAGAGTCATTTGTTATGAGCAGTTCAAAGGGTATGAAAATAGTAGACAGTATGAGCAGTAGTAATGGAGAGTATATCGTATTCTCCTCTTCACAAGATACAGAAGAGTCCTTAGCAACACCTACAGGTAGTCTTTTTACAAACTCTTTAAGTGAAGTCTTTTCTGATTCTAATTTGGCCAATAAACCTTTAAATAGTGTGAATAATATTTTGGTAACAAAAGTGGTAAATTATGCAAAAGAGACGGATGGAGAACCTCACCATCCTAAGATATCTTTTTCTAATCCCTCTATTGGAGCCAAATCACTTCAGGATTTTGTGAGTCCAAAACTTATCTTAGATACTCCTGTTCAACCCACAATACAAGAGAACACCTCTTCTGTATCAACTGCAAAGAACAAGGAGAGTTTACAATCTACATTGGACTTATTTATTAGCAGTAATCAACTTAAGAGTCTTTCTTTAAAATATGATAAATCCACCTATAATACAGGTGAATTGGTTAAATTCAAGATAGATACTTTGGGAGAAAAAGGCTATTTGAATATATTTTATGTAGACAGTAATGAGGTAACGGTTCTCTATCCAAATCCCTATGTTTCGGTTAAAGAGTTACGTGGAACATATACTTTCCCCAATGATTTATCAGGTGGAAAATTTGATATTGAGGCATATAAAGCGTGTAATGGATGCTCTGAAGAGAAAACTACTATATATGTTTTACTCTCCCCTGAACCTATTGGTGATTTAAAGAGTATAAGTAGTAGTGAGCTGTTAAGTTTTAAAAAAGAGTCCAAAGCGTCAAAAGATTTAAGTAGAGCAGTAAGGGTAAAAGTAAAACTAAAGTCTAAAGGTAGCTCTCACTCAATGTTAAACAGATATCAATTTATAGTGAAATAAAATGACACTTTACCGACCTTGTTTTATGCTATAATTATAATAAAAACTATTAAGGAGAAATTTATGATAAAAAGAAGAAACAGCTATCAATTATCAGTTGTGGCAATAGTATCCATTGTTTTATTGGGGTGTGGAGGTAAAAAAATACCAGCACCTCAACCTCAAAAAACTACTACAACTCAAAATAAACCACAACAGAATTCTCAACCACAAGCACCATCTGGGATGAAACTGGCAGATCTTAAGGCAGCAGGTGTGGTAACAGGACTCGGATTAAAAGGAAATACTAAATATAAGGAGAATGAACCAATCCAATTTATTGTAGATACAGGAGATGCTGAGGGGTATCTTTATATTATTTATTTGGATAACACTGGAAAAACAGCATTACTTTATCCAAATGCAAAAGCACCGTTAAGTGAACTTGGAGGTGCGTATCTTTTTCCTAGAGATTTTGGAGGTATGAATATTCGTGCGACCAAAGATTGTGCGGGTTGTAAAGAGGATAAAACAACGGTTTATGCACTGTTGAGTAAAGAGCCAATTGTTGATATTAAAAAGATTACAAAAAATGAACTTTTAAGTTTTGCACCATCTAGTCAAAGTAAAGGTTTATCTATGGATTTATCAGGACCTGGACCTAGTGCAAACCTAAATGTTGGTGTTATTGAATTTGTTGTAAAATAAAAGGATTATAGATGAAATTAAAAACAAAACTATCAGGTATCGCAATAGCATTTCTTCTTTTGGGATGTAATGGGACTGCTCCAGAGGTTCAATTGGATAAAGCAGGTAGTGAGATTCTTACTGTTTCAACAGATTACACCCGAGTCCTTGAGGGGTTAAATGGAATGATTCAGGTATTTTATGGCGAACCGATGAGTATTTTTGTAGATACCATTGAGAATAAAACAGCGGCTCGTGGAAAACTTCCTTCTGATATGACCGATATTGTCAAGACCAGTTTTAATAAAATTGGTAGCTATTTAACCATGATTTATGATGACAATAGTGAAAATCTAAAACGTTCAGAAGTTTTTAAGATTAATGGAGCCATTACCGAATTTGATGTGGTATATGCAGAGGATAATGGAGTTAATGCAGCAGGACAAGCAACCCGTCATGGTCAAAGAGGTGATGTTGATGGTTCAGCTGATAAAGAGGCTCAGAAGATACAAATTGCAGTGAACTTTAACCCGTCTAATTTACATGGTGGAAACTATATCCCAAGAACTTCAACCTCCAATAAAGTGACTGTGGAGAAAAAAAGTAGTGCCAACGCATTTGCTCTTTCGATTTTAGGAACAGGATTTGGATTTAACAATGCAGTAACTAAGTCACAAGGAATACACGCCTCTTTGGTTGTTTTAGCTGAGTATAGTGTGGTAGAAGTATTGGGTAAATTGGGTAAATTTCCTTACTGGCTTCTATCTGATGGAGGAAAAGTAAATAGAGATATAGTCAACCATTTATCAAGTACTTTTTTGAGAGAGCCACTTAATAAAAAGATAGAGATGATTAGTTATATATTTGCATTAAAAGGAAACAATGGCATTCAGCCAACAAGAATGATGACTCCAAAATTAAAAGAGACCATTATCTCATATCAATCTCAACATGGTATGACCCCTAATGGAACAATATCAAAAAAATTATATCTCTCATTATTAGAGGGAAATAATAAATAAAAATTTTATAATTCTATAATAATAGTGTCACTTTAGGAAATAGAGTGACACGTTAATTTCTAATTTTTAACTATCTAAATCTAAATCATTCTCTATTCTATCTGTCATTCCCTCTATCTCCTCCTCAGAGACATTGTTATTATCTATAATCTCTTGAAGTCTTTTAATCTCTCCTTTAGTCTCTTTTAGATGCTTATTGGTCTCATCTAATGTTTTAATTGCTCCATCAAAACCTGCTATATCGGTGACACCTAACTCTTTGAAAAAATCTTTTATCTCTGCATCACCTATGGGTACAGCAGTAAGGTCACTGGCAATAAGTCCATCAAGAATCTCTTGACTTATCTCAATACCATTGTCTGCATCTCCATCATTGTCAAGACTTTGAAGCAGACGGGCATTGTCGATATTGTCTTCAAGAAGTATCATTTTATTTTTTAGGTCAACAGCATTTACTTGTCGTAATACAATCCCTTCTAATTTAAAAACACATCTCTCTCCTTCTTCAAAAGTAAACGTTCCATTGCTATCTGTTACGCCACTTTGGTCTCCACACTCATACTGTACACCCTCTACCGCAGAATCAACGTAGTATCCTATTCCCGTTTTTTTTTCACTTGTCAATGCGTCCGTATCTGTATCATTTTTATTGTCACCACTGTTCTCATCTATTAAAGCATCAATATCAACTTCATCTGCTGAATTTTTATTGTTATCACTGTTCTCATCTATTAAAGCGTTAACATCAAGCTCATCTGCTGAATCTTTACTATCCTCTTTGTCCTCATTTTCATTTTCACGGTCACTATTAGCCAGTGGATTTTCTTCACTACTGCTACTACTCTCCTCTTCACCACCTGTTGTTAGTGCGTCAATATCTCCTAGTGGATTACTGCTTGAGTCATCATCATCTTTAGGAATAGTATCTTCTGTAAGATTATTGTCTCCACTTAAGGCATCTACATCTACACCATCTAAAGGACTACTACTGTTTGATTCATTATCATCAGAAAAATTATTAACAACATCTTCTAAAATATCATCTGATGTGCTTTCTATATCATCTCCACCCTCATCACGATTTTCAAGATGTGCATCAGCACCCATACTGTTTTGTAAATGTTTAATGGCATCTTCTTGACTAACCAAATCTCCATTTGCAGGAGCGGATAAAACTTCTAGCATTGATTTATCAAAATCTAATGAAGAGGTAAATACCTCAGATACATCACTCTCTATATTAATATTTTTTGATATATCTTCATCATCATCAAGGGATTGAATCAATCGAATGAGTTTAATAAGTTTTTCATCTGTAAAATTATCTCGTGAGAGTCCCAATAAATCTTGTGGATACATTTTATTATCCTTGGTAAAAGCGTTTAATGTACCAATCTCCATCTCCCCTAGCTTAAAGGTAACGGGAGCTTTCTCACAGGAGAATGCACCACTAGAGTCTGTGATACCTTTAATATCACCACACTCATAGTTGATACCTTTTACAGGAGAGTCAATAAAATGACCAGTTATTTTATTGTCAGTTTTTTTATCACTATCACTATCTCCACCACCACAAGCAGTTAATCCTAAGAGTAATCCAAGTGCTACTGTTATATTTTTTATATTTTTATATTTCTTAAACATATTTTTCCTTTATAGTATTAATCATCAATAAGAGAGATGCTCTCTTTTTTGTTAAGAGATGAAGGCTTTTTAAGCGTATCTCCACCTGTGAGTGAACTACTTTTAATGCTGTTGACGCTGGTAAGTCCACTGTTGTTTTTTGCAGAAGAGATAATTCCCACATTAATATGTTTTTTTGTATCTATTTTGGTGTTTTTCATATCAATACTTTGCATGAGACGCTGTTTCTCTTGTGTGACCTTCGAGCCTATAAGAAGATTATCTCCTGCCATGTTTTTTAAATCATTCTGATTAATATGAGCATTGTTTATCTCAATACGTCTATACTCTTGATTTATTCTGTTTCCGTTGAGTTCTTGGTCAAGTTGTCCTGTCTCTAGTGCTTTTTGAAGTTGCTCTTTTCCATCAATCTTGGTGTAACTGGCACCCGCTGCCCCCGTGTAAGCCCTATTTTTTGCCATGGTTTTGACAAAAGACTCATTGACATTGGAGTGTCTTGGATTAAACTTATCACCTAAATAGATATTTTCTCCCGCATATAAACTGCTTAGAGACAGGCTTCCTAGGGTTACTATGACTACAATTAACATAATTTTTTTCTGTTTCATCTGATTTCCTTTTTTAGAATTTGTTTATTCTGTTGACATTGATATCTATTCCCGTTCTGCTATTTTCTATTCTACTTTTCCTATCAATGACATCAATATTTCTATTTTTAGTCGAGTGAATGTTACGATTTATGATATCTTTAGAATATCCTCTAAAGTTATTTTGAATATGAACGGGTTCAGAGATTAACGCCTCTTGCAGTTTTTTACGACTGTCCCATGATAGATTTGGAATTAAGTTGTAAGCAGTATTCCCATCGCCATCGGGCATACTTTTTGATGCACCATGTGCAATAAGCTGTTCAACCATATCCAAATAGCCTTTTCTAGCAGCAATATGCAGGGCTGTTTCCCCTGCACTGTTTGTGATATTTACCAAAGATCCTTGCTCTAAAAGGTAGGAAGCGATTCCTAAATGACCATAATATATCGCCTCTTGAAGAGCCGTACCATAAAAAATTCCCCCTTTTCTTGAGATTAAAATTTTTCTATTGACTAATAACTCAACCACATCTTTTTTTCTAAATTGTACGGCATAGTGCAGAAGTGTATCATTGTCCTGATAGTAATCAATAGGAACTTTTTTTAGCAACTCTTTGGTGGAAGTAGCACCTTTTTTAATAGAGCTTATCACCTCTTGTTTGGTAATTTTACTTTGTGCTTCAATAATAGATATGCCAACAAGTAACATAAACATAATTAATAGAATTTTTTTCAACATCATATACTCCTTATCATTTGATATATGTTACCTTATTAATATGAATTAAATATAAATTAAATATGAATTAACTCTGAAACATCTTTAATACTCTTTTTTATTTTTGGATGACCCAAATATTTAACCTCAACAGTATCTTTTAAATCAACTTGTAAATAATTACTAACATTAACTTTAATATCCCCTGAACCTTCTGCTTTTATTTTTGCCTTTTTTATATTTACATTTTCTAAATCAACCCCATAGCTACCATCTGCTTTTATAAAAAAGTTATCAAAGTTTCCATTATAAAATGAAACATCACTCGCACCATCAAGGGTAAGTGTAAAACTCTTTTCGTTAAATCCATTAAGTTTAATGGTGGATGCTCCATCAATAGTTAAACGATTGAGATGGGGATTGCTTAAGGTTATATTTATACCTCTGGAGGATTGAAAACTACCTTTTGCACGAATAAAAAGAGTATTCTGTTTGACATATATTTTAATCTTCTCGATTATATTCTTATCTGTTTTAATAGATATTTTTTGGCTATCTGCTCTATCTATTGTGACATCAGCAGGAATATCAATATCTATTTTATTAAAAGATAAGGCAGTTATATTTTTAGAAGTAATCACGCCAGAACCTTTATGGTTGGCTCCTCCATCATTAATCACACTGTTGGTAATAACACTTCCAGAGATATAGGTCTCCGCAAATGAAGAGATAGTAAATAGCATAAGTATCGGTAAAATTTTCATGGTAATCCTTTTTTTAATAATATTAAAATAAGTTAATATTTAAAATAAGTACATTATACCCAAATAGAGTGTCCTTTAAGTGTCTTTACTAAATTCAAAATAGATAAAATACTTTAGTATTAAAATTTAATTTTTATTTAAAATACTCTATCTTTTATTTATTTAATTATGTTATAATACAATATAATTAAACGGTTTTGAATGTAAAGGGCTTTGTTTCGTAGTGATATGGTATGTGTTTTTAACTAAAGATAGAATATATTAATAAGTTGAATGTTAAAAAAAAGAACACTATTTGAACACCTTTTTTTGCTATTATTTAGTAACTAATCTTAGTTCAAATATTTTAAAGTAAGGATTTCTAAAATGAAAACGTTTGCTATTTTGCTTGTGGGGTTTATTGTTAATGCTCATTCCTCATCAACTGATGATAATAATTTTAATCTCGCACTCTCAACAAAAAATTTGAAACATTGTGTTTTGATTAAAAAAAAGGATAAAAAAATTGAATGCTTTGGTATTCTTAAACGCAATACAGGGTATTGTAATATGATTAAAAATGAAGATGTAAAAAACAAGTGTCTCTCTGTCGCGTTATCGGACATTAGTTATTGTGATAAAATTAAAAATGTCAATACTAAAGCAAGTTGTAAAATATATTTAAGGGAACAATAAATTAAAATGAGAAGTAAATAGTATATGAACCTTAAAAAATTAAAAGTAGTTTTTACAAAACACCTGTTAATAATTACGGTTATATTTCCTTTGGTGATTATTCTGTTTTATGGTATATCCATTTCGGTAGCATTGAAGTACAAGCATAATACCTACACCCAAAAAGAGCTGCACAGATATGAGCATGAACTTAAAAACAAACATAAGAATTTTTTGAAGGAGAAAGCAAAATATATAGAGTCTTTTATGGACTTTTTATATGCACAAGATTTAAATCAATCCAACACCTCGTTTAAAGACTCTATACTAACTTTTATCGACTCTATTAAAAAATATGATAGTGGTTTTATATTTATTTTTCATAAAAATGGGGATGTTATCAAGCATCCTTGTACCGATACACTTATTAATTTGGTACACACAAATAATCAAAAAGATATCGTAGATAGGTTAATTAATGCCTCAAAAAGAGAGAAGTTTGTCTCCTATAAAGGTACTGATTGTATTGAAAATAATTTTATTAACAAGTTAGCATATATCCATCATATTCGTTCTACGGATTTATATATTGTTATTAGTAAAAATGAGAAAGATATAGCCTACTCGGTAGAGCAGAAGAAAAAAGTTTGGGAAGAAAAGTTAGATGATGAGTCCAAAGAGAATATCAAGCTTTTACTTATGGTAAGTTTTCTTTCTATTATCGTCTCTATAGCATTTTCTAAGGTTATCAACAAACTTATTAAGGATTATGAAAAAGAGATTAAAGATAGCAATAAAGCGATGTTTTCTCAAGCACGTTTGGCTCAAGCAGGGGAACTTATTAGCATGATTTCGCATCAATGGAGACAGCCCATTAGTAAAATTGCCTCAATTACTTCTAATTTAAGATTTCAGCTTATGATGGGAAAAGAGATTGACATGAAGGAGTTGGATAAAAGTTTTGCTGAAATAGAGGACTATACCGAGTTCTTGTCTGAGACGATTGATGATTTTAGAGAGTTCTATAAACCCAAAAAAAATAAAGAAAAGAGTTATGTTCTACCTCTGATTGAAAAATCTATAGGGTTTTTAGAAAGTGAAATTAATAAAAAAAATATTATAATAGAGAACACTTTTGATAAAGATATTAAAGTATGTCTCTATCAAAATGAGCTGATACAAGTTATTATTAATATTGTTCAAAATGCTATTGATCTTTCAAAAAATGGAGCGTTAATAAAGATCAGAACAAAAGTTAAATCAGATGAGTATCTTATCTCTATTACCGATAGAGCAGGGGGGATTAAAGAGAAGCATATTGATAAAATATTTGATGCACACTTCTCTACAAAAGTAGCTAAGGATTCAACAAATTTAGGACTTGGTCTCTATGTCTCAAAAGTTATTATAGAGAGTCATTTTAATGGAAAACTAGAGGTAACAAGCCATGGAGATAGCTCCACATTTACAATAAGGTTAATACGATGAATAATAAATATCAATTGCTAAAAGGAAAAACGCTTCTCTATGTTGAAGATGATATAAAGTTGCAAAAAAATATTGTAGAGATATTGAGTAACTTTTTTGGGACTATTTTGGTTGCCTCTGATGGAGATGAAGCCTATGATAGGTACATAGAAAATCAAAACAAGATAGACATGGTTATTACCGATATCAATATGCCAAACACCGATGGAATTACATTTTGTAAGCATATTCGAGAGTTTGATAAAAAACTTCCTATCGTGATTATCTCTGCTTATACCGATACCGATTATCTTTTGGACTCGATAGATTTAAATATTATTACCTATGTTACTAAACCCTTTACGACCAAAAAAGTATTAGCACTTATGGACAAGTTTCTAGAGCATTTTCAGCTTAATAGCCATATTGTAATTAAAGAGAGCGTTGAGTTTGATTACGATATTGGTACGGTAATTGTTGATGATAAGAGCATTCAATTGACCCAAAAAGAGACAAAATTTTTTAAACTTCTATCGGAAAACAGTGTGGTCACCTATGACATGATGTACGAGTATATGTGGGACTATGACAAAGCCCCAAGCCAAGATGCAATCAAGTCATTTATTAGAAAATTTAAAAAGAAACTTCCTGCTGATTTATGTCAAAATAAAAAAGGGGTCGGCTACTACCTAGAGACTTGAAAAATAACTTACAATTCCCAACGAATGGTCACCTTTTTTCTTCCAAACTTAAGGGCTTTTTTTCTATCTAAGCCCATATAGATATCTATCTTGTTTTTCCATTTTTTGTGCATCACATCCAAAACAATAAACTCTCCCTCTATTCCATCTATATGGACTCTTTTACCATTGGTTAAACCAAAATCAAAAAGGTCTCGTGATATGGCGATTGATTTTACACTGGGCTTAAGTATGTTCCCCCAAGCTGCCAAAAATGGAGTATCGTCTGTCTCTTTGGGGATAGAGCAGTAGGCTGAGGCTGTTACTTTCATCATCTCAGTATAGATAAAAGTTTTTTTATGCCTATCCTTTTTTGTATCTTGTGCAAAGTTTGATGTTAGTGTCACAAGTAGTGTGGCTAACATGATAATAGCTCTTCTCATCACTTCTCCTCTGTTTTTTAGATATTCTATTATACTAAAAATCTCTTCCTAAACCAAATATAGTAAAAAGAGGCAAAGATAAAACCTACTCCAAGACTCATGGTAATATATTTTAAATCAATATCTTTTTGTGCTAAGTAGCCGATAAACAGAGTGACAAAGACATTGGTAAGCATAAATATCATGTCATTGTAGGCGATAACACGACCTAGAAATCTCTGCTCTATCTCTCTTTGAATCATGTAATAGGTGTAAGACCAAAGTGAGGTGGAGAGGAGACCCACCATAAAAATACCGATAAGAGAGTAGGTAAAATTGGTCTGAACCAATGCCCAAAAGATAATAAGTACCCCTTGAATTGCCAAGATATAATGAAGTGTTTTATCATGGATATAGGAGCTAAAGAGCATGGTTCCCAAAAAGAGACCCAAGGCACGAGAGGCGTTTATCCAACCAATAGCCAAAGGGATAGCCAAGATATATTTATAGTGATAGTCTGCTAGAAGCGTGACAAGTGTATCAAAGCTTGTGAGTCCTACTGTTGCGTGTAAAAAGATAAGATGGAGTAGCTTTTTATGATTTTTGAGATAGACAAAACCACCCACTATCATCTCTTTTGCTGATTCCAAATGCTCTTTTGGTTTTAGTTTTATATGTAGTCCTATGAGCAAAAAAGAGGCAAAAATATAGAGTACCACATCTATCAAAAAGGTGATATCATAGCCAAAATAGTGAGTGACTATCCCACCTACAGCCATTCCCAATGCAAAACAGACAGCCCATACAATAGAGTGTATCTCATTGGTTTTTCTGAGCATATCCCCCTCTAATATCTTGGGAAAAAGTGCCATCTCTGCTGAAAAAAGGGTCGAAGATGCCAACGAACGCACAAAGACAAAAAACATCAACCACCCAATATCATCCAGAGAGTTAACCGTCATAAAGAGCAGGGTCATAATAATCTCAACAATCAAAACAACACGCATCAGTTTTTTAAACTCTATATGGTCGATAATCCACCCAGAGATAGGAGCTAAGAGTATGGCAGGAAGCATTAACATAATAAAGATAGAGGCTATCTGCATCTCCGAAGCCCCATAAGAGACCAACATCGAAGCGATAGCCACCTGTGAAAACCATGTTCCAAAATAGGAGATAAATTGAATTAGCGTGAGTCGTGCGACTACAGGGTGTTTTAAGGCTTTAATATAGGTCATAAAATATTAAAGTTTTTCCCAAAGTGTACCCTCTGCTGTATCCATTGTAGCAATGCCCATCGCTCTTATCTCATCCCGAATGGCATCAGAAGCATCATAATCTTTCTCTTTTTTTGCAAGATTACGAGCCTCTATTAGCCCCTCTATTTTGGCTTTTGTCTCCTCATCTATCCCTATTTGAAAATAGCTAAATGGCTCTTTATCACCAAATCCAAGAAGCTCATGGATAAACTCAATATTTGCCAAGGTCTCCTTTTTTAGCCCCTTATCTTTTGGGTTCTCATCAAATTTATCATTGGCATCACTTATCATCTCTTCGATAATGGCCAACGCTTTTGAGATGTTGAGGTCATCACCCATCGCTTCCATAATCGCTTTATGAAATTTAATATTTGGCTTAGAGGCTTTGGTGGGGGTAACTCTCTTTTTGAGCCGATAGAGCTTATCAAGACGCTTTTTGGAGTTGAGTAAATCCTCCTCGTTAAAGTTAAAGTCATTTCTATAGTGTACTGATATGAGATAGTTTCGTAAAATCTCGCCATCATAAACTTTTAGGGCATCTTTGACAAAAAAACTATTTCCCAAAGATTTACTCATCTTCTCTCCATCTATATTGACAAACCCATTGTGCATCCAGTATTTAGCCAACTCATGCCCCGTAGCACATCTACTCTGACTCGCCTCATTTTCATGGTGAGGAAAGAGTAAATCAGCCCCTCCACCATGAATATCTATACTATACTTGTCATTTCCTGTAAAGTGTTTCTCTATCATCGCCGAACACTCTATGTGCCATCCTGGGCGACCCTTTGAAAAATGCGTTTCAAAACAGATATCATCATCCCCACTACACGCTTTCCATAGGGCAAAATCTTTTGGGTTTCTCTTTTGGCTATTATGCTCCACACGACTCTGATTATCCTCATCGTTCCCAACTTGATGTGAAATATCTCCATAATTCGCATCTTTTGAGGTATCAAAATAGACATCCCCAGTGCTTACCACATAGGCGATATCTTTATCTATTAAGCCCTGTATCATTGACTCCATCGCCTCAAGAGACTCTGTAGCCTTTGGTTCTATGTCTGCATCATTCACCCCCAAAGCCCTCATATCCTTTTGATAACGTGCGATATAGTGTGTGGTTATCTCCTCTAAGTTTTGCCCACTCTCTTGAACTTTTTTGATAATCTTATCGTCTATATCGGTAAAATTCTTACCCATTGTCACCTCATAACGCAATGCTTTAAGTGTACGTGCCAAAAGGTCAAAACTGAGACTAGAACGGGCATGACCAAGATGAGCATCATCATAAACTGTAGGCCCACAGACATAGATGGAGGCTTTTTTGGGAGTGATGGGTTCAAATTGTAGTTTCTGTTTTTTTACGCTGTCGTAGATGTACATGGAGGGTTGACCTTTTGTTTTTAAATTATGACATTATAGCAAAAGTTCAGATAGTATTTTAAATTAATAAAAAATTAAGCTAAAATACTATATATTTATATTAATAAAAAATTAATATAAAGAGTATTTTATGCAAATAATTATAAAAAAATTTTTAACATTATCTATAACCACTATAATCTTTTTACTAAATGGTTGTTCTTCTCATCATCAGGAGAATATTATATCTACTATTCCTATAGCAGGAGAAGATATGGTGATAATAGAGGATAAGCATAGCTATGTAGAAGAGGAACACTTGATTGTAGAAGACCCATCATGGACTACCAAACTTGTTTTAGACCCTGAAGCTTTTACCGCTGAAGAGTATGTGCAAAAAGAGCCAGTTATTACTTATAAGTATGATTTTGATACCAAATTCTACAAAGAGGCAAGATGGAGAAGTGCTAATGAGTAGATTTTAATACTTTTTTAACATAAATACTATTACAATTAGAAATAAAAATTAATAAAGGTTAATAACAATGTTAGCAGAATACAGAGATGAAATCTCAGAATTAAAACAGAACAACACGCACTTTAAGAGAGTTTTTGAGAAACATAACAAACTTGATCATGATGTAAAAGATGCAGAGCATGGACGTGTTGGAATGAATGATTTTGAGATTGAGAAGATGAAAAAAGAGAAGCTTCTTTTAAAAGATGAGATGCTCAAAATAATTCTTGAGCATAAAAAAGCACAAGCTTAACAAATCTCTTTTACCCGACCCACTTCGCCTGAGGTGAGTCGTACTTTTATCCCATGTGGATGAGTGGCTGAGTTGGTCAAAATTTTCTGAACCATTCCCTCGGTGAGTGTCCCACATCGTTGATGCTCTTTTAGCACTATCTTTACTTGTAATCCTGATTTTATGTTGCTTCGTTTCTGTCCGTTCATGTTATCGTATCCAATTCATTAGTAAATTATTGAGGAAGTGTAGCATAACTCCTGAAAAGATTAGCCCAACCATGAGATAAATAATCTTTTTGGATTTAATTATCTCTAAAAGATGTTCAACCCCTACCTCTCTTACAGTTAATGTAAAGAGTATCACCCCACTAATACTCCCTGCCAAAGCCAGACCCATTGCCCCCATTAGGTTCATCAGGACAATAGAGACAAACACATTGATAACCAAAGAGATGGTGGCTATCTTGGCTGCCTTGGTGTGTTTATGGTTGGCATAGAGAAACATTGCAAAGAGTTTGGTAAGCCCATGAGGGATAAGCCCAAACATATACATAGAGAGTACCTGTGCTGTCTCAATGGTATTTTGCTCTGTAAATGCTCCTCGTTCTAAGAGTAGCCATATAATCGGCTCAGAAAGTATAATTCCCATAAGCGTTGCAACCCCAAGCAAAGAGAGAAGCAACCAAAAGGCTTTTCCTAAATTAGCATAAGCCTCTTCTATATCCCCACGGTTAATCGCTTTTGAAATCATGGGAAAAAGAGCCACAGAGGTGGCAATGGCAATAATCGCAAGAGGAAGTTGAAAAACACGATTGGCAAAGTAGAGATAGGAGATAGAGCCTGTGAGTAGAAATGATGCCAAAATAGTATCTAAAAAAGCAGAGATTTGAGGCATGGAATTACCCCACATAGAGGGAAGAAAGAGATTGTTAAACTTTTTCTCCTCCTCTTTGACATCTTTTTTATTACGATATTTCCAACCACCAATAAGAATCTTGTGCATCCCTAGCTTTTTAATCGCAATCAGATGTGCAACCACTTGCAAAAAACCACCAATCAAAACAGCAACACTAAGTGCAATAACAATCGTCTCAGGCTCATCTTTCATATAGATAAGCAGTGCTGAAATCATAGAGATATTGAGCAGTGCCGTAGACATCGCAGTGGTAGCAAAGTGTTCTCTATATTGAAGCAGGGTAGCTAAAAAAGTAACAATAAAAACAAAGTCCAAATACCAAAAATTTATCGCCGTAAGAGGAGCAGTTTGTGCTATCTGCTCACTGGACCAATCCCACGCAATCGCTCTGGTCAACAGTTCAGGAAAAAATGTCACAAAAAGAGAAAAAAGTATCAATATTAGCATAAAGCGTAAAAATATAGCCGTAGCAAAAACCCCTTTTTGCTTACTCGCCACAAAGGAGGGCATAAACGCTTGGGTAAAAGCCCCCTCTGCAAAAATTCGTCTAAAAAGATTGGGCAATTTAAACGCTACAAAAAAGATATCAGTATAGATAGAAGCCCCAAGAGCCGATGCCATAACAACATCACGCCCCAAACCTGTAACACGAGAGAAAAGAATACCAAAGCTGTTGGTAAAGATAGATTTTAATTTCATAGGTCTCTTTTTTAGTGCAATTTTAGCGAAATTAGCTTTTTATACACTTCTTTTCTCGTTCCACCTGTCTTCAGGTGGAATGTATAGACAATTCAAGCAATCACACCCTACAACTTTTTACCCTCTTGAAGCATATATATAGTAGAGCGTGGGGATAATGTCGCATGAGGTAAAAATATCTACATCTTTGTGTTGTAACAGGGTAGAGATGTATTATGTATTGATTTCAGTATAATAGAGTTTTGTTGTCAATTGAGTTGTGACTAATTTAAAGATTAATCCCTTAGTCAGTCTGATTTAGCAAATTCAAGTATAATTAGAAACATTTAAACAAGGAAAATATAATGATAGTAGGCATAGAGGGGACAGTAGAGAAAAAAGACCCAACATTTATTCATCTAAATGTAAATGGGCTTATCCATGAGGTAAATATCTCCGTAAATACCTCCAATGCGATAAGTGAGAAGAGAGTTAAGCTATTGGTGACACAGATAATCCGTGAAGATGCCAATCTGCTTTTTGGGTTTATGGAAAGCAATGAGAAAAAGATGTTTGATACACTTATCAAAATCAATGGGGTAGGACCAAAGGTGGCGATGGCGACCTGTTCTACCTTTTCTCCTGCAACATTTTCGCGTGTGGTGGCAGACAAAGATGTGGGATTACTCAAACGTGTGCCAGGGATTGGACCAAAGGCTGCCAGTCGTATTTTGGTGGAGTTGGCTGACTTTATTGTGGATGGGAATGCTGATATGGTGGTGGAGAGTGGCATGGCAGATGCTATCTTGGCATTGGAGAGTTTGGGCTTTAAAAAAGAGCAGATTAAAAAGGCATTGGCAGGGGCTACGGGGGATATCTCTAGTTTGGTGAAACAAGGGTTGAAAAAGTTACAAAGATTATAAGTCAAATAGGGTAAAATACGCTTAATAATTAATTAAGGATAGTATAAATATGAATATAACAATTTTATTTGGTGGCTCTAGCTACGAGCATGAGATTAGTATTGTATCGGCGATTACGCTTAAAAAAGTTTTAAAAAAATCAAACCCCTCTTTTATTTTTTGTGATGCAGATAGAGCGTTTTACCTGATAGATGCAAAAAATATGAAATCAAACCATTTTTCTGATGGAGCGTACAAAAAAGATAAAAAGCTTGTGTTGAAAAAAGGGGCATTTTGTACCGAGGGGATGTTTGGACTAAAAGAGCAAGATGTAGGGACGGTACTAAATCTTATTCATGGTCGAGATGGTGAAGATGGTAAGGTGGCTTCACTGTTGGAGTTTAATGATATCGCTTATATATCTCCTCGTGTAGATGCTTCGGTGTTGTCTTATAATAAGCTTTATACCAAGCTATACGCTGAAAGTCTTGGGGTAAAAGTTGTTCCATATACGCTTCTAAATAACTCTGATAGTCGTGAGGTTGAGCTTGAATATCCTGTGATTATTAAGCCTGTGAGATTGGGGAGTAGTATTGGGGTGAGTATTGTAAAAAGCCAAGATGAGCTAGATTATGCGTTGGATACAGCGTTTGAGTTTGACAGTCAAGTGCTGATAGAGCCGTTTATTGAGGGGGTTTTGGAGTACAACCAAGCAGGGTGTAAAACTTCTGAATTTGAACTCTCTATTGTCGAAGAGCCAAACAAAGAGGAGTTTTTGGATTTTGAGAAAAAATATCTGGACTTCTCTCGTGATGGAAAAGTTTCTGATGCCGATGTGACTTCTGAACTTAAAATAGCAATGCAAGAGACATTTAAAAAGGTCTATGGTGATATTTTTGAGGGATCTATTATCAGATGTGATTTCTTTGTGGTCAAGGGTGAGGTGTTACTCAATGAGATAAATCCCATCCCTGGTTCTATGGCAAACTATCTTTTTGAGGATTTTGAAGGCATGGTAAAGAGACTCTCTTTGGCACTTCCTAAAGAGTCGGCTATCAAGATAGACTACTCTTATATCCACTCTATTCAGTCTGCTAAAGGTGGAAAAGCGTAAGAGAGGATGAAGCTTCTTTAACATGAAGCTTCACTTATTATCAAAATATAGCGTAAAACCACCTCTTTAAAGGGGTGGATCAATGCCATTAAGCTAAGCCTCAAAAAAAGTATTATTTAATGTATATTAAAACAATATTTAAATATAACTATAAGTAAAAAAGTAAATAATATGTTAAAAAACTGCTGAGATTTCAGCAGTATTCAGAAAAATGATACACTCTATAGATTTCAAAATGAAACATAGGATAAAAAAGAGTGATTTTACAAGAAAGGTTAAACTAACATTTGCAATTATGATGGGATTAATGATAAAAAAGAGTTCAAAATCATCACAAAATAGTTTAAATGATATGAAGCTAAATAAAGATGTAGATTATACAGTAACAAATAGTGCATATACTCAAGCTAGAGCCAAATTAAATTATACAGCATTTATAGAGATGCGAGAAAAAACAGTTGAGCTATTTTATGAAGATGGTGAATATAATAGATATAAAAATTTTAGACTCTTAGCAGTGGATGGTTCTATCACAATACTACCAAATACAGAGGATATTAAAAAAGAGTTTAACCCAACTATGGTAAAGTGCCAAGTTCCCGAGTTTAAAAAGGATTCTGTTCAAGCAAGAGTATCAGTACTTTATGATGTATTGAACAATGTAGCACTAGATGCAAGTATCAATAATAAAGTAAACAGTGATGATAATGATTTAATAGCCTATGATGAGAGAACCTTGGCATTACAGCATTTAGAGCATTGCAATAAAGAAGATTTAGTGATATTTGATAGAGGATATCCATCTTATGAGCTATTTGTTAAATATTCTCAAAAAACGAATTTCTTAATGAGAATTAAAAAAACAAGTTTTGCAAAAGCAAAGTTTTTATTTTCATCTCATTGTGAGAAAAAAGATGTCATTTTGGAGATAACAGCACCTAAAAATATAAAAAAGAGACTTAAGCAACAGAACCTACCAATTAAGATGAAATTTAGATTTGTACAAGTTATTTTAGAAAATGGTACAGTTGAAGTCTTAGCTACAAATATACTTGATGAGAATATCCTTCAAACTATAGATTTTATGGAGCTATATGCTAGAAGATGGGGGATAGAGACCTATTATGATATATTGAAAAATAGACTATCTTTAGAGAACTTTACAGGTTTAACAGCATTAGCAATCAAACAAGATTTTTATGCCACTGTTTTTTTATCAAACTATGAAGCTATGCTTGTATATGATACTAATCTAGAGCTTCAAGAGAAAGCAGAAGATAATAAGTATGCTCAACAAGTCAATAAAGCACAATCGTTTAATGCTATAAAACATAAAGTATTTGATATATTCTATTCAAATAAGCATTTATCCAAACAGATGAGAGAACTTGAAGAGTTATTTGTCATAAACGCTGTTCCTATTCGACCCAAGAGAAAAGCCAAACCAAGACTGGATAAAGATTCTCAAAAATCTACTATTGCTACGAATACTATAAATTTTGTTAAGAGGAAAAAGAAGAATGTTGGTAATTAAATGCTATGATTGTGGGGAATTTGGGCTTAGCTTAATGGCATTGGGGG
>CAYVNI010000251.1:0-5182 GCA_964452815.1 uncultured Sulfurovum sp.
CCTTGGATATAGTGCCGAGTGCCAACGGTAAAAAGTTTATAATGATAAGGGGTCACACGAAAAAGCATGGAGTTTAGAGTAATATTCAAATCAGAAATATCAAACACAATACGCAATTTCCCATTAAAGCCAGATACCTCCTTTACTATCGCATCAAAAACATGGTTTTCCCCTTTGTTAATGGTGTGTGAGAGTGTCGTATTGTTATACGAAGAGGGCAGAAGAAGTGCCAAATCCAAGAGAGAGACAATTTTAAGTTTTTGAAAAAGGGCTTTTGCCTCTTGCACGGGTTATCCTTATGGTATCTATTATTATTTGTGAACATTATACAAAAAAATTATAATAGTTCAAAAGATATCTCTCATTACTGTGATATCAAGCCCAAAAAACTATAATGTCCCCCTACCACCCCTCAAACACCCCCAAAGCCTCTTCTAGTTCAAGTCTAACCTCTCTATCCTCAATCCCACCAATCCACTCACAAATAAGGTATTATTTTTGTGTATATTTAACTGTACTGTCTGCATCTTTTCTCCTTACGTTTGTACCATTATACCACTGAATACTTTTGTGCTGTATTTCACCTCTTTCCTCTACTCTAAAAATATTAATTATGGGGTTAAAGTATTAAGAGGTTATAATTTGAAATAAGGAGAGTTTATGTATAAAAAAATATATTTTATCTTACTCACGGTCTCTCTTCTTTGTGCCAATGAAGAGGTGGGTTATGGGTGGGATGTTCCCAACAGTTCATTGAATATTGGGGGATATCTTGATGTTACCTATGATGGAGAGAGAGAAGAGGATTTGCTTTTTAATGATATTGCCATGCTTTTTTCATCCAATAGCAACCGTTTTGACCTGTTAGGAGAGATAGAGTTGTCCCATATCTCACTGGATGGGAAGAGTAACAGTAGCTCTGATATTGATTTAAATATAGAGCGTCTGCAACTGGGCTACACCTTAAGTGACAGACAGAGCATTCAGATAGGAAGATTTAACTCTGATATTGGGTACTGGAATCAAGCACCCATTGCCATCCTTCAAGAGACCACGACAAAGCCACATATCATGGAGAAGCTCTTTCCTAGAGCCACCACAGGGATACTCTACCGATACAGTGATGAGGAGGAGAACTCTTTCTCCATGACATTTCAGCACAACAAAGATTTGGCACACCAAGACAACACGGTCGAGATAGATAGACATTTAGCCATAGCCTATCATGGCGTAAAAGATGCGTTCTCATGGCGTTTATCGCTAGGAACATACAGTGATGTTACGGATGGAAGCGCTGACTATATGGGTATCGGTTCAGAGTATGATGGAGAGCTGTTTTCCATACAGACAGAGCTGTTTCAGAAGAGTGCAAAGAGGTGGCTTTATAGTGGTTATATTCAACCCACATGGCATTTTGATGATACCCAAGATGCTGTTGTACGTTTTGAAAGCTACAAAGATGAGCTTATCGGTATAGAGGAGCAGATATATCTTTTGGGCTACCTCTATCGTCCTACAAACAATATCGCTCTAAAAGGCGAATATATCCACCACTCCCAACTCCCCTTAAACCGTTTTGTGTTCTCCCTATCGGTGCTATTTTAATGCTAAAGATATTTTGCATATTAACCCTGTTTGTAGGGGAACTCTGTTCGTTGGAGTTGGTGGTTATCGGTGATAAAAATTTCCCTGAACACAACATAACCCATTCAGAAATCAAAGCGATATTTTTAGCCAAAAAACGTTTTATAAATGAGGAGAAACTACTGGTGATGAATCACAAAGCCAACCACCCCCTGCGTCACTGTTTTGAGAAGCATATTTTGGAAAAACAGGAGAGAAGTTTGGAGCGTTATTGGAGAAAAGCCTACTACAAAGGAAAACATCCCCCCAAAATTGTTAGCTCGATGGAGATGCTTTTTTTATATCTACAGAGTGTCCATCCCACAATAGGATACAGCGATTTTAACGCAACCATCAATCAAGAGGTTACCATACTCTATAGGGTCGAGTGTGCATTATAATCTAATAAAGCTATGGAGGAAACTCTCTGATACCTATAAAATTCTACTTACCATGCTTCTGTTTATTCTGCTTATTCAGCTTATGACCCTGCTCTATATTTGGAAATTTGAATCTAGCATACTGCTAGAAAAAGAGCGTAAAAACTTAACCTATCAACTTAAAATAAATCGTCAACTGCTCACCTCAAATATGCAACATTTGGAAAAAGAGCTAGAGTTTCTATCCAAACTGGAGCTAATGGATGATATTTTGGTCAATGATGTAGACAAACGAATCACCGTACTCCTAGAGAAGAAAGCCAATGATTTATCCCAAGGAATTGTGCTGGAAGTAAGCAACGCAAAAACACCCATCGCCTCCTCTAAACAGCACCACAACCGTAAAGAGTTTTTAGAGTTCAAAAGGGTTGTCTATGCCTCATTTGATAGAGAAAAAGAGATAGGTTCTCTGCATCTGCTCTACCCCTTTAAAAATCTCATAACCTTATCAATGGAGAACCCCTATCAGCATTTGTGGTTAAGCCCACCTCTTCATAACGACAGCTTTTTAACCCCAATATTTAGAGAGAGTATTGTGGTGCATACCCTATTAAGTGGCAAACTAAAAGGGTGGAGACTCTCTTTGGCATATGAGAAGGAGTATGCATTGGAGAGTATCAAAGAGATAGAGCATATCCTACTCTTGGCGTTTATTTTATCCTTGCTTCTACTGCTCTTTATTGTTTGGGTTCTCTCCAAAAAACAGATAGAGATTTTGGAGCATACCCAAGAGGTATTGGCACTAAAACGAACCTTTCTCTCCACCATGTCGCATGAGTTGCGTACCCCTTTGGGTTCTATTTTGAATCTCACCCAACATCTTATGGTTAGCCCAAAAATAGGAGATGATGAGGTAGATATGTTGGGACGTATCGAGAACTCATCAGAACATCTATTGGGGATGATAAACAACCTACTCCAACTCTCTAAACTGGAATCAAACAGCATGAGTATCACCAAAGAGCCAACTGATATCGTGATGGTAATAGAGGAGATGATAGAGATAGTCGAACCCCTTATTAATGAGAAAGAACTAACATTAAAAAAGTCTATTGGTGGTCAAAGCATTGCTATAACTACCGATATCAATCTCTTTAAACAGGTCATTATCAATCTACTCTCAAATGCCATTAAATTTACCCAAATAGGAGGCATAAAGATTGTTTTAGAGGAGCAGGGAGATAGATTTATATTTCAGGTCATCGACACAGGGACAGGCATCGCCAAAGAGAAGCAAAAGGCTCTCTTTTGTGAGTTTTACCAAGCACACAGCACCGAGATAAAACACAGCACGGGCTTAGGCTTGGCACTCAGTCAAAAAGTTGCCAAGCTTATCAATGGAGAGATAAAAATTTATAGCAAAGGGATAGGATTTGGGACAAAAGCGACCTTTATTTTTACATCTCTTTAGTTGTGTTTGTTTCACTTTTTGGCTCACCCGTCACCACAGAAAATGAGATATCAGCAATCTCTTTATGCTTTTTAATAAACCCATTCATCTCATCTATTGTTATCGCCTCTAACAGCTTTAACTCCTCGGTGGTAGAACCCAATGGACGGTTGTTGTAGTACTCTTGAAATGCACGTCCTAACCGTTGTGAAAGCGTCTCACTTCTAAGAGGTTGAGAACCCAAAATAAACTGTTTGGCAGACTCCAGCTCCTCTTTGGTTACCCCGTTGTCAAGAAAAGTCTGCACCACCTCTTTAACACTCTTAACTGCATTATCCCCACTCTCTATCTTGGTCTGCAAGTAACCTGAAAAATAGGAGTGAGATTTATTGATATTAAAACGGCTATAGGCAGAGTAAGCAAGTCCTTTTTTGACCCTTATCTCCTCCATCATCCGTGACCCAAAACCACTACTTCCCAAGATAAATGAGGCCACTTGTGAGAGGTGTCTCTCTTTGCTATCATAGGCGATATCAAGAGGCGCACCAAAGTAGACATAGGCCTGTTCACTCTTGACCATCTTCTCTTTGACCTGTTTTTTTCCCAAAGCTTTCACACGCTCTATCTTTTTGGTTTTTACCGATGGAAGCAACGCCAGTACCTCTTTTGAAAACGCAACAGCCTCACTTTGGTTGATATCACCACCTATCACCACAATGGCATTCTCCACCCCCAAATGAGAAGAGAGATACCCTTTGATATCCTCCAATGTAATGCTCTCCACACTCTTCACTGTTCCACTAGAGGGATTAGCAAGAGGGGTATTGGGAAATATCATCCCTTTCATCGCTAACGAAGAGATATAATCAAAGTTACTCTCTTTTCTCTTCAGAGAACCTATCGTCTGCGTCTTTATCTTGCTCAATGTATCTTTGCTATAGTTGGGGTCTTCCAAAAGCTCTTTAAGACGTGCAACACCATAAGCAAACTCCTCTTTAAGTGCATCCACCTCAATCACAAAGGTCTCTGCCCCTGTCTGTGCCGAGAGTGAAATGGCTCGATTCTCTAGCTTGGTCGCAAAACCGATACTTCCATCTTTAAGCGTCCCCTCATTTAAAAGCTTGGCACTTAGTTTTACCAGTCCCCCCTTATTCTCATCTTGCAAAGAGCCTGAATTTTTAAAAATAAGTTGCATAGATATAATCGGCAGATTTTTATCCTCTTCAAATATAATTGGAACTTCGGTATTATTTATCTCTATCGGGCTAAGCGTTGCACTCATTAATATTCCTTGTATCATTGTCATTAGTAGTATTGTTTTTTTCATAATGTATTAAAACCTCTATCTTTCATTTGGGGGATTATACTCAAAATCTGCTATATCTTTATTGTGTGGTTGTGAAAATGTTAATAATGAGGGATATTTGTTCGCTCTACATTCTTAATGTGGAGCGATTAAGATTTTGATGGTGTTTTTAGGAGAGGCTCTACACAATCCCCTCAATCAAAATATCATCACCTAACAGATAATTACTAAAACCTCTCCAAAATCTCATAAGCCGTATTTCGTTTAGCAGGGTTCTCTCCTAAATCTTTGATGAGTTCTATCATCTCATCTTGGTTCATGGAGTTGGCTGCTCCTGCTGCTGAGACTACGTTCTCTTCCATCATGGTAGAACCCAAATCATTTGCTCCATACTCTAACGCCATCTGACCAATGTAGCTTCCT
>CAYVNI010000252.1:0-3022 GCA_964452815.1 uncultured Sulfurovum sp.
TGCATAGGAAGCAGTTGTGAAATCATAAGCTTTTCCTAACGTATACTCAACAAGAGCATTGTCTGTAGCTCGGATAACAAAAAGCTGTGTTCCATCACTGTTGAATGATAGACCTGAAATATTCTTCTCTTCTTCTCTTAGATTTTCACTCATCAGAATCTTAGCATCGTAGTTACTTTTAATATTGGTAATATCATAAGGAGTAGAGAGAGGATAACGAATAACAGCTGTATCATCAGTATTGTATCCATAGAAATATTTTCCATCTCCACTAAATGCCATTGCACCTAAAAACTCAACTTCCTCTTTCTTGATGGCTGTTGCTGTAGAGATGTCATAAGCAGTAGATAGAGAATATACAACTACAACATTATTAGTATCTGAACCTACAAACAATTTTGTACCATCATTATTAAAGGTTACCCCTATTGATGGAAGTACAATACCTGTTTTATCTCCAATGATACTATTTTTTATAAAGGTTGCATTGGATACATCCAATGTTTCTGCATATAAAGATGTAGAGCTTAGTAGCATAATCGTCACTAACGATAATTTTATATTTTTTTTATTTATCAATTTTATTCCTATTATTATTATTTTATATATATGAAATCTAATAACTATTAGACCAAACGCAAGTTAAAATGGAAAATAAAAGATAAATACTTTAATTATACTTCTTTGTAAATTTATCTTTTAAAATTAATTCTAATTTAAAAAAAATCATATCTCATTAAAGCTTAATTTTTATATTAATTTTATGTAATAATTTAATATTAAGTTGTAAATAAGAAAAAGATTATATATCTTTAATGTAATTTATTAATATTTAATGTAGTTTATTTATTTTTTAATAATAAGTCCTCTTATTTGATGTAAAAAATTAGAAAATTTTACACCTCTTCACCCCCTCAACTTAGTTCGATATAATTCGAACAATAAAAATATAATAACATATAGGTAAACAATGAATTATGAAGTAATAGTAATTGGTGGGGGTCATGCAGGGATAGAGGCGAGTTTAGCAAGTGCTAGAATGGGGATAAAGACCCTTCTTGTCACCATCTTAGCAGAGCAGATTGGGGCGAGTTCTTGTAACCCTGCCATTGGTGGTCTTGCCAAGGGTCACTTGGTCAAAGAGCTTGATGCCATGGGGGGACAGATGGGACTGGCGACCGATGCCACAGGGATTCAGTTTAGAATATTAAATGGCTCAAAAGGTCCAGCCGTGCGTGGAAGCAGAGCCCAAATTGATATGGACAGATATCGTATCTACATGAAAGATGTGGTCTTAAATACAGATAATTTAGATGTCAAACAAGAGATAGTAGAGGCACTCATAATCGAAGATGGCAAGATTTTAGGGTGTGAAACTCAATTGGGTAATAGATATATGTCAGCCAAAGTTATTATTACAGCAGGTACATTTCTCAATGGACTTATTCACATTGGTGACAAAAAACAGAGTGCAGGACGACAAGGTGAGTTTGCTTCTATCGCTTTGGCTGAATATCTGAAAACATTGGGCATTGAGATAGGACGACTCAAAACAGGAACGTGTGCCAGAATTGATGGTTCAAGCATTGATTTGGAGGTAATGGAAGAACAAGGAGGAGATGAAAACCCAACCCCTTTCTCGTTTAGAACCGATAGAAAAACGTTTAAGCCCACACAGTTGCCGTGTCATGTCACCTATACCAATGAGGAGACGCACACTATTATAGAGAGCAACTTCTACCGAGCACCGATGTTTTCAGGGCAGATAGAGGGGATGGGACCACGGTACTGCCCGAGTATCGAGGATAAAATCAACCGTTTTAGAGACCGACCACGTCACCAAATCTTTGTAGAGCCACAAACGATTGAGGCAAATGAGTTCTATATTAACGGCATGAGTACCTCTTTGCCTACGGATGTACAGCTAGAGATGATTCGCTCGGTCAAGGGAATGGAAAATGCCAAAATAGTACGCTACGGATATGCCATAGAGTATGACTATGTGCAACCAACAGAACTCAAACACACCCTAGAGACCAAAAAAGTAGAAGGACTCTACTGTGCAGGACAAATCAACGGAACCACAGGTTATGAAGAGGCAGCAGCCCAAGGGATGATGGCAGGAATCAACGCAGGGTTAAGTGTCCAAGGCAAAGAGCCACTGATTTTAGGACGTGATGAGGCTTATATTGGGGTGCTTATAGATGATTTGGTGACCAAAGGGACAAAAGAGCCATACCGAATGTTTACAAGCCGTTCAGAGTATCGTCTGCTCTTGCGTGAGGACAATGCAGATATTCGTCTCTATAAATATGGAAAAGCGTTGGGTCTACTTGATGAGGAGTATTTGGCACAAGTAGAGAAAAAAGAGCAAGAGATTAATGAAGCGATTGGTTACTTAAGAGAAAATTATGTAACCCCTACCAAAATCTTTATAGAGCTACTTACAAGTATAGGTGAGGAGAAGATAAATGATAAAATCTGTCTACTCGACCTTTTGGGTCGCTCCTCTATGAGTGAAGAGAAGATTTTAACCCTTGTTCCCTCTTTTGAGAAATACAGTCAAGAGGTGATAGAGCAACTTCTAATAGAATCAAAATATAGCCGATACATAGAGAAACAGCAGAGCCATGTAGACAAGATGAAAGATATGCTCAAAGTTAAAATCCCAAAAGGGTTTGTCTTTGAAAAAGTTTCAGGATTAAGTAATGAGATAGTTGAGAAGTTGAATCATATTAACCCCCCAACGCTCTTTAACGCCTCCGAAATATCAGGAGTCACCCCTGCTGCGTTGGAGATTTTACACATTTATATTAAGATGGCTCAGAAGGCTAGGTGATATGGATAAGGTAGTCAGCGAGTTTTTTAGACATAAGAGCCACCCCCAATGCCATTAAGCTAAGCCTCAATCCAATGAAAAAGTACTAAGCCATATCTTGAACAAGAGTGTTATTTTAAGGGCTTTAACCCAATATTTAGGTATAATTAGAGACTAAAGAAAGGTAAATATATGCTAAAAAAA
>CAYVNI010000253.1:0-4380 GCA_964452815.1 uncultured Sulfurovum sp.
TTACTTTTTTTAAAAGGGATATGGCATGAAAAAAAACAGAATAGAAACTATCATGATTCTCTCCACTCTAATATTTTTACTAATAGGATGTAAAACGACGAAAGAGGATATTAATAATATAACGCTCTTAGATGATAATGAGTCTGTTATCTATGATAACGAGGGGCAATATGACCTTAGTCAATATATTTTGCCCTCTCAAAATCAGAGAAACATCTATCAAGTCTCTAAGTATGAGTATAATATTGAGAGCAAAACATCCTCTCAAAATCCATTGGTTGTTATTGATAATGAGTATGTCGATTATATTATCGAAGATGGCATCACCAAAATTGGATATAATACAGAATATCAGGTTAATGATATTGCCCTCTATAGAAAAGAGTTTGTTGATGATAACTATGATGAACGCTATTACGCTCGATACCTAGATATGGGGGAGTATTATTATATTTTTGAAAACATAGATATCGACTCTACCTACACCCAGAGTGGACTCAATAAATGCTTACTTAAAGAACATATAGACTCCACCTTGGTTATGAATAAAAAATATACAGATATTTTGCATCTCTCTTGTCAAGGGAAATTTAAAGAGGAGGTAATAGGAGAGTTTTTTGAAATTAAAGAGTTTATTGTTGACTACTACTTCGCAAAAGACATTGGTCAAGTTCAACTTACCTCAATAAAGTGTACAGATAGTAAATTTAATCAAACAGCTTATCATAGCTGTATAGAGACAGATAGAAAGCTTAAAGAGAATAGCCCACTCTAAATTATAAATAAAGGATTAATTATGAAAAAAAATATATTAGTGATAGTAAGTGTTTCAATATTTTTATTAACAGGATGTGGAAGTGATAATGATAGCGATAAAAAAGAGAAAAAAACCTTTAGTGACCTAAGTAAAATAAGCCTAAGTTTTAATCACTCCTCACGATTAGAACAGAATCAAAATAGTAGAGTGACCAACAATAAAATGTCACATATTCTTTATCAAAAAAATAGGTTAAAAAATATCTCAACACACAATAAAATGGAAGAGTATGGATGTGATATAAGTGGTAGCTTTGGCATAGAAATAAAAGAAAACCTTATATTTATAGATTATAAAGATTGTATAGAACTTGATAAAGAGACAGGATTAAATACTTATACAAGAGGAGAAGTTTCCCTTAAAACCTTAAATGATACTGATTCTAAAGTAATTATGAAAAATTATTTTTCCTCCCCTAATACCAATGAAAATTATTATTTGGAAGGAGATACCACCCCTTATTATACAGGTTGGTCAACCGATTATTTTGAGATGGAATCTTCCAAAGCAGATGGTATAGAAATTGTTAAACTACATGGTTCGACAAAAGACTATATCAAAGATAAACCGCTAGAGGAGAATACCTATAGTAATGTTATCATGAAAAAGAATATAGAGAAGCAGAGTTGGTATTTTGAAGGTTCTATCACCTTTAAAGTTTCATGTTACAATAAAACATATACTTTCAAAACAAAAAATGATGTTTGGCTCGTAGAGAATAGTGAAAACCCAGATTATTACACCAAAGGTGCTATTGATGTTAACAATATTAGATACAGTTATAATGGAACCAAAGTAACACTCTCCACACAAGAGGAAGAGGAGACCTTTGAACAGCAAGTATTAGCAGAGAAACTTGAAGAGTATATTGAAAATGAGATAAGCAAATGTTCTGCTTATCAATAGAAAACATTTAACCCACAAGGAGGATTAAATGGGAATGGGTTATTTTTTAAAATGTAACTCCATTGCCTCCTCCTCTTCAAGCTTACATCTATCACACTCTAATAATCCACCTTTATACGTGAAATTATTTCCACACTCATTACATCGCTTGATGTTAAACGTTGCCAAAACCCTTTGGGTCGGTTCAAATAGCTCTTTTATCTCAAATCCTGCTTGGAGATGAATGGCGTTGGGTTCACAGACATCATGACAGAGGTGACACTTAACACACATCATCGCATCAAAATTTATCGCAGAGAATCGCTTGTCAGAACTCAACGCTCCTGTGGGACAGATACGATAACAGATTTGACAATTGGTACAGCTCTCATCCACAAATTTTTGAGAGGTAAATGAGATATCTTCGGTTGCCAAAACATCATAACTTGGTGGCTTGTCCAAACGCTTTAAGACTGAAAATAGAAGCTTACGCTTATCGGGTATCTTTTTATCTTTTATCTTGGCAATCACATCACTGTCAAGCTCAAACGCTTTTAGCTCATCAGCATCCACCACCTCATCAAAACTCTGTTTGCTCTTTACAGCTGTTTTGAGAGAGAGAAAAGAGCGTCTGTCACTTATCTCTTGCTCCTCTTCATTTACCTCTATCTCAACCGATTTTATCTCTATCTGCTTATCAGAGATACTCTCTAAGATAAAATTAGCCTCTTCTATATTGGCGTTTATCTGTAGCGTAAGCTTATCGCTATCACCACCACATCGACACCCCTCCACATCCATACTCAAGACCTCATCAGAGGCTAATGCCAATGCGATAAGATGCTCAACCGATAAAACACTAAGACAAGGAAGTTCACTTTTACAGGAGAGATGACTATTTTGTGACTCTAAAAACTCAAAAAAGAAGTTGATAGAGGAGAAGTCATTTAGAGAAAAAGACTCTGTAGGACAGACCCCAACACACCCTCCACAGTTAATACAAGCAGAGGGGGTAAATGCAGGGATATTATCCACTATCTCAATGGTAGAGACAGGACAGACATCAACACATTTTGTACACTCTGAAAACTTGCTTGTTGCCCGTACACATGAGCCAACATCAAACTCTAACTTCATTAAGAGCATAGACCTGAGGAACAAGTTCCAATAGTAATATTAAGTTTTTTATTGACATACTCAAAATCACTTAATAAGAACTCCATTGCCAACTCTGCACCATCATGATAGAGTGGTGTTCGAGACTCTTTTTTCATATTAATCAGATACATCGGTGCCCACTTAAGGAGATGGTCTTCAAGGAAACCTTTTTGGATATAAAATAGCTCCTCTAACCCCTCATTATCATCTGCCTCTATCGCTTTCTCCATCGCCACACATAGCATATACATAAACTCTAACTCCACCCCAATATGGTCAGGACTTACTACTCTGGCTTTATCAAGTTCTACTCTGAAATCCAATGCGTTATAGAGTTCAACCACAGGATTGTCTCCCCCACTCTCTATCATCTGGTCATCTCGTGTATAGAAGCTCTCATACGGCACAAGGTGAAGCAGAAACAAGTTGGTGTAATCCACATCCAAGTATCTCTCTTTTAAAATACTAAAACCAAACTCTTTTCGTTTATCCCAATTTTTATAGTTGGGGAAAAGAGATAAAAGCGACTCATTTGACTCTATTGATTTGAGAAAATCAGCATCAACCTCAATCATCATTAGTCTTGATATAACGGCATATAGTGTAATTCTATTGCCTAACTCTTCTGCTGTTACTCTTATATCTGTATTCATATTATCCCTTTATTAAAAAAATATATTTTACTATATTAAATATATATTCTCTTTAAATATAAGATATACTTAACCTTTATCAGCTGTTACGTTACTATCCATTAACTCAATAAGCTCCCTATACTCCGTTGAGTTTTTATCTTTTGAGAGTTCAGTATATATATTTAGTACTTTTTTAAACTTTCTATTTGCACTATAGGAGTCAATTTTCAGATAAAATTTCCCATACATCAACCATATTTTTGCCTGTTGCTCTTTTTTAGGATACTCTTTTAACATCGTATCAAAAAAATCTTTGGCTTTTAGATATCTCTTTTTTTCAACCAAGAGTGAGACATAGGATATCGCCGTACTCAAACGCTTCTGAAGCTTCAAAGATTTTAGATAATACGCAATACCACCTTTTATATCTCCGTTTAAAATAGCCAAATATCCCAGATAAAAATAACTGGTTGCCTCTGTAGATTTTTTTATCTTTTTATCAAGGGGTTTAAGCAGTTTTAACGCCTCTGCTATCTGCTCTTTTGCCTCTTTTACTTTTAAGGTAGAGACAGAAATCCATGCCAAAGAGTTATGCACCTTTGCCATTGGAGAGCGATAGAGTTTCTCGCCCTCCTCTTTGGAAAGCTGTTTCATTAGAGTAAGACTTTTTAGATAATATTTTTTTGCACTTTTAAGTTTTCCAAGAGAGCCATAGGTTTTGGCTAGACTATTAAAGGTCTGAGAGAGCAATAGACTATACTCTTTTGGTTCAGTTTCTACTAACTTCAAATAGATATTCATCGCCTCCTCCCTATATTTTAAAGACTCTTTAAAATCCTCTCTCTCATCATGATAAAAGTTTGCCAACATATTGAGTGACCAAGC
>CAYVNI010000254.1:0-4083 GCA_964452815.1 uncultured Sulfurovum sp.
GAGATTGGACATCAAGCTGGGGAGGTTAGTAGGTTTTATATATAGATATTAGATGTGGTGCAGGTAAATTATTTGGTGTTGGAGAGAAGACCTAGAATATGGCTTTTTGAAATTTTGGATGATGAAGTTGGGTTAAAAAAAATAAAATATTCTGAGCGACAATCAAAAAGTACAAAAAATATTTTTTATAAAGGAGATGTTCTTTATGGAAAACTTAGACCATATTTAAATAAAGTGATAATAGCTGATGATGACGGTGTTTGCACAACCGAAATAATTCCTATTAAAGAGAATGAAAAAGTTATTAGTAAATATATTTTTTATGTATTAAAAAGTTCTGCTTTTTTAAAATATGTTGAATTCTCAACTCATGGTTTAAACATGCCAAGATTAGGAACTGCATCAGCTAAAAAGGCTCCTTTTCCTTTACCCCCACTAAAAGAACAAAAACAGATAGCCCAAAAATTAGACCAAGTTTTAGCTCGTGTAGAGCGTATTAAAATAGCTCTTGATAATGCTCCTGCTACCATTAAACGCTTTCGTCAGTCGGTTTTGGCTTTGGGGACTTCTGGGGGGTTGAGTGAGAGACAAGAAGAGTGGAAAACTTTGACTGTTAATGATATTGCTGAAGTTGGAACAGGTAAAACACCTTTAAAGTCAGAAAAATCATTTTATGAAGATGGAACAATTCCTTGGCTTACAAGTTCAGTTACAGGAAAAGATTTTGTAAAAGAGACAAATAGTTATGTTACTCAAAAAGCAGTAGATGAATGTAAATTAAGAATTTTTGATAAAGGGACATTGTTGGTTGCGATGTATGGAGAAGGAAAAACAAGAGGACAAACAACAGAATTAACATTTCCTGCTACCATTAATCAGGCTTGTGCAGCAATTATTGTAGATGAAGATAAAATTGAGAAAGATTTTTTAAAAATTAGACTACTTGAAAACTATATGGAGACTAGACGACTTGCAGAAGGAGGGAATCAACCAAATTTAAATCTTTCAAAAGTTCGTTCTATTACTGTTCCTACACCAAATAGGGAAGAACAAAAAGCCATAGTAAAAAAAATAGAGACTCTTTTTGCCATTGCTGACAACTTAGAAGCCAAAGTAACCCAAGCCCAACAACGCGTTGACCGATTGACACAGAGCATTTTGGCGAAGGCATTTCGAGGGGAGTTGTAAAAAATAGGGTAATACTACACCCTATTATTTTTTTGCATCACCATTCCAAGGTAAACATCTTTATACCATCTGTCTATTTTTTCTTGCTCCAAAGAGGTTAAGGCTTTATTATAGGCAGAAGATGCTTGAACAATAATATCTCTTTCTATCTCAATAGCATACATTAGTTTATTGTCAACAAAAAGACCAAAAATAGTAATCTCTCTATTAAAAACCTTATTGCTGTAGAAAAAAAGGCAATTGTGTAATATACGTCCCCATTCATTTAAAGTTTGACTATTTATAGGAAGTACATAAGAGATATCCTCTAGTTTAACTTGTGCCTTAACCATAGCATCTGAATAGATAAATACCTTGTTTTCTGTGTGACACACTCTTCGATTTCTTCTCATCAACTCATCATGAATAGCTTTTATATTGAGAGGGGTCTTTTCAAAGTTTTCATTCAATTCAACTCTCATCTCATCCGCAGAAAAAAGATTAATCACATCTCTTACTAAAAAGTGAGTTAAGTCCTCTTTTGTTATCGACAGCCAAAACCGAACAATATGTTTTTCATGATAGTGTCTCTTTAAAAAATCCATAAAATAGTTAATATCGGCGATAGAAGAGTAATTAAATATGCTCTCTTTTATAGTTATGTCCATATTTAAAATTTTTAACAAGTGGTTTCTATCCTCTATCACCCGTGAAAAAATATAATCAACCAAGGGATTATATCCACCATTTTGCATCATTTCTTTATAAGCGTTAAAGTGAGCTTTTCGTAAACTTTTTTCTTTGCGATGGTTAAGAAAAAAATCTAAAAATGATTCTATATTCTGATAACTTTGATATTGCTCTAAAAAATATTTGCTATTTTTCCAAAAATAAATATCTTTGAAGCAAATATTAGGATACTCCAAAAAAAAGATTAGCTCATCCAAACTATTTATATCTTCTTTTAACCACTTAATACTATCCAATGGGTTTTCTATGATAAACTTAAGTATATTTTGAGACATATCCTCGTGTAAAAATTGACTTAATGACCAATGTTTGCCATCAATTATCATACTCTTCTCAAAAAAATGCTCATGATGCATTGTATAAAAACTTTTACCATATTTTGAGATTATAGCAGTTGATAGTTTTAACTTTTTAAACATGACTGATGTACTGTTCTCCTCAAAAATGGGAACATTTAAAAAAGAAATACTCGTCCAACTCTCCTCATTCTCCTTGATTTCATATGTCCATTTTATCTCTGACCATATTCTAGTTTCAGCTTCAAAAAATAGGCTCTTCATGTCTAAATAACGTTCATTACCACATAACTTACAGCAGTTATCAGGATAAAAAAGATTAGGAATTTTACTAAACTCTATCTCATCCCTTTTAAACTTAATTATCTCAAAACTAGAATTATTTTCTATATTGTTCTCTAAAATATCATGAGTACCACATTGACAAAAAAAATGATGCAATCCATCTCTTTTTATATACCAACTATTTTCCATCTAATTTCCTTAATAAATATTTAACAATATTATATAATAAAAAATGGACAAATACTGTCCAATTGACATAAAAAATAATAAAATAAAATTATAGATAGAATAATTGGAAAAATAAGTTTGATTTGAAGCGTGTTTGATTTGAAGCGTGTATGATTTGAAGCGTGTATGATTCGAGCCAAAGCTCAAATCATACTATTTAGAAGAGAAGACTTAGTGTAAGTCTCTCCATAAAGATTGCTTCCAAAGGTAAGCTAAAATAGTAAATAGAATAAAGAATCCAATTACCCATGGTCCCGCTGCTTCTCTAGCAGGTTTACTTGGGTCACCTGTAAACTCTAGGTACTCCATAACTTTGTGCATACCATTGTCACTAAGACCAACTCTAGGCATCGCTGTCCCGTGAAGTTGACTCTGTGGATTTTCAATGAATGTCTCTAAGAAGTGGTGACTTCTAGCACGTGAAATCATAGATAAATCTGGTGGAAGTTTTCCCATGTAGTCAGCAATTTTACCTTGTTGAACTGCAACTTCTTGTTGGAACTTCAAGTTATCAATATCTTGACCTGTTTTGATGTTAGACTTGGTTTTTGGAACAAATCCAACCTGTGTCCATTTATCATATCGGTTAGCATGACATCGTCCACAAGACTCAACATACGCTTCTCTAGGAGATACATCGCCATTTTTCTTAGCTTTAAGATAAGCAACAACATCAGCGATTTGCTGGTTGTCTGTCATCATTGACTTAATAGCTCCCATTGGGTGCATTGATGTATCAGCAAACTTGTGGTCTGTGTTCATCGCCATTGCTGGGTCTTTAATCAACGCAATAAGGTAGTTTCTATCATAAAGTGAACCTGCATGGTCAAGAGCAGGAGGAATAACACCACCCATGTCTCCAGCTGCATCGTTGTGACAACCTGCACACGTTGCAAATGCTGGCTCACCTTTTGCTGCATCTCCTGTAAGTGCTGCGATGGTTTTCACCTCACCCCAAAATGCTTTTTTAGCCTCTTCTTTCTCTTTAGAAGCCTCCTCTATATCTGCTGTTCCATCATAGACCAGTCCCTGACTCTCTACATGATGGTGCATTTGAGAGTGAGCATAAGGCTCAACTCCGTAGTATAGTGCCAATGTAAAGGCTGCAACAACTGCGAATATTTTAAGCTCTTTATTCATCCCTTACTCCTTAATCTTTTTTTCTATCAGTGTGATAATTGGTAGCAAAATCCATAGTGCAAAGAAGCTATAAGCCGCAACCATACCTATCATTGCAAATGTTGCATCTGTTGGTGGTAATTTACCCATAAATGTTAATACAAGTACATCTATTAATAATAACCAGAACCACATATGGAACAAGAATCCTCTTTTATTTGCTGGTGCAACATTTGGA
>CAYVNI010000255.1:0-4501 GCA_964452815.1 uncultured Sulfurovum sp.
GCTCGTATGCTGATGATGGGTGAGAACATTACAGGTGAGTTACCATTTAAAGATATTTATCTTCATGCCTTGGTCAAAGATGAAAAAGGCGAAAAGATGTCTAAATCTAAGGGGAATGTTATCGACCCATTAGAGACCATTGAAAAATACTCAACCGATGCTCTTCGATTTACCTTGGCTGTGTTGGCTGTACAAGGGCGAGATATTAAATTGAGTGAAGATAAACTAGAACAGAGCCGTAACTTTACCAATAAGCTCTTTAATGCGACCAATTTCTTGCAACTCAACCAAGAGCATTTTGATGAGCTTGACCCTGAAAATATCAAAACTCCTCTTGGGCGTTATATGTTGGCTCGTTTCAATGTGGCTGTTAAAGAGACCCGTGATTTTATGGATGTTTACCGATTTAACGATGGTGCGACTGTGCTGTATAGATTTTTATGGGGTGAGTTCTGTGATTGGGGAATCGAGCTAAGTAAAGCAGACAAATCCTCTGTGGCAGAGCTTGGAAGTATTTTTAAAGAGTCTATGAAATTGCTTCATCCATTTATGCCGTTTATTACTGAAAATCTCTACATGAGACTAAGCGTTGAGACACTGGAAGAGGGTGAGTCTATTATGGTTAAAGCATACCCAACGGTGAGTGAAGCAGATGATGAGGTGATTAAACAGTTTGACCTTATTATGGAGGCGATTGTCTCTGTAAGACGTTGTAAAACGCTTGTGGACAAAGGAAATCAAAAAATTGAAAAAGCTTCACTTAAAATGCCAAGTGGTTCTGATTTGGAGATGATGAAGCCATTTATTGAGAAGCTTGGAAAAGTAGAAGAGGTTACTTTTGTTGAGGCTAAACTGGAAAATTCTGTGACGGATGTTTCTGATAACTTGGAGACGTTTATCTCTACGGATGATGTGGATATGTCGGCGATTATAGGGAAGCTTACCAAGCAAAAAGAGAAGCTTGAAAAAGAGATAGCCAAACTCAATGGAATGCTTAATAACGAACGATTTGTAGCCAATGCTCCTGAACAGGTGATTGCTGATAATAAAAAGGCGTTAAGTGATGCGTCTGAAAAGATGGCGAAGGTTGAGGCTGAACTTCAAGGATTTGCGTAATGTTGAGAAATCGCTGACAGGTAAATCTAAGATGAGGATACCCAAGATAATAAAAACCGTATCAACAAAGCTCAATGACAAAGGTGCAAAAGCGATTGTGGTAGGTGGCTCTGTTCGTGACCATTTTTTAGCATTACCGATTAAAGATTATGATGTTGAGGTCTATGGACTTGAAAAAATAGAAGAGTTGGAGGAGCTATTGGGTATGTATGGCTCGGTTAACTTGGTGGGGAAGAGTTTTGGAGTAGTGAAGTTTAGCCATGAGGGGGAGGAGTATGATTTTTCATTCCCAAGAACAGAAGAGAGAGTGGGGGTAGGGCATAGAGGTTTTGATGTCTCTTGTGATGGTTTTTTAAGTTTCAAAGAGGCTTCCATTCGCCGTGATTTTACGATTAATGCAATGGGGTATGATGTAGAAAAAGAGCAGTTTATCGACCCCTATGATGGGATGAGTGATATTGGCAATAGAGTTCTGCGACATATAGATGATGAGACTTTTATGGAGGATGCTCTTCGTGTCTATCGTGGGGTACAGTTTGTGGCTCGATTTGGCTTCTCTTTGGCTACCACGAGCGTTAAACTCTGTGCCAAAATGGTAGAGCAGGGGATGTTGGAGGAGTTGGCACAAGAGAGAGTCTATGAGGAGTTCAAAAAATTGCTTCTCAAGTCCCCCAAACCCTCAATGGGATTTGAACTGATGCGAGAGCTTGGGATTATCAAAAAATATTATCCTGAACTCCATGCACTTATAGGTGTCCCTCAATCCAAGATTTGGCATCCTGAAGGGGATGTTTGGGTGCATACCCTAATGGCGATAGATAAGATGGTTGGGTTGAAAATAGGTGAAGAGAAACATGATTTGAAGATGATGTTTGCCGTTTTGTGTCATGATTTTGGAAAAGCAACACACACACAGATAAAACCCGATAAAATCTCTGCCATTGGGCATGAGGAGGCAGGGGTGAAACCCACAGAAGCGTTTCTATATCGACTGACCAATGAGCATGATTTTATCAACGCTATTTTGCCCCTTGTTCGCCATCATCTCGCCCCCTCTATCTACTTTAGAAGTGGTGCGAAAAATGCTACCATCCGAAGGCTCTCCACAAAGCTCAATATAGAGGAGTTGGTAACCGTAGCAAGGGCTGATTTTTTAGGGCGAACCACAGAGGCTTCACTTAGTGGGGTCTATGAGGGGGGAGATTGGCTATTGGCAAAAGCCAAAGAGTTGGATGTCTATCGCCAACCACCAACACCCCTTATCCAAGGTCGAGATTTAATCGCGTTGGGGCATACGCCCTCCAAGGAGTTTAAGGAGATTCTTAAAGGGGTGTATGAGGCTCAAATTAGGGGAGAGGTTTCTACTAAGGATGAGGCTCTTTTCTATTTAATTTGCGTACCTAAATAAAAATTCTAAATAAATAATTATCTCTTCGCCTTAGCAATATTCCTCAAATGCTCTTTGTAGGTCTTTGTAAAATCATGCACCCCCTCTTTGTTCTTCATAAAATAGAGATAGTTGGTGGTGTCAGGTTTGAGAGATGCCTTTATTGCTTCTATCGAAACCGAGCAGATAGGGTAGGGGGGAAGCCCTTTGTTACGGTAGGTATTAAACTTACTCTTGTCTGTTTTAATGCGTTTTGAGGTGACTTTGACATGGGAGTATTTCCCGTAGTTTAGTGTCCCATCCATCTGTAGTGGCATCTCTTTTTTTAAGCGATTGTAGATAACCGATGCCACCACAGGCATCTCTTTGTTGTTGGCTGCCTCTTTTTGGATGATTGAGGCAATAATGAGGTAGCGTAGCCACTCTTTTTTATCATATTTATCAAGGTACTTTTTGGCTAACTCTTTGTACCTCTTTTCACTCAAATTGACCAAAAACTCAATAAGCTTCTTCTCTTTGATATGGGTAGGAAGATGGTAGGTCTCAGGCATGATTCCTGCCTCTTTGTAGGCACTATGTTTTTCATAATTAGCTTCAAGTTTATCATAATCAAGATGGGTTTTTTTTGCCACCTCTTCTAAAAAAATAGGGCGTGTCTCTCCTGGGATAAGGGTGAGTACTTGAAATGCTTCGGTTGCTGTTGTGAGCTTTTTTAAGAAATTAATACGATTCATTTCTCCTTTACCTATCTCTAAATTACCATATTTTGGTTGCCCCAATGCGACTAAAAGATAGGTGTCGATTTTAGTAAGTGCAATGCCTCTGTTTTGTAGATGCTCAATGGTGTTGGTAACGGAGCCTTTTGGGAGCGTGAGATTGGTTGTGGGTACAAATACAGGTATGGTAATATAGAATGCAAGTGAGAAGATAGCAATTAAAAGTAGATGATAAAGTATAGAAAGGATTTTCCAAATAGTGTTTTTTATATTCATAATTGGGATTATATCAAAGAATAAGTAAATAAAACTATGATATTATTAGTTTATGTATAAAAAAACTTTAATTTTAATTGCTATTTTCTTTTTGTTATCTGTTTCAGGGTGTTCTATCAAGAGACCAATCACTTGGGACAAACGTGTGCTTCATAGCAAAATAGAACCTGTTAATTTGGTCTATAAAGAGTATGGCAAAGAGCATAATCAAAGTATGCTATTTCTTCATGGGTTTGGAGAGAGTCAATACACTTGGCGTTTTTTGTTAAATGATTTATCTAAAAAGTATCATTTATATACCATTGATTTAAAAGGGTTTGGAGAATCCCCAAAAACAGATGATGATGATTACTCTGTCTATGACCAAGCCATTTTAGTAGAGCAGTTTATGCAACAACATCAGATACGAAATACCACCATAGTAGGGCGTTCATTTGGGGGCGGGGTTGCTTTGGTTTTGGCGTTGATGCAAAATGAGAACTGTATGGAGAAGAAGATAGATAGGCTTATCCTTATAAACTCCATGTCCTATAGTCAACGACTCCCCTCCATGCTTAGGGATTTAAAAACCCCTATTTTTGGTTTTTTGGGTATTCACCTTTTGAGCAGTGCATGGATTGTTGAATCGGGATACAAATATGCCTTTTTTAATGATGAGTTAATCCCCAAAGAGAGTTTGGTTCAAGCTGAAAAGATGCTCTCTATGCCTTTGGCAAAATCTGCCTATCTAAAATCGGTACATTGTCTAATCCCCGATGATATCAAAACAGTAGAGAAAAAGTACAAAGATATCCTCTTGCCTACCCTGATTTTATGGGGAGAAAAAGATGTCTCTATCCATGTAGATATGGCAAAAAGATTGCATAAAGAGTTGGTCAACAGTCGCCTAAAGATTTTTAAAAATACAGGTCATATGCCCCAAGAGGAGCGACCCAAAGAGGTATTGGAGGAGATAGGGAAATTTATGGAAGCGACCCCACCACATTATAGGTAAACGGAGTCCACG
>CAYVNI010000256.1:0-8573 GCA_964452815.1 uncultured Sulfurovum sp.
CATATTATTTTATGTCATATTGCAGGAAAGATGAGAATGCACTACATTAAAATCTTGCCTGGTGACAAAGTAAAAGTTGAGTTAACACCTTATAGTCTTGACAAGGGACGTATCACTTTTAGATACAAGTAACATACTCAAACAGATGGAACTCTCCATCTGTTCGTCATCAATAGGCGAAGCAATTTAAAATCTCTCCCACTTTCTCATTTTACAAATAATTTTTTATGTTTTTTAATGTCTTGGATTCACATTATCAAAAGCCAATATTTATCTATATAATAATTCAGAATCAAATTTGACAGTTACTTACCTTTAAAAGCATTGTTCCAAAAGGACTCTTTTTCGAACATCTCATCTTCTAAATCCTCTCTGAAATCTCTTTCAAAGAAAGCGTATCCTCTTTTCTCTTTTTTTACCTTTACTTTTACTTTGGCAGAGGCTTCATCTTTCCCGTCAGATATGGTGTACTCAAAGGAGTCTTTTCCTGAAAACTCATCTTTTGGTGTATAAAGAAGTTTTCCTTCTATATTTTCAACGGTTCCATGTGCTGGTGTGGTGTAGGAGACAATAGTTAACGCATCACCATCTTTGTCTTTGTCATTTTCTAGTACATTAATAAGCACTTCTGTCTCATACTTAGTTTTGACACGGTCTTTTTTTGCTTTAGGAGGGGTGTTGCTTGACTCTTCTTTTTCTTTCTCCTTTTCTTTCTCTTTCTCCTCCTCTTTGATTTGAATATAGACTCTAGCTGTCGCATCATCCACACCATCGGTGATGGTATAACTAAAGCTGTCCTCTCCTGAGAAACCTTTGTTTGGTAGATAGGTTAGCTTTCCATCTTTTTGCTCAACTTCTCCATCAGATGGCTGAATGTAAGACTTAATAGTTAACGCATCCTCATCTTTATCGCTATCATTTTTCAAAACATCAATCTCTACCTCTTGCTCATACTCAGTTACAGCTTTATCATCCTCTGCAACAGGTACATTATTGATAGGCTCTTCCTTCTCCTCTTCTTCAACGTTTATAAGCACTTTAGCAGTAGCACTGTCTGTTCCATCGGTCACTGTATAGGTAAAACTATCTTCACCTGTAAACGCATTATTGGGAGTATATGTCAACTCACCATCTAGCTTTTCAACTTTGCCGTTGTTTGGTATGGTGTAGGATTCAATGGTCAAATCATCACCATCATTATCACTGTCATTCTCTAAAACATTAAGGATAACGGCCGTCTCATAAGCAGTAGTTGCAGTATCATCGTTTGCCACAGGGATACTGTTTTTCTTCTCCTCCTCTTTGACCGTAATGGTTACTTTTGCTTCGGATTTTTCCTCTCCATCTGTTATTATATAATCAAAGCTATCCTCTCCTGAGAAATTATCATTTGGCGTATAGATTAGTTTTCCATCTTTTTTCTCAACCGTTCCATTTGTAGGGGTGCTAAAAGAGTCAATGGTTAATTTATCCCCGTCTTTATCATTATCATTTACAAGAATATCAATAATTACGGGTGTTTCATAAGAGGTTGAAGCGTTATCATCTTTGGCGACAGGGGCATTGTTTGGCTCAGGCTCTACATCTTTCTCTTTGAGTGCATTGTTGATATTTACCCTACCACCAAAGACCATTTTTCCGTTTAGAGCATCTTTGATATCCACATTATCCACAATCATTGCTCTTCTCTCTTCCATCGTGGAGTCTGGATAGTAGGCTGCCAAAAGAGCTACTGAACCTGCAACATTTGGGGTTGCCATTGATGTTCCTTGTAGATAGGCATACTTGTCCTCTGGGTAGGTACTTAGGATATTGGTTCCAGGAGCTGCGACATCTACGCTGTTTTTACCATAGTTTGAGAACTCAGCCAACGCATCATTTTGGTCAGTGGCTGCGATGGAAATGATATTGGGAGCATCATAAGAGGCAGGATAGACAGGCTCTGCGTCATTATCACTACCATCATTACCAGCAGCAGCACAGAACACTACTCCCTTTTCAGCCAATTTTTTAATCGCTTCATTGGTGGCATCACCTTGGCTCCCACCTCCACCATATGAGGCATTAATCGCTACAATATTAACCCCTTCATCTACCTTTTGAGCCACAAAGTCTAGCCCCTCTAAAATATCATTACTGTACCCATAACCATTTGGTCTAAAAACCTTAATCGCCATAATAGAGACTTTTTGAGCTACTCCTGTAATACCACTCTCATTGTTTGAAACTGCTCCAATTGTTCCTGCTACGTGTGTACCATGGTAGTGTCCTTTGTCACCATAGGGAGTATCTGGCATTGGGTCATCATCGTTGACTCCATTGTCATCTCCTGCAAAATCATATCCGTGGTTTTTGTTTCCATTCCACATATTTTCGTAGAGGTCACTATGTTGGTAGTCTACTCCTGTATCCAGTACAGCAACCACCACATTGCTATCACCTGTGGTTTTTTCCCATGCTTCAGCAACATCCATATCGGCATCGGCTGTTCCCTTTTTACTGTTAACCTCTTGACCACGGTTACTAATCGCCCAAAGTTGGTTATAGTCACTATCATTGGTTGCGTTTAAAACCATAATATTATTGGGACTTACGTTTTCTATATAGTTAGAAAAAACAGAATTCTTCAAAATATTAAGCAATGCTTTTGTCCCAAACTTATTGGACTTAATGTGCATTGCACCAATCGCTTTATACTCATGCTCCTTATACTCTTTTTCACCTAAAAATTGTTGAAGCAGACGGGTAAACATCTTTGAAGATTTCTTCCCATCTTTAAAAGTAATAATAATCTCATTGTCGGCAAATTTAGGAGCAGTATGAGATAGGGATACGCTATCTTTTTTTATCTTGACAATATCATTGGCAACAACCGTAGATGGAGAGAAAAGAAGAGTAGCAACAGCAAGGGAGAGAATAGAAGAAGTTTTTCTATACATTAATTTTTCCTTAATAAATTTTTATAATTAATATTATAATTAAAACTTCATTATAAAAAGATTAATTTTAAATTAAATATAATATTTAGTCTATATTTTTATTATTTTTGCAACAAACAGACTATGTAGCTTTTATAAAAAACTTAAAAAGCTATAAAAGAAAAATCACTACAAAAGACCACTAATACGAGCTATGTTCATATTTTAGAACTATTAATATTGTAAAAATACAGAATATAATATCTCTAAATATTAAAAATTTATTAATTGTATATTTTAGATATATTTTTAATACTTTTGATGATTTATCTTCCTTATCTAAATTTATTTGCTATAATACTGTCATGAGAGTCGAAGCTTTTTCTTCCCTTTTTTTGTTTTTGACTCTCTAACTAGATAACTTTTAACTTCATATTTTATATCCCTCCCTCCTTTTTCTTAGTAGAAACAGTTGAAGGTTATCTTTTCACTCTTATTTAGCTATAATCCACCATAACAGTTCAACTAGGAATAGCCGTGAAACACCTCATCAATTTTATTACAACCACCAACATAAGCAAAGCCACCATATACAACGATCTAAAATGTACCCAAGAGGAAGCTACTATTTTACAATATGTCACTCAACGTTTTGTAAAAGGTCTTGAAGAGAGTGCTGTGATTGATATTGTCCAAGAGTGTTTTGAATCAGATGAGTACCAGTATTTAAACCACTTGGTACGGGTTAAAAACCTTATTGATTTGGGATGGCTTGTACAAATAAGTTTTGGACAAGTAAAAACCCAAGAGGTTATCAAGCTAGAGATACTCAATACCTCTGTGGCTCCCAGTATTAGTCTGCTTCGCCTTTTGGAAGAGGGGTCACTAGAGATATCTTTGCCTGAGATAAAACCATATACTGACCACTTGGAGTATCTACAAGACCAGTTTGATACCATTGAGCTTCTGTATAAAATATCTGTCTCCCAACAGGGGTTTGCAGAGACCTCTCTTAACATAGGTAGACTTCAAAACAAACTCTCTCTCTTAAACAAGCGAATTAAGGCACGGTTAGAGATGACCGATGAGCCTATTATGCTAGAGGAGTTCTTTAGTGAGAAGAAGTTTGATGAGCGTGAGCAGAAGATATTCTTGGCACTATTAAAAGAGGAGTACTCAGGAGGAGAGGGGCAACTACGAGACATGAATACCCTTATAGAGCTTATCTCAATTGATGAGTATGATAAAATTCGTAACCGTTCATTGCTCGAAGATGGCTCAAAACTGCTAAGTGATAATATTTTAGACTACGAAGAGATACTTAATATGTTTGGAGGCATTAGCCGTTCATTCTATCTTCAAGAGGATATTTTACAAAAAATTATCCACCCCAACAAAAAGAAAAAGGTTACCAAATTGAAACTAGATAAGCTGGTAGAGGAGCAGGAGATTTTTGAATACCTCTCCCCTGCCACCTCACTTGATGATGTGGTGCTTCACCCCAGCACGAAAAAGCTACTAGATACCGTGGTACGACAGGTAGACAAAGATGTCTTTGCCAAACTAAAAGCGTGGGGAATCAAAGACAAAAGAAAAGGGATAGATGCTAGAATTATTTTTTATGGTAGCCCAGGAACAGGAAAGACCATGACGGCAGTTAGCCTTGCGAAGACACTCAAACGCCCTATTTTAAGCTTTGATTGTTCTAAAATCCTCTCTATGTATGTGGGGGAGAGTGAAAAGAATGTGCGTAAAATTTTTGACGATTTTAAAATCCTTAGCAAAAAAGCAAAAGTAAACCCTATTTTACTACTCAATGAAGCGGATCAGTTTTTAAGTGCCAGAAGTGAAGGGACAGGAAGCAGTGCTGACAAGATGCACAATCAGATGCAAAATATCTTTTTGGAGCAGATAGAGAAGTTTGAAGGGATATTAATTGCAACCACAAATCTGTTGGATAATATAGACAAGGCATTTTCAAGACGTTTTAACTATAAAATAGAGTTCAAAAAACCTGACCTCAAACAACGTGTTCGCCTATGGCACTTTATGCTACTAGAAAAAGCCTCTTATGAAGAGAGTTTTGATGTGGCAGAACTTGCCAAACATGAGCTAACAGGGGGGCAGATAGACCTCATCGTGCGAAATACTGCCTATAAGGTAGCAGTTAGAGAGGAGTCGGTCTTTACCATTCAAGATTTTTTAGAAGAGATAGAAAAAGAGTTGGGTTCTAGCTTTGAGAATGAGGGAAAGAGTATGGGATTTAAGGTGTAGGGTAACATTTTTTGTTCTCATCCTACTCCACCAAAGAGTACTCTCTACCATTGCATTGGATATGCTTCTCATCTAGCATTTCAATCTTCACATCACCAAATATAGTACGAAGATAAAAAGCGTTATTTTTCTTATAATATTTGCCTTTTAATTTCATGGTTGTCATCTTTTTTAAAAGTAGTTTTTTTTCTCCTTTTATATGTTGCATAAAGCGTTTTACGGTAAGGTGATGGTACTCTTTGGTACTTAATTCGTAGAAATTGTTATCTCCCCAAAATATTAAAAAACTATTACCACTATTTTTGCGAGGATTCAGCTCTTTTGAAAAGTATATTTTATCTTTTACAGGATTTATAATAGCTCTTTTTTGAGATATTTTTATTTGCTTTTGGGACATACCAGTTGAACCCTTTATCTGTTCCTTAGAAAAAGAGCGTTCAAAAGCGTCTTTTTGAAGCAAGGAGTCTTCAAGATTTTCAGCACTTGATGCTAATGCCAGTAAAATGGTAACAAGTATTTTAAATTTCATATAATTTTTCTCCATCTTATTTATCTCTAATAATACAACATAAATATTACAAAGGTGTTAGAGAATTTAAAAGTATAGAGATATTGTAGCTATGATTTGATGGATTATATGATATCATGATATCATGATTGTCAAATTTTTTTATAAAAAAGCGAGGGAAAATCACCTATGCACAAAATATTACTATTTTTAACTTTATCTCTATGTCTCTTTTCTGGTAGCGTGATAGTTCCTGACAATTACCAGATAAACTCATCAAAAAATATAGATTATATCTATTCAGAAGAGTATCAAAATATAATTCCTCAGATAAAAATCTATCAAGAGCAGATTATGCACCAATATGAGAAAGAGTTTGGATTTAAACTTGATGAGAAGATGCACGTGGGCATGGCATCAAACAATAACCAAGTCGCCAATGCAATGGTAACTCCTCTTCCTCTAAACCTACAATTTCTCTATGGGGCAGGAGCAGGAATGGTGGATTATTTCTGTTTTAACTCATGGCTAAAGACCATTTTGATACATGAGACAGCACACAACTACCAACTCAACCCAAAAGAGAACTGGATATCAAAGGCAAGTCATGCTGTACTTGGAAATACAGGATTTTCTATGCTTGGTCCTCTGCTGATGTTTCCTATTCCCAATCTCTTAGAAAACTCTTTTATCATAGAGGGGAATGCGATGATGAACGAGTCTCGCTTTGGAAATGGGGGACGGCTCTATAGTGGATACGCCTTAGCCGAAGTGGTCACAATGGCATACGCAGGAGCAATTCGTCCTGAGATGATGTATAACTCTACTTTAGAATTCCCTTATGGTGAGAAGTATTATTTGGTAGGTGGATTTTTTCAGACATTTTTAGTCCAAAAATATGGGATAAAAAAGGTCAATGAGTATTTTAAAACCTACTCAGGGCAAATCTTGCCCATCTTTACCTCATTGGTCTTCAAAAAGCAGTTTGGAAAACCGTTCAAGACACTTTTGGCTGAGTTTGTAGAGGATATTAAACAGAAGCACCAAAGGTTCAAAGCTACCAATGGAAGTATTGTTGCAACAAGTCAGTTTCATTTGGCATTGAATGGTGACAAAAGTGAGATATATACACTTATAGGTGATAATCTCTCTGAACCAAAACTGCTAAAGCTTTTAAAACCATCAAAAAATATTGAAACCAAGGGTGGTTCATGGAGAAAAGGGGAGATGTTTAAGATAGATGGGGAATACTATACCCAAACCTCTGCTAAAACATCCCCTACCAAGATAGTAATGGGACTTTATGATGAGGGAGTATTTCTAAAAGAGAATACAGGTTCAAAAGTGATACAGGGGTTTCTACCAAATGGAGATAGTGTCTATTTTGATATTGCTAACTCTTTAGAGCGTCCTCATATTTTTGTGGGAAAAAAGTTTTATGATACCTCTAACTCTTCAGTTCATGTGGATAAGTCAGGAAACCTCTACTACTTCAAACAGAATGGACAGGAAAGAATGCTCTATAGAAACAAAAAACCTCTCTTCTCCTACATAGGTCACTATGGGTTTGTAACAGATGTCGATAAAAAAGGAAATATCTATTTTATTGCGAGAAGTGAACATGGAAGTACCGCCTATCTCTATAATGGTTCAGGCACAAAAAGAGTTACTATAGGCGATGATGTTATCAACCTAAAACTTATTAATAACCAAGAGGCATTGGTGGCGACCATGACAGCAAAAGGGTTTACCTATCAAATCATAAACCTCATCTCTCAAACTCAAAGCGTGACCCCAACAAGATATGAGATAGAAGAGGGTGATTCAGCCATCACAAAAAATAATAAACTATTCAAAGAGTCAACCCTCTCACCCAAAAAAGAGTACCAATCCAAGGAATACCAATCTACGAAATACTACTCTTTGGCTCAACTAGAGTATAGCTCTCTTTCACAATCACTGGGCTACAGTACTCAAGATGGTCTTAGCCTAACATTCAGTGCCAATTTTGTAGACCCACTCCTCCAAAATACGCTAACAGGAGTGGTTGCTTATGAGGAGAACAGAACCATTGTTGGCATGGGGTACAGCAACACTGCCAGTACCCTAGAGTTTGGAGCAACTGCCTTTGGGGTCAACCATGAGGATGGCTATTTTCTAAACAATGATGAAGAGGATGACTATGGATACTCAGCCTATCTAAGGCTTCCATTTTTAGCCTCAGGATACTGGCGAGGCTCTGCCACACTTGAGCACACCAAAGCGTTTGACTCCATCTACCGAAAGCCTACTACTTTTTCTATGGATTTTAGCAACCATAAACAGTATGGAATCAGTCGATACCCCAACCACTACAATTATCTCTCTGTGTTTGGTGTAAAAGACAGAGATAACCAAACCTACGGAGCCTCTTACCGTTGGATGCACGACATCGCATGGCAGACCTACATCGGACTCAATGCCTCCTATATACAGAGTGACTTAACAGACACAGCATTAGAGAAAGGTATCCGAGTAAGTGATGATTTAGCCAATATCCAAAATGAAAAAGCACAAGTCATGATGCCAACACTCAATGAGATATTTTATGTAAAAAAAGCAACTATAGCCGAAGTTTCTTTGCGTAAAACATTTGATACTCCACTCTATTTCTTCTCCTCGCCTATCTCCCTCCAAAGAGAGAGCCTCTATCTCAAACATAAAATATATGATTTTGAGCTGTTAAATGAGAATAAAAAATTTAGTGAAAGCACGGTTGGGCTTACGAGTGATATTGTATTTTTAAACCAATTTGTTCTTCCCATTAGTGTGGAGGCGATTTATAATGAAGATGCGATAGATGATACCACAATTAGGGTTTTGCTTTCGGAGGA
>CAYVNI010000257.1:0-4734 GCA_964452815.1 uncultured Sulfurovum sp.
AGCTATTTTATAACAACCTGATTACGTCCTCTATCTTTCGCTTCATAAAGGGCTTCATCAACCCTTTGAAAGAGGTCATTTTTACTGTCTTCTACGTGAAACTGAGAAACACCAAAGCTACATGTTAGCTTCTTGACAACCTCAAAAATATAGTGCTCAATATCTTTACGAAGTCGGGTTGCCAGTTGTTCGGCTTGTCGAGAGCTTGTTCGTTTACATAAGATAACAAACTCCTCACCTCCCCATCGTGCAAATACATCTTTGTCTCGTAATCCTATCTTTACCAAACTAACCAACTCAATTAAGACCCTATCTCCCACATTGTGTCCGTAGGTATCATTGACATTTTTAAAATGGTCAATATCAAAAAGAATAATAGAGAAGTTCTCATCATAACGCAGTGAAGTATCAATAATCTGTGTAAACATACTGTTAAACTTGACACGGTTATAGATGTGAGTCAAAGCATCATGGTCAGCAATAGTACGTATCTCCTCTTTCTCTCGTACCAAGTTCGATATGTTATTTAAACTAATCAAATAGGTATCATTGTATCTCATCTTACTCACCTTAATATGAAAGAATTGAGAAATAATATCCATTTCTCCTATAATATTAACAATATGATTATCTTTAGGGGCTTTGGAGAGTGTCTCTAACCATTTTTTTCCATATGTATGCTTGTTAATACAGTTTTCAGCCTCAATAAAAAAGTCACTAATTGAAATATGCTCATTAGTTAACTCCTCTAATGACCCATAACCAAAGAAATCTAAGCCTACTTTATTGATTGAAATTATCTTATCTTTGGTAGAAAGAAGCGTAATATTACTATTTAATTGAATAAAAGAGATAAGATTTTTTTTATACTGAGTAAGACAATATCTTACAATAAAAATAATAACAAGAAGTATAAAACATAGAGCAATTATATATTCATAAAAATCTTCTATTATCATCTTTTAAATCTTTATATTAATTGCTCTGGGATGAAAGCTCTTTTATCATACGCATCGCCTCTTCCAATGAAGAATCCAATGCATAAGCTTTTTTATAGTACTCCAATGCCTCATCTTTTACTGATAAATCATAAAGAGTGTTTGCATAGTTAAAATAGTGAGGAGCATAATGTCCATCAATCTCCACTGATTTTCGGTGATGATGTAGTGCCAACTCATTCTCATTAAGCTTATGATAGACATTTGCCAATGAAGCATGGGCAATATCCTCATTCTCATCAAGTGTTAATATCTCTAAATAGGTATCTCTTGCATCCTCTAATCTCTTTAATGAAATTAATACAAAACCATATTTTAACAAAATATCTATATCATTTTTTTCTAAAATCAAAGCACTAGAGAGTGCTTTGTCTGCTTCTGAAAAATCCTGTTTTTCTATCGCTTCATCAGCCATTGCTACCAATTGCTGAACCCTTGGAACCCTAGGCATACCACCTACAACCTGAGTATCAAATTGCGTGGAATTAACCACATTTTCTTTATCCATATTTGGGTCAACATCTATCTTATTAGTAGGTAAATTACCTGAAAAAAGTTGTTTAAAAAACATTATAAATACTGCCACTGTAACGACAAAAAGTAAAAGTTGAAATATAGTCATATTTTCTCCGTATTAATTGTTATAATGATAAGATAAAAATACTTAGAAGAAAGTGACTTTTTTATAAACTTTTTTATAAACTATTTTCTTAATATTATTTAACATTAAAAGTCATTTCATTATCTTTTACATCAAACTCTATCTCTGAACCATCCAAAAGCTTATCTTCTAAAATTAATTCAGCCAATACATCTTCTACCTCATCATACAATGCTCTCTTTAGTGGTCTTGCTCCATAGTCAGGGTCAAAACCAACTGAGGCGATATGCTTTTTAGCCGCCACGGTTAAAGAGACCTTTATATTTCTCTCTTCTAACTTCTCTTCTATATTGACAAACATGATATCCACAATTCTTGTAATTGCCTCTAAATCCAATGGGTTAAAAATGACAATATCATCCAGACGATTCAAGAACTCTGGCTTAAAATATTTTTTTAACTCACTATTTACAGCTTGTTCTCTCTCTTCAAGATTATCAAGTGCCATAATCTTATCAGAAGCAATATTTGAGGTCATAATAATAATAGTATTTTTAAAATCTATGGTTACCCCTTTGTTGTCAGTTAATCGTCCATCATCCAACACTTGTAACAGCGTATTAAAAACATCAGGGTGTGCCTTCTCTATCTCATCAAAAAGAACAACCGAATAAGGCTTTCTTCTTACCGCTTCAGTTAGCTGTCCACCCTCATCATATCCCACATACCCTGGAGGAGCACCCACCAATCTACTTGCTGTATGCTTCTCCATATACTCACTCATATCAATACGAATCAACGACTTATCCGAATCAAAAAGAAACTGTGCCAAGGTCTTGGCTACTTGCGTTTTTCCCACACCTGTAGGTCCTAAAAACATAAAACTACCAATTGGTCTGTTCTTCTCACTTAACCCTGCTTTATTTCTCTTAATCGCCCTAGAGACTGCTTTTAATGCTTGATTCTGCCCAATAACCTCTTGATTTAAAATCGCCTCTACATTGAGTATCTTATCTTTTTCACTCTGTAGCATTTTATTAACAGGAATACCTGTCCATCGACTAACAATGGTTGAAATCATCTCCTCATCCACAGAGTTTTTAAGAAGTGTCCCCATGTTCATCATATTTTTCCATCGACTCTCTAACGCTTTAAGCTTGTTCTCCTGCTCTGGAATCTGTCCATGTTGTATCTCCGCAACCTTAGAAAAGTTACCATCTCTTTGTGCGATATTTGCTTTGGTTCTAAGCGTCTCAATCAGACTTTTAATCTCTGCCACTTCATTAAAAACAGATTTTTCATTCTCAAATTGACTTTGAAGAGACATCTCACTCTCAATTAAATCGGCTAACTCTTTCTCTATCTCTTTAAGGCGTACACTATTTCTCTCACTGCTCTCCATTAAGAGAGCCTCTTTCTCAACCTTTAAGGTAGCTATCTCGCGTTTAATCTTTGCTAGTGAGCTAGGTTCACTCTCTATCTGCATTTTAAGCTCTGCTGATGCCTCATCTATTAGGTCTATCGCCTTGTCTGGTAGAAATCTATCGGTAATATATCGGTCGGAGAGTTTTGCAGCAGCCACAAGAGCTGAATCTGTAATGGTTACATTATGGTGTGACTCCAAACGCTCTTTTAATCCTCTTAAGATATGCAATGCTTCATTGATAGACGGCTCTTCGACTTTGACAGGTTGAAAACGTCTCTGCATGGCAGTATCTTTTTCAAAATATTTACGATACTCTTTGAGTGTTGTTGCACCGATAGTATGAAGTTCACCCCTTGCCAACGCTGGTTTTAAGATATTTGCAGCATCCATACTCCCCTCACTCGCTCCTGCTCCAATAATCGTATGTATCTCATCAATAAAGAGGATAATATTTGAAGCCCCTTTAACCTCATCAATAACCGACTTTAACCTCTCTTCAAACTCACCTCTGTACTTAGCTCCTGCAATTAGCCGACTCATATCCAAAGAGACCACACGCATATTTTGAAGGCTTAGTGGAACCTCTTTATTAACTATTCTTTGAGCCAAACCCTCCACAATCGCAGTTTTTCCTGTTCCAGGTTCACCAATCAAAATAGGATTATTCTTGGTTTTACGAATCAAAATCTGCATCATACGTTGCACCTCTTCATCTCTACCAATTACAGGGTCAAGCTCTCCATCTAATGCTTTTTGATTTAAATCTACACCATATTTTTCCAACGCTTCTAGTGATTCATCAGCACTTTGAGAGTCAATTGCTTTTCCACCACGAATAGACTCCAATGTCTTCTTTAACTCCTGCATATCCAAATATTTACCAATAGTATCCCTGATAAAAGCTGATTTTATATTTGTAATCAACCATGTATCAACAGAGAGATAACTGTCTCCATTTGCTGTCATTGACCCCTCTGCTATTTGCAGAGATTGAATCAGTGCTTGAGAGAGTCTAATGTTCTCTTTGGTCACAGTTGAAACTGATGCCAACTTTTGAGTGTTACTTTTTAACTCAAGCTCTATTGGATTTTTATCAACATTCATTTTATTTAATGCTTGAACTAGGAGTGAGTTTGTATTAACCAATAATGCCCATAACAAATGAAGTGGGTCAACCTCTTGATTTTTATTGTGGAGTGCCAAAGAGACACCTGACTCTATTGAGGCACTCATCTGATGTGTTAATTTTTCTAATATATTCATTATCTTTTAATCCTTATAATTTTAAGATTTAATTAAACCTTTAGTCAAAAACATTATACAAATTTAGTCTCTCATTGTCAAGTATAATCTTTCATATTAAAAATAATAGTTTAAAATATCCCAAAACAACGCTGAGATTAGAGAACTTTTAGTAAGATTAGAATAAAATAAGCAACTAATTTGGAACACAACACTATACACGATTGGATTTACATAAAATATATGATTACTAAAAATAAAAAAGCTCTACTTTTTGGCTTTATCTCAACCATTGCTGCCTCTCTAATTTTCGCGACAAATGTTCAAGCGGATAACCCTTACTCAACAGAGCAGGAGAACCAGACTTCAAAACTTGAAGCCTATCTGAAATTTACAAAAATTGTCTCAATTATAGAAGAGCAGTATGTAGATGAACTAAACTCAAGTGATATTATCAACAAAGCACT
>CAYVNI010000258.1:0-6569 GCA_964452815.1 uncultured Sulfurovum sp.
AAAAACCTTAATTTTCGAACATTAGTTTGGAGTTTTTAGAAAGCTTCGCCATTTATGGTGGGGTAGTTCACGGTGTAAAACTCCTTCTTTTTTTAAATGAGATAATTTATCTCCTATTTATTTAAACAAGCTATAATCCCCTAAAATTATATAAGGATTTTAGAGATGAAAAAAATCATTTTAACAATCATGGCATTTGCCATTATCGCAATAGGTGGGCTTTTTGCTATCAATGGAAAAGACAATTATGATGCAAGTAAATACAGTGTGACAGCCACCAACGGTATAAATATTGAGTCTCAACTATCACTCACACTCCCTGACCAGTTTGACAGAGCTTATTCTCTTGGTAGTGATACCAAAAAAATTATCTTTGTCTTTGCCAAAGCCACAGGACACACCGTAAAATCTTTTTTGAGTAAACAAGATAAAGAGTATTTGAACTCACGTAATACACTTTTTGTAGCAGATGTCAGCCCTATGCCTACGGTCATTAGAAATACTTTTGCTCTTCCTGATTTGAGAAAGAGTGAATATTCTGTTTTGCTTATCTATGATAAAGAGATTGCCAAAACATTAAAAAACGAAGAGAAATCTGACAAGATTGCCGTGGCAGAGATTGAGAATAAAACAATTAAAAGTATTCAATATCTCTCTACAGAAGATGAGTTAATCAAAGCACTTAATTAAATTTAATCATTCTAAAGTTATTGGGATTTTAAAGTGATAAATGTTTACGAATTTTTTAAATATAATTTAGTAGGTATCGCCAATACATTAGTAGGCTTTTCTATTGTATTCTCTTTAATGTTTTTTGGACTCTCAGCAGAGCAAAGCAATATGATAGGTTATGCCATTGGTGCTGTATTATCACTTTATCTGAATAGCCGATATACATTTAAATCTAAATTGAGCAAAATATTGACTCTAAAATTTTTTGGAGTTTTACTCTTTAGTTATCTGCTAAATTTTTTAGTCTTAAAGTGGTTTTTATCTACAGAAGTAGACCCCTACCTAGCACAATTTTTTTCTGCTATTGTTTATACGATTAGTTCGTTTATTTTGATGAAAGTTTTTGTTTTTAATAGGAAAGTAAAAAAACATCCAACTCCCCCTCTTGTATGAAGCCTACATTCTGCCTTAGACAGACCAAACCCTATTGAAGCTTTGTTGTTAAAAATACATTTTTGTTGTCATTAAACCAAAAGGGTGAAGGTGTGTTTAAGTTTTGTGCCGAAAAAGTGCCTGACTTCCATGTTTGGATTTATGGGGTGGATATTTTTAAACAATTAAAATGTTATACTTCTAATAATGAAAAAAAATATATTAATACTAATTATAATATTAATTGTATTGGCAATTACTATTATAAAAACAAAAAAAACGTATAAAATAACTATTTTAGATGAACGTTTTCTTACTTACCCAGATAAAAATGGTATTGAATTTGGAGGGATATCTGATATCGCTTATGATAAAGAAAAACATAAACTCTACTTAGTCGGAGACCGTTCAACTTTGTTTATATTATCGGCTATTTTTAAGGAGAAAATGCAACTACGTAAATATCTTTCTGCTTCTAAAATAGTAAATAATAAAAAAGATATTTATCATAAAAATAGTTATGATAGTGAGGGATTAACCTTTACTCCTCAGAATAAAATTTTTTTGGCTCATGAGAGAACAGCAGGAGTGATTGAAATTTCTCCAGAAGGTAAACCAAAAAAAGAGTATACACTCCCCAAAAAACTACAAAAAAGGGAGAACTATAGAGATAAAAATAAGATGCTAGAGAGTATTGCATATCATGAGAAGTATGGATTACTTGTGGCATCTGAGTATCCCATAAAAAAAGATAAAATGAGAGAGCAGACCATATACTCCTTAAATGGAAAAGAGTGGCATTTTAAGACAGAAAAGCATCAAAACTGTGGAGTTACAGCCATAGAGGTGATGGATGATGGAAATTTATTGGTACTTGAACGCTCTTACTGTGGATATATGAAGCCAATCCGTATAATACTGAAAAAAGTTTACTTGGATAGTTGTGATGAAAATCACTACTGTAAATCAGAGTATCTTGCCTCTTTTAACTCTCTTAAAGGAGATGGGTTTAATAATTTTGAGGGTTTGACACGCGTTTCAAAGAACAGGTACTTGATGGTTTCTGATAATAACGGCTACCCCTTTCTTCCTACAAAATTGATTTATTTTGAGGTGAAATTATGAAACAAATGAAGTATGCAAGTGACTTAACTGATAGTGAGTGGGAATTGAGTTTTCTAAAAAGGATAAGAATATTTGTAAGTTTGAGTGGGAGAGGATTTAAGAATTTTTAGGAGAAATCTATTGCAATAAAACATCCAATTTCCCCTCTTGAGCAAACCTATAAAGCATATCCCAAAGCTCATTGGCTCGTTTAGCATCAAATGAATTTTCACTATTTTTATCATAGAGTTTTCCATGTTTTGAGATAGAAAGAACAGTTGGATTATGCGTCTCTTTATCTATGGTTTTTAAAATATCTCTATTGACATACTCTTTTCGCATATACTCTATAAAAATTCTCTTAGTCGAAAGATAATATCGAGCTGGAACAATCACATCAATAACCACACTGGTTGCCCGTGGTCGCCCTCTACCAAAAGATTCCATCTGCACCCTATAGACAAATGATATAATGGGTCTACTATCTAGCTCTTCTTTTGCAGGTTTTAGAATTTTTCTCTCTATATCAGGAATCCGTTTATATTTTGTTCCAAAAAACTGATTTAATGCTTCTAATGACATCGTTTTTCTTTTGGCAATATGGCTACTGTAACCTCTTATTTTCTCTAGTAATGGTAATATTCTTATGCTGTGTTTACTCTTTAGTGACATCAAAACTTTGGTATCAATATAGGTGTAACTGTTTTTTACTTCTACTATTAATTTTGCTATTTTTGAGTATAAATCTATCTGTACAAGGTTCTCTCCATAAAATATTTTGATTTTTGGAATCAGAACAATATACTCCTCTTCTTCATTTTTTTCATCAATAAATGCAATAGCTGTCTCTTGCATTGCTCTTAAATTATTTTTTATCTCTCTTGACGTAATTTGGGTATATTCAAACATCTTCTTCATATCAATATCAATTGTATTTAACTCTTTATCAAAATCAAAATCTTCCAAGATAGATGCCAAATAAAAAATTGTTTTAATCGCATTTAAGTTATTTTTTTTGATAGTATTTTCAATGAAATTATTACTAATTTTCTTCATAGGAGTAAGCTTTTGTTCTTTACACTCTTTCTCTCTCTTCTCTTTCCACTCTACTAAAATCATATTCTGTTCTTTTTTAATAAAAGTATAGTTGTTTTTTATTAAAGTGACCTTCAGTAAAAAAAGGCGATAAAATGATTTTTAGGTCACTAAAATAGATTTAAGAAAATTTTAAAGGTAACTTTGGTCACTAAAATAGAACAAACAAGTCACTAAAAAGGATTATTTGGTCACTAAAAGATGATTTTTTTATCCTAAAAACAACTCTCTTTTTAAGCTCTGTAGCCCCCACAAAATAGAGCTTTAGAAAGGGTTTTGCTTTTCATTTCTTAAAAAGTTATTCACACCCCTGTAACTACTCTATAACTGTTCTTATAATAATAGAAAGGAACAACAATTAAAAAAGAAAAAAAGAGTTTTATTTTGAAAATCAAGAAAAAATAGATGATTATTATCGTGACCAAATTGTCGTTTTATTAACTTGACAATAGATAAAAAATATCGTATCATTATGTATATACTTTTTAAAAGGAGAAGAAATGACTGTACCATTACGAAAATGGGGTAACTCTCTTGCTATTAGAATACCAAAAGATATTGCAAGAACTCTATCTATAGAGTATAATTCTCTGTTAACTCTAGTTATAGTGGATGGAGTGTTAATTGTTAAGCCCCAAAACAAGACAAGACTAGAGAGTTTGGTTTCACAGATAAATAGTGAAAATCTTCATAATGAAATATCTACAGGTGGGAGTGTGGGCAATGAAGAGTGGTAGCTATATACCCGATAGAGGAGATATTGTTTGGCTCAATTTTAACCCACAAGCAGGACATGAACAGAGAGGAAAAAGACCTGCATTAATCTTATCTCCCAAGATATACAACAAAAAAACCTCTCTATGTTTATGTCTGCCTATTACCTCTAAAATAAAAGGCTATCCCTTTGAAGTACCTCTTCCTTTAGAATTATCAATAGAGGGAGTGGTTCTCTCTGACCAAATTAAAAATTTAGATTTTACAGTACAAGAGATAACTTTTATATGTAAAGCCCCAAATGATGTTATCGAAACTGTTCAAAAAAATATTTTGGCTCTTGTGATGGAATGAAGTTTTTAGCAGTTAAGATACCAAATAATGGTAGATTTGAGATATTTAAAGAACTAAACAGTGAAGTTATATTATACAAAGGAAAAATATGAGTACTTATTATTTTAATGAGGTATGGGCTACACTTGTTGTAGCCAAACACTATTCCATAGAAACACCAGAGGGAAGTATCAGCTTTGTTGTTAGAAAATTAAATGGTAAAAAAATATAAAAAATGTATATAACATTAACAGAAAAACAGTGGATAGAAATCTTACTGAACAAAAATTTAACTAAAACAATTGATATATCTATATTTCAAACGCTCTATTCATTTGAAGGATATAAAGCTTATGCTAGTCAAATAGGTCTTATTTTAGGATATAAAGGAAAATCTCCTCATGGGGTATTAAATCTTGAAATAGGTAGATATGCAAAACGAATAGCCAAAATTTATGATATTGAGTTTACAAAGCGTAGTAATAAAAAATATAAATTTTGGGATTTATTTTTTAATGGTTGGGAAGAGGATAAATATTTTGTTTGGCAACTAAAAAAAGAGTTGGTAAAAGCACTAGAAGCCACTAATTTAGTAGGTGAGACAAGACTTGCAGAAGAGTTATCTTGTGACATGGGGGCATTAACTGAAGGAATTAAAAAAACAATTACAATTAATGCTTATGAACGAAATCCAAAAGCTAGGAAAAAATGTATTGAAAAATATGGATATGATTGTTTTATCTGTGGATTTAATTTTCAAAAAAATTATGGAGAGCTTGGAAAAGAATTTATTCATGTTCATCATCTTAAACCATTATCGGAGATAAAAGAAGAGTATGAAGTAAATCCAATACAAGATTTAAGACCTGTTTGTCCAAATTGTCATGCTATGTTACATAGAAAAATACCTGCTTATAGTATAGAAGAGATACAAAATATCATAAAAGGTCAAACCCCATGAAAAACCTACCAATAGGAATCCAAACATTCCAAAAAATAAGAGACAAAGAAAAAAACTATATCTATATAGATAAAACAGATTTAGCTCTAAAGCTTATCAATAGTAGTGGATACTACTTCCTCTCACGCCCACGCCGTTTTGGGAAGTCTCTCTTTTTAGATACGCTCCAAGATATATTTGAAGGTAAAAAAGAGCTGTTTGAGGGGCTTTATATTTATGATAAATGGGATTGGGAGACTGCTTATCCTGTGATTAAAATTAGTTTTGGTAGTGGGGTTGTTAAGAGTATTAATGATTTAAATGCAACTATTCAAGAAGTATTGGAAAATAATGAGATAAGATTAAAGCTAAGTTGTAGAGATAATCAAATACATAAAAAATGTTTAGCTGAACTTATACGAACAGCTTACGAAAAATATAATAAAAAAGTCGTTATTTTAATAGATGAGTATGATAAGCCGATACTGGATAATGTAACAAATAAAGAGCTATCAAAAGAGATAAGAGATGGACTAAAAAATATCTATTCAGTTATAAAAGACAGTGACCAATATGTAAAATTTGCCTTTTTAACAGGAGTGAGTAAGTTTTCAAAAGTAAGCCTATTTAGTGGTTTGAATAATTTAGAAGATATATCTTTAGATGCACGGTATGCAACTATCTGTGGTTATACTCATAATGATATTAAAGAGTCGTTTGAAGAGCGATTAGAGGGTGTTGATTTGGACGAACTTAAAAAGTGGTACAATGGTTATAACTTTTTAGGAGAGGGGGTATATAACCCTTTTGATATTCTTCTGTTTTTCTCCAAAGGAAAAATCTATAGTCACTATTGGTTTGAAACTGGTAGTCCATCGTTTTTAATTCAACTCTTAAAAGAGCAGAGATATTATCTTCCAAACTTAGAACATCTCTATATGAGTGAAACCGATATAAGCAGTTTTGATGTGGATGATATTAAGATAGAGACACTGCTTTTTCAAACAGGTTATTTGACCATTCAAGAGGTTAGAACACGATTTAACCAACGAATTTTTAAGCTAGGTTATCCGAACCTTGAAGTACGAACAGCACTTAATGAACGAATTTATCGTTATCTTTTGACTGATAATATTTTACAGAAAAACCCTATGTTTGATGCTATTGAGTTTAAAGATATGAAACAGTTTGAAAAAGCTATCTATCAAGTTTTTGCTACTCTTCCATATAACAGTTATACCAAAAATGATATGCACAAGTATGAGGGGTATTATGCCAA
>CAYVNI010000259.1:0-4153 GCA_964452815.1 uncultured Sulfurovum sp.
ATTACAATATATCAGGTTTACCAAAATAGTACCCTTGGGAGTAGTCAACCTCTAATCGGCAAAGGATATTATAGATATTTTCATTTTCAACAAACTCTGCTACGGTTTTGATATGCTGTTTTTGAGCAAAAGCAACAATGGTCTCTACCATATGCAAAGAGAAATTATCATGTTCTATGTTTTTAATTAGGCTACCATCAATTTTTAGGATATCGGGTTGATATTCAAGCACTCTTTGAAAATTGGAGTATCCCACACCAAAATCATCAATAGCGATACTTACATTGTATCTTTTAACTTTTTTTATAAACTCTTTAATCAGTTGGGTATCTTGAATACGTTCATCTTCAAGAAGCTCTAATGTAACGCGATGAGACTCTTGTTTATGTTGCTCTAAAAGTTTAAAAAGTTCTTCTCTACTTTTCTTGTTTTCAATATCTAAAGCTGAAAAATTAATAGAGATAGACATACTTGTCTCGTAGAGTGCCTGAAATGAATTGGTTAAAACCATAGAGGTAATTTGATTATAATATTTTCCCTCTTTGGCTTCATTTAGAAATTGCGAGGGAGGAAGTATTTTCTTGTTCTCATCAATAACTCTTACCAATGATTCATATTTCTCTGTCTCTTTTGTTCTATTGTTAACAATGGGTTGAAAATAGGAGATTATATTATACGAGTCTATGGCTTTTCTTAGCATCTTAAATGTTTTGATATGTCCAATGGCTTGAGTTCTTTTCTCTTCTAGTAACTCATTGGCTATGATAAAGCTTTGTTTGGTTCTAAGTAGATTCTCTAAGCCAATTTTTGCATTTTCAAATGCATTTTTACCATAGCCTATGCTCATTATAATGGATAAATCATACTCCAAAGGGGCTATATTTATCTTGGCACTATTAATTTGTTGTTGAAACTTTTTTAGTTTTTCTATTAGTTCCTTTAGTGCTTTGGTAGGGCGATTTCCTTTTTGTGCAAAAACAAATTCACCATTCTCCAAAAGATAAATTTTAGAGAAATTATAGATTTGGGTCTGAAAATTAAAAAGGGTTTTTGCAAATTTTGTTTGAATTTTTTCACTTAACTCTCTCTCTAATGGCATATCTAAATAGATAAAATCTTCTATTTTTATAAGTACGACAATAGAGTTGTTTACTTTAGATAAAAAATTAATAAGCTGTTTTTTAGGATGGATAATGTCGGTAATTAGTATTCGTGATGCGATAAACTCTTCAACCTCTCCTCTCATATTCAAGATAGGTTCTATGGTACTTTTGGTATAAAATATCTTACCACTTTTTGTCTGATTCGCCATTACTCCATGCCACGTTTTTTTTCTATTTTTTATGGTTCTCCATAACTCTTCAAAAATTTTTTTTGGTTCACTTGAAGATCGTATAAGGTTGTGCTGTTTTCCCATAACTTCATAACGACTGTATCCTGAAATCCTGCAAAACTCATCGTTTACATAAGTGATGTACCCATTAATGTCTGTTTTTGAGATGATAGCACTATTGTCGGTAATTTTTTTATAATGCTCCAGTAGAGAAATTCTTTTTTTTTGTTTTTTTCTTGCAATTATCTCCTCTTTAGCTCTATGTAATGTCTCTTTGAACTCTTTTCTATCAATTGGTTTAAAGAGGCACTCTTGTACTTGATATCTAATACTGTGTGTTAGATATTCTATATTATTATATGCTGAGATAATGACAATATAGACATCGGGGTCTATGTTTCTGATTTTTTTTATCATGCCTATATCATTTAATTTTGGCATATTAATATCAGTAATAACAATGTCTATCTTATTCTCTTTAAACTTGCTAAAGCCATCCTCCCCATCAATAGCTATAATAATGTTATCAAAGAGTTCTTTAAATGCAAAGGTGGTAGATTCTCTTGTTTGTGGAGTATCTTCAATATAGAGTAGCGTTAGGGAGGTATTTTTTATTTGATTAATATTAGACACTTTTTATTGATTTATTATATATATGTTTTTTTGTTATCTGTTAGTTTATAATAAAAATATTATTTTATGGATAATTTAAAAAATGCTAGCGTTAAAAATATAAAAATGTTACAAGAATAAACAATTTATAGTGATAAAAGAGTGATTTAATTTAAATGAAAGTGATAATAGGGCAAAGTATTTGCTTTGCCCTTATTTTAAATTCTTAACAAGAGTAAGTAGATTTAAATTCAAATCCAGTAGGTCTAGCTTCATCTGGCCAAACTTGACTCTCGAACATATAGTGTTGATATGCGTCAATAAACTCTTGGCTCATAACAGGTTTTAAGAAATCATGGTCTCCAACAAGTCCTTCAAGTGCTTGTCTTAGTGTATGAGGCATTTGAGGAATGTTTTTCTCTCTAATCTCATCAAGACTAAGCTCAAATAGGTCAATATCCATTGGTCCAACAGGTACATCTTTGTTTTTGATACCATCAAGACCTGCCAACATAAGAACAGCAAAACATAAGTAAGGACAAGCAGTTGAATCTGGGAATCTTGTCTCAATTCTTGTTGCCATCTCTCCAGCACCGTAAGGAATACGACAAGCAGCTGAACGGTTTTGACTAGAGTATGTTAAGATATTTGGAGCTTCATATCCAGGAACAAGTCTTTTGTATGAGTTTGTACTTGGGTTTGTAAATGAAGATACTGCGTGAGCATGTCTAAAGATACCACCAAGGTATTGAAGAGCAGTTTCACTAAGGTTTGCATACTCTCCCTCTTTATAAAATTGGTTTTTACCATCTTTCCAAATTGATTGGTGTACGTGCATACCGTTACCATTGTCTCCATAGAGTGGTTTAGGCATAAATGTTGCTGTCTTACCATTAAGGTGTGCAACCATTTTAACAACATATTTGTACTTTTGAACATTATCTGCAGCTTCAATAAGACCTGCATATTTAATTCCAATTTCCCCTTGACCCATTGCAACTTCGTGGTGTCCTAGCATTACTGTAAGACCAATATCGTCCATTACTTGCATCATCTCTGCACGTAAGTCTACCATTGTATCAATAGGCATTACAGGGAAGTAACCACCTTTAAGTCCTGATCTGTGACCCATGTTACCCATCTCATAAGAAGTTGAACGGTTCCAATCTCCCTCTTCTGTATCTACTCTATATCCTGTTTGGTTAACACCTGACCAGATTTTAACATCATCAAAAACAAAAAATTCATTTTCTGGACCAAAGAAGGCATCATCTCCAGCACCAGACTCTTCCATATATTTTAATGTTTTTTTAGCAATAGAACGTGGACATCTTTCGTAAAGTTCATTTTTATAGATGTCATAAACATCACAAATAACGATAATTGTACTGTCTGCTGTAAAAGGGTCAAGGAATGCAGTTGGAACATCAGGCTTAAGAAGCATGTCTGATTTTTCAATTGGTTGCCAGTTTTCAATTGAAGAGCCATCAAATGGAAGACCACTCTCTAGCATACCTGCTTCAACCGCTTCCATTCTATATGAAATATGGTGCCATGTACCTTTAATATCTGTAAATCTAAAGTCTACATACGCTACTTCGTTCTCTTCACAGAATTTATAAAATTCGTCTACACTGTTTACAAATTTACCCATTTGTTGTCTCCTAAAAGTTTAAGTTGCAACGATTGTATCAAAAACTTTTATAAAAAAGTGATACTTGATGCCTAAAAAGTAAGCAATTTCTGTTCTCGTTGTTCAAAAGTAACAGCTTTCGTATAGCCTATCTTTTTCGCCAAAGCCACTACTTTATGGTATCCAAAGCCTACTTGTTCTACAGCGTGTGCATCGGAAGAGAAGGTAATGGGGATATTCATCTCATATGCTACTTCTAGTAACATCTCTGAGGGGTATATCTCTTTTATGGGTTTTCGTAAACCTGCACCATTCAATTCTAAAACCATACCTGCTTTTTTAATAGCAAAAAGTGCCTTGTTAGCAAGAACTCTAATATCTTTAGTGGGCATAAATTTAAAAACTTTAATCAAGTCAAAATGTCCAATGATGTCAAAATAGCCAGTTTTTGCCATCGCCTCAATCGCATCAAAGTACTCTTGCCAAATATCATTGATATCTCGCTCCTTCCATCCTCCAATAAATTCAGGATTATCAAACCCCCATTTATCCAAAAAGTGAACCGAACCAATAAG
>CAYVNI010000260.1:0-4253 GCA_964452815.1 uncultured Sulfurovum sp.
GTCTCCTCTATTTTCCCCTCTTTTATCATTGTCCATGGTTGATACTTATCAATGGCTCTATTGGCAACAGTCAGTGGTCGCCACAACTCTTCAAGATATTTATGTAACTGAAGCTCAAAAAGCATCGGTTCTAGCTTATCAAGAGAGGCATGAACCTCATCAAGTTCTGCTTGGTAGTATTTTGAGACTAAATTACATTCAACACGTCCTTCAAAATATTTTCCACTCATTCCAATCAAACGATTAAGTAGGTTTCCAAGGTCATTACCCAAATCAGAGTTGATTCTATCAATAAGTGCTGTTTGAGAAAAGTCACCATCTCCTCCAAAAGGAACTTCACGAAGCATAAAATATCTAAAGTTCTCCAATCCATACGCATCTGCTACCTCTTTAGGATTGACCACGTTTCCTTTTGATTTGCTCATCTTCTCACCGTTTCGTGTCCACCATCCATGTGCTCCAATATGTTTTGGAAGAGGCAAATTTAGACTCATTAGAAATGCTGGCCAATAAATCGCATGAAATCTTAAAATATCTTTACCGATAAGATGCACCCTAGCAGGATAGAAATCCATATTTCTATCCTCATTTCCATAACCAAGTGCTGTCACATAGTTCATCAGAGCATCAAGCCAAACATACATAACATGTTTTGGCTCATTAAAACTCTCTGGAAGTTTCACCCCCCAATCAAAACTGGTACGGGTAATAGAGAGGTCATTGAGTCCTCCCTCTACAAAACGAATAACCTCATTTCTCTTACTTCTTGGCAAAATACAATCAGGATTATCTCGGTACCACTCAAGCAATTTATCTTCATATTTAGAGAGTCTAAAGAAGTAACTCTCCTCTTCCACCACGGAGGTACTCTTGCCACAATCGGGGCAAAACTCATCATCTACCAGTTGTATCGCAGGGAAAAACGTCTCACACGCAATACAGTAGTGACCTTGATATGTATCCTTGTAGATATCACCATTTTCATACATGGTTGTAAATGCTTTTTGAACCCCTTTTTTATGCTCTTCATCGGTAGTTCTAATAAATTTATCATAAGAGATATCAAACTCATCCCATAGAGTTTTAAATGTAGCAGATATCTCATCTGCATAGGCTTTGGTATCTTTGCCTCGTTTTTTGGCAGCCTCTTCAATTTTTTGACCATGCTCATCCGTACCTGTCAAGAAAAAGGTATCTTGACCAATAAGACGGGCATAACGTGCAAGTGTATCCGCAATAATCGTAGTATAAGCGTGACCGATATGAGCCACATCATTAACATAATAGATAGGTGTTGTGATATAAGATTTGTGACAAGATGACATAGTAGTAGTTCCTTAAACAAATGAGTTTAGATTTTAATTTTGAGATTCTAGCGTAAAAATACTTGATTTATGGGTTTTACTTTAATTTATTGCGTATGTTGTACATCTCCCAGTAGAGATTAACAGCTTCTTCTAACTCTTTATCACTAAGTTCAGTCTTAGACTTCACCCCAAAACGGTCTAAAAAAAGCTCCGACATCGTAGAAGAGACCTCATCAGGGTCACGCAAAAAAGATTTAAGCGACTCTTTAAACGTCTTCTCTCCACTATAAACTTTGAGATAAGACATAAACATTCTCTCCAAAGAGGAGGGAAGATACTCATGACAAGGAACACACTTTTTGACAAAAATATTCTCTTGTTTCACTTCTATTTTCTCTTTTGAAAAGAGCGTGGTAGAGAACAGTGTGGTGGAGAGTAGTATTAGCAGTATTTTTTTTATCATTTTTTTACCTTTTTATTATCTAAAAATCCAAATTAGCCCCCATAGGCAAATATATCTTAATGGTAGTCCCCATCTTAATAACAGAGTTCACCTCAACTTTAAGTTTGTACTCATCCAAAATACTTTTGACAATATTTAAACCAATACCAAATCCCCCCTCACTAGAGTTAAACCTGCTGTATCGGTCAAACATCGCTGATATCTTCTCTTTTTCAATACCAATTCCTGTGTCAGATATCATCAGGTGTTCCTCTTTTAATATCAGTCGAATCTCTCCACCCCGTTTATTGTATTTTATGGCATTGGAGATTAGGTTATCTATCACTCGGGCAATTTTTGCTTCATCAATCCAAACTTTTCTTGGCTCTAAATCTATAATAAACTTAATAGATTTTGCTTCAGCCAAAAGATAAAAATATTCAACTCTTGCTGTAACAAGTGCTTCTAAATCTATCCACTCATCTCGTACTGTTCGTTGGTGTCCAAGAACCAAGTAGGTTAAATCTTGATAGAGGTGTGAGACGGTTTTAGCAGCGACATTGATTCGTGAGAGTTTTTTGATGTTTTTTTCGTTCATAACGCTTTTATCCATCATCTCAATATTGGCTAGTATCGCCGAGATGGGGGTATTTAACTCATGGGTAGTATCTTTGATGAAATTATCCAAAAGGGCGATGGAGTTTTTCATGGGGCGTAAAAATAGATTGACGAAAAAAAGTCCAAAAATTCCCAAGATAATCAATGCAACCGTTCCAAAAGCGATAATGTTCAGAATCGTCTTCCTTTCCCAATTTTTATCCTCATCAATTTCGCTAAAAAGATAGTGAGCTCCCAAATAGTAGTCATCGAGAAGTTTTACAAAATGAATCTTGGTTCCTACTCTATAAATCTCTTTATCAAAATTTACTTTTTCATTTTCTAGTGTGGAGAAGATATAGACACGCTCAATATCATAGATGGCACTTTTAAATTTATCACTTCTTGGGTAGTTGGTTTTGGAGGGGAAGTAGTGGTGTAGGATTTTTAGTTGCTTGACCTGCTCATTGGCATAGGTAGAAAGCACTGTTCTCTGATTGGAGAACATAAGCTCCTCTTGACTCTGATAATAAAAGGTACTAAGTAAAGAGAGAAGTGCCACAACTAAGAAAATATAGAGACTAAGAAAACGTCTTAGTGCCTGTTTCTCATTGCTTAGATGTAAACTTGTATCCCTGTTTTTTGATACTGACAATTCTATCCTTACCGATTAATTTACGAATATTTTTAATATAGGTTCTCAAAGCCGTGTCACTTGGAGTCTCATCAAAATCCCAAAGCTCTTTGTAAATTCTGTCATGAGAGATAACCTCATTGGTATGCTTCATAAAGAGTTTAAAGAGTGATGACTCTTTGTTTCCTAATGTTTCAGGCTCTCCATCTACCAATACCTCATTGGATTTGGTGTTGTACTCCACCCCATCACCCAAAGAGATTAGGTCTGCTGACTCATGAAAGAAGCCTCTTCGCAGAAGCGTCTCCACACGAATCAGTAGCTCTTTTAAGACAAATGGTTTTCGAATATAATCATCACAACCACTTTGAAACCCTTTCTCCAAATCATCAACCCCATCCAAAGAGGTGATAAAGATAGTCGGAGCCATTACCCCATTCTCTCTAGCCTCTTTTAAGACAGTAAAGCCATCAACACCAGGGGTATTGACATCTAATAGTAGCAAATCATATTTACTCTCATAAAGCTTGTCTTGTGCCTCATACCCATCATATACACTCTCAATGAGATAACCCTCATCTTCTAAAAATTCGGCAATCGTCTCATTTAACGTGCTATCATCTTCTAATAGTAATATTTTTGCTTTAGACATCATTTTCTCCCTATTTTAACTTATAACTTATGAAAACTGTTTTGCCCAATTAATTAAGCGTTGAGAAGACATCGCCCCAGAGAGACGCTCTTGCTCTTTTGTCCCTTTAAACGCGATAATCGTTGGAATGCTTTGGATACCATACGCCGCACCTAGATCTTGATGCTCTTCGGTATTTACTTTTAAAAATTGAGCTTGAAGAGGTATCTCTAGTGCTGCCTCTTCATACGCAGGAGCCATCTGTAGACAGGGGCCACACCACGGAGCCCAGAAGTCAACAATGACTGGTATCTCACTGTTAACCAAAACATGAAGAAGCTCTGCTTTATTAACCTCAATAGGTTTAGAATCAAGTAGTGACTCCTTACAGTGACCACAGTTCGCTTTGGCATAACTCTCTTTTTTAGGTATCTTGTTTACTTTTGCACAGTGTGGACAGACAACTTTTAGATTCATAGGATGTTCCTTCTTCTTTGATATACGATATTATAACTCATAAATATTAACAATTCATCAGTATATAACAATAATTTGAATAAATTATATATATTTTACAAGATAAAGAGAATTATGAAAATTCTAAAAGCAATTTTATATACTGTTGCCTCTACTCTTCTACTC
>CAYVNI010000261.1:0-2243 GCA_964452815.1 uncultured Sulfurovum sp.
TCAATTAAAACCTATCATTTAAATTTAGCCCTACCACCCATTCCCACTAAAAAACCAAAAATCAAATCACTGTCCACCTCTAACACACCGAACATAATTCTCATACGTCTTATCATCCCGAAAGTCGTCGCCACTGTAGAAATTGACAAACCACGCATAGGACGAATCTGACGCAGAGGTAGTCGAAGACCAATAAAAGTAAGAGGTAAACCCTTTTGCTTTATAACAAGATTGATAAGAGCTACTTGCCCTATTATTGTCAAAATCATCAATAACTCCCCCACAATCTGTCACAACTTTTCTCAACTCCTCTATGGTTGGTACTCTTCCACCACCATCACGACAAATATTCTCTATATTTTTCCACTCAGCTTTACAACGACCATTATCAAATTTACCACTGTTTTTTTTGCAAACAGTTCTGCTTGGGTCTATCCATTTGGATTTGATTCCCAACCTCTTCATAATACTCTTGGGCAGAGCAAAATTCTTATTGAATTTCCCCTGCTCCAAATTGGCAAAAAGATAGGGGTTGTTGTACTCCTCTGCAAAACTCATAAATCGTCTATTTTTAGAGATATTGAGTGTCACAAGTGAGGGGAAATCGCCACTAAAACCAAGAGTGCTAAGGTTATTGCCTGATAAATCCAGTTTGACCAGAGACTCTTTTGGTAAATCTTCTGTATTGAGTCTGCCACTTATGCTGTTGTTGTTGAGCAAGAGTTCTTTGAGCCTTGTTAGTTTTTGTAGCTCTAGGTCATCTATATCAGAGATAGAGTTGCCCGACAAATCAAGCTTAATCAGTGAGCCAATAGAGCCGATATGGCTATAGTCGCTACTGCCTCCACCTGTATTGGTAAGATAGAGTTCACTAAGCGAAAAGTTTGAGAGAAAATCAACCAGACTACCACCCTTTTTAAAGAGGGGATTGTTGCTAATATCAAGAGTATTGAGCTTGGTCAATGTCTTTAGCTTGACTAACGCTTTAAGATTGAGTTTGGTGTTTTTTAGCTCCAACCTAACAAGATTGGTCATTTTTGGTAGCCAACTTGGCACAAAATAGAGCGATTGGTCATTGAGTCTAATATAGCTCACTTTGATAAGCTCGGAGGGTCTTATGTTTTTTGAAATAATGTGGGCTTTTCGCTCATGAGGAAAGGCAATAAGCACATCACTCTCTCGCATCACCTTAATATCAGAAACTGTCAATGAAAAAGCGTAAACAGTTAGCAGTGCCATAATAATAAATTTTCTCATACAATCAACTCCGAAAATGAACTATTTTGAGTATGCTTTAGTAGATTTTGAATATGCTTCTCTTGGGCAATATTACCATACTTGATATAGTCAATATCAAACAGCTCACTAGGGGTCAAATCATTACCCACGGTTGAGACCGTTACCCCATCATAGAGTTTTAGCTCTATCTTCTCCTCTTTTAGATATTGATGAATGGTAGAAAACCTCTCTTTGTTTAAATTTTGCACCAACTCAACAATAACCTTTTTCTGCTCCTGCTCAATCTCATAATCACTCTTGCCATAGACCACCACCGAGGCTTTGTAAGGTTCATGATAAATGGTAGAGGAGGTGATAATAGAGGATGATTTAGCATAAGAGCCAATCAAACTTCTACTTACACTTCCACCATTGACAAAATGGTTAAATGTCTTTTTTGCCAACGGCTTCAAAAAGACCTCTGCCACCTCATCAAAAATCAACCCTGCTATAAACCGAACAGGATTAAGCTTGGAGCAGTGCCAAGCAGTTTTTACCAATTTTGTAAACTCATTAGATGATGCAAGTTGTGGAAACATCATGGTTGTGCCTGTAACAGCTGAATATTTTAAAAAATCTCTTCGTTGCATTGTTTTTCCCTTCTATTTTTCTTATGATTATTATAGCTTAAAAAGATAAATAGTCAAAAAATATCTAATGAAAAAATATCTAATAAAAAAAAACAGAAACAACACTCAAATTTTATATTCCTATGCTATACTGTTAATATAATTACACAATATAAAACAAGGAGTGTTGGATGAAAATTGATAATGGCAATAATCGACAAGAGAGAAGACGTAAAAGAGCTTTTGCTCCTGCTCTCTATTTTTTGGCTGAACTTACCCTTGGTTGGATATTGATTTCTATTGCAAATTTATCCTTTGATATACAATCATGGGCAGAAATGAGCCATACTGTTTTTTTTGCTATCTTTGTCTATAGTGGATATAAAACCCATATAG
>CAYVNI010000262.1:0-2700 GCA_964452815.1 uncultured Sulfurovum sp.
TTAGAGATTGGACATCAAGCTGGGGAGGTTAGTAGGTTTTATATATAGATATTAGATGTGGTGCAGGTAAATTATTTGGTGTTGGAGAGAAGACCTAGAATATGGCTTTTTGAAATTTTGGATGATGAAGTTGGGTTAAAAAGATAGCAACTATCTGTTTCTGTAAGCGTCTATCTTGTTTGAGTATTTTAAAAGCATTTTTAATAAAAGTTTTAAAACTCTTCTCTTTTATAGAGACATTTTTTTTAATAGGTTCATCAATAGTAACAAAAGTTCCAAATCCTATAATCATAAAGAGACTACTGACCATAAATAGATAGGCATAACTTTGAGGAGCATCGAAGTGCTGAAGAACATAGCCAGTTACTCCACCACTAATAATAGAAGCAATTGACCCAGCTACCTGACGGTTTGCCATAGTTTTTCCTCTATAGCTTTTAGAGAATATTTTGGCTTGTAACTCTTTGAAGTAGATGGCTCCAAACCCTGCTGTAAAAGAGAAGAAAAAGAGTCCTAAACCTATAAAAAAGAGGGTTAGAGGTCTATTGCTATCACCTATAAAAAAGATACTAGCACCTATCATAAACCAACTCAAAAATCTAAAGAAGAATACTTTTCCAAGATAGGGAATAACTCTCTCATAGGTTTGTGCATGAAACGCTGCATAGAGTTGAATGGTAATAGCACCACCACGAAGCAGAGAGGTGAAAATACCTACCATAACAACACTTTCGCTAAAGTGATGAATAATAAGAGGTAAAATAGTGGATGGTTCTGCAATGGTAATGGCTAATGCTAAAAAGAAAGCATGGGTTACATTTTTATGGTTGTTTTTTGGGTTATCTATTTTGTACACTAACTACCTTTTTTATATGGATTTTAGTGAAAAACTCTTAAAGTTATTTATTGGGCTTCTTGTAAAACCTAAGAAAAACAATCTGTTTTATAAGAACTCTTTTAAAAAATAAATAAGAGTATATTAGTCTTATTTAAGGATAATAATATTATAATTCATACAAATAATTATTATAATTATAAATTATATAAAGGATGCTGAGTATGATACCTTTTTCAGATGAGGAACTCTATTATGCTGTAAAAAATGCTCTTCCACAAGTGAGTGGCTATGTTAGCTCTCATGGAGGTGGAATCAGACTTTTAGGTGTTAAAGATGGAGTTGTTTATATAGAACTTATAGGGACTTGTCATGGATGTTCCATGAGTCTTATGACAACCAATATGGTAGTAAGGAGAGAGCTTAGAGCTTTAATTCATCCAGAACTTTTTGTTGTTAATGTAGATGGAACAGCTGAAAACAAGCTACCTGATGATGTTATTAAACCTGAAGATAAAGAGATAGATGAAGAAAAAGAAGAGAAAGAAACTGTTTTTGATAAAGTAAAAAATATTTTTTCATAACAGGTTTTGAGAGAATTTTGCTGAGTGATGTATTAGAAAAATTTAAAAATGATGATTTAGAAATTTTAGATGACACCAATATGGATAAGATTATTCAGCATCATCAAAAGAAACATCCTTATCACTGAGAAGAGAGAATCTGAAGTCACCAAAAAAAACATTTAAATTTTAGCTAAAAAGAGTATAATCTCTTTAAAATATAGTTATAACTTAAACTTATAAAGGAAAATTATGTTTAAAAAGATTTTACCTCTCAACCTTATTATTTCGATTAGAATGTTTGGGCTTTTTATTGTTTTGCCTGTACTCTCTATCTATGCGTTGAATATGCCAGACTCTAGCCACACAATGGTAGGGATTATTATTGGAGGGTATGCAATAACTCAAATGCTTTTTCAAGTGCCATTTGGAACACTTAGTGACAAGATAGGACGGAAAAAGACTATTATTATTGGTTTGATTATCTTTGCTATTGGTTCATTGGTTGCAGGAATGGCAGATAATATAGATATGCTCTTATTAGGACGACTACTTCAAGGAGCAGGAGCGATAGGTTCAGTTATTACAGCAACTATTAGTGATGTGGTGCGTGAAGAGGAGCGAGGTAAAGCGATGGCTATTATGGGTGGAAGTATCGGTATGGCATTTGCTCTCTCTATGGTGGCAGGTCCTACCATTGCAGCTCACTTTGGTGGGGTTTCAACTCTTTTTTTCTTGGTCTCATTTTTAGCACTGCTCTCTATTGTTATCTTAATAAAGTTTGTTCCTACACCTCCTACTATAAAACATACATATTTAGAAGATGAGAAGTTTAATCTCTTTGAGAACAAAAATCTTATGAAGATGAACATTACCAACATGCTCGTCAAAGGGTTTATGACTTTTGCATTTATGATTATTCCTATAGTCTTGACCAAGACTTATGGTTGGGAGAACGCAGAGCTTTATAAAATCTATCTGCCATCAATGGTGGTAGGAATCATGGCAATGGGACCAGCAGCGATGATAGCTGAGAAGAGGGGAAAATATAAACTTATTTTACTTTTGGGTATTCTATTTTTAGCTATTGCTTACTTGATTATTGGACTTAGCCACACCTATATGATGTTTACATCAGGAATTATAATTTTCTTTATAGGGTTTAACCTACAAGAGCCTATATTGCAGTCACTAGCATCCAAGTATGCCAAAGTACATCAACGAGGTAAAGTTCTAGGTATCTTTAATAGTTTTGGTTACTTTGGTACTTTTATAGGTGGTTTTATTGGGGGTATGTTACTT